>DATJYW010000041.1:0-88453 GCA_035499435.1 Candidatus Acidiferrales bacterium | reverse complement strand
AACCTGGGAGATGTGTCCTACATCGACAGTTCCGGCATCGGAGAGCTGGTCTCCGGTTTCACCACCGTCACCAACAGCGGCGGCAATCTGAAACTTCTCAATCTGAATAAGCGAGTGAAGGATCTGCTGCAGATCACCAAGCTGTATACGGTTTTCGATGTGCACGAGGACGAGGCAGCGGCCATCAGGAGTTTTTCGTAGCGGTAGAAGGGCGGACGGCGCAAAACGACCGTCCACCCCACGCACTTCTATCCGCCGCCGACGAATTGTACGATTTCAATCTGTGAGCCCGGCTGCAAGACCGTCTCCGTCCAGGACGGTGGTTTCACGATTCGGCGGTCCAGTTCTACCGCCACCCGCGCCGGGTCGAGCTCCAGTTGCCTGAGAAGACCCAGAATGGTCTGCCCTTCGGGGGCGGATCGCGGTTCTCCGTTGACCGTTATGTCGATCATGGTTGGTTGACACCCCAGTTTTGGAAACATTATAGTCAGATTTGAGCCTAAATCTCCCGGGATCACATGCCTAAATCGTACACCGAGGTGTATTTTCCTGTCCTGCTGCAGGCTCTGATCGCGATGGGCCTGGCGGCCGGGCTGCTCACGGCCTCCTGGCTTCTGGGCAAAAAGGTTCGCAACCGAATCAAGGATACGCCTTACGAAAGCGGCATCACGCCGACCGGCGATGCCCGCCAGCGGTTCAGCGTGAAGTTCTACCTGGTGGGAATGCTTTTCATTCTGTTCGATATCGAGGCCATTTTCCTTTACCCCTGGGTGGTTGTCTATCGCGAGCTGAAGATCTTCGGGTTTGTGGAGATGCTGATCTTCGTAATTTTGATCCTTTCCGGATTTTTCTACATCTGGAAAAAGGGGGCGCTCGATTGGGCGGAGAACCTCCGTTCCGGGCGCAAGTAAGCAGAGGCGATGCTGTCCGAAAACCTGAAACAGAATCCAGTCGCTGCTGCTGTCGAAGCTTTCGATGCCGAGGCGTTGAAGGGCGGCAAGATCGACCGCGGCGAGCTCACGCTGGAGATCGCTGCGGGCAAGATCACCAGCATTTGCGGCTTCCTGAAATACGATCAGCAATTCGTTCGCCTCAGCACGGTGACGGCGGTCGACTGGTACCCGGCCGAGCCGCGGTTTGAGGTCGTCTACCACCTGCACTCGGTTGAGCGCAACCAGCGGGTGCGGCTGAAGTGCCGCCTGCATGGCGAGGATCCGGTGATCGAATCGGTGACTTCGGTTTGGCGCGGAGCCGATTGGTACGAACGCGAAGTCTTCGACCTGTTCGGCATCCGCTTCCTCAACCATCCCAACCTGCGCCGCATCATGCTGCCCGACGATTGGGAGGGCCATCCTCTGCGGAAAGATTATCCCGTCACCGGATCGAGGGTTTAGTCATGCCGGAATCCGCTCCAGGACAATTCATGGCGGTGCTGGAAGACAGCACCACGGAAACCGGCGGCCGGCGCATGGTCCTCAATATGGGGCCGCAGCACCCGTCCACCCACGGTGTGCTGCGCCTGCTAATGGAGCTGGACGGCGAGAACATCGTGAGCTGCCAGCCCGATATCGGCTTCCTGCATACCGGCATCGAGAAGGAATTCGAGGTCAAGACCTATCAGCAGGCGGTGACTCTCACGGACCGAGTGGACTACCTGGCGCCGCTTTCGAACAATCTGGGCTGGAGCCTGGCGACAGAGAAACTGCTGGGTCTGGAGATTCCGCCCCAGGCGCAGTGGATGCGGGTGATGCTCACCGAGCTGACCCGTCTCAACAGCCACCTGGTCTGGCTGGGCACGCACGCGCTGGATATCGGCGCCATGAGCGTGTTCCTCTACTGCTTCCGCGAGCGCGAAGAGATTCTCAAAATCTTCGAAATGTTCAGCGGGCAGCGCATGATGACCAGCTACTTCCGCATCGGGGGGCTGGCGCTGGAGCCGCCGCGCGGATGGGAGCAGCGCGTCCGCAACTTTCTGGACGTCTTTCCGAGCCGCATCGACGAATACGAAAACCTGCTCACCAACAATCGCATCTGGATCGGCCGCACCAAGGGTGTGGGTTTTATTTCGCTCGAAGACATGCTGGATCTCGGCGTCACCGGGCCCATGCTGCGCGCGGCGGGGCTGAAGATCGATGCGCGCAAGGACGAGCCTTATTCCAGCTACGAAAAGTTCGATTTCGAAGTGCCCACGCGAACCGAGAACGACGTCTACGCGCGCTACCAGGTGCGGGTGGAGGAGATGCGGCAGAGCACGAAGATCGCGCGCCAGGCGCTCGAAGGGATGCCGGGCGGCGCGTGGAAAGCCGATGCGCCGGGCATCGTGCTGCCCGACCGCGAAAAGATGAAGACGCAGATGGAAGCGCTCATCTACCACTTCAAGATTGTCACCGAGGGCTTCCGCGTGCCGGAGGGCGAGGTCTACCAGGTGATCGAATCGCCGCGCGGCGAGCTTGGGTATTACGTGGTCAGCAACGGCACCGCAATGGCGTACCGAGTCCACATGCGCACGCCGAGTTTCGGGAACCTGCAGGCCGTTCCGAAGATGGTGCAGGGGACGCTGATCGCGGACGTGATCGCGTCGATTGGAAGCATGGATTTTGTGTTGGGGGATACGGATCGATGACTCCGCGTGCGAAGCCCGCCGGCGGCGCGGGGCAGGCCGGGAGGCCTACCCTACAAAGATGACTTTTTCTCCACAACTGGAAGCCAGGTTCGAAAAGCTCCTGACCAGCTATCCGGCGGGGCGGCAGCGCTCGGCCATGATTCCCATGCTGCTCTACGCGCAGGACGAGATCGGCAGCATCACCGACGAGCTGGTGGATGAGGTGGCCAAACGAGTAGGGGTGACGCCCCTGCAAGTCAACGAGGTGCTCAGCTACTACTCCATGCTGCACCGCAAGCCGCTGGGGAAGTTTCACGTCCAGGTCTGCACCAATATCAGTTGCCTGCTGATGGACGGCGACAAGCTCTACGAGCATGCCTGTAAGAAGCTGGGCATCGGCCACAAAGAAGTGACGGCCGACGGCCAGATTTCGCTCGAGGAAGTGGAGTGCATGGGAGCGTGCAGTTGGGCGCCGGCGATCCAGGTCAACTACGATTTTCATCATTTCGTGACCCCGGAAAAGCTGGACGAGATCCTGGACACGCTGAGGAAGAAGCAATAAGCAATGTTGTATAACGAACCCAGCCCGCTGGAAACGCGAGTCCTCTCGCGCCGCTTCGGGATGCCGAACTCGGCCTCGATCGAGACCTATCTGGCGACCGACGGCTACCGGGCGTTCCTCAAGGCGTCCAAAATGACGCCCGAGCAGATTATCGAGGAAGTCAAGGTTTCGAATCTGCGCGGCCGCGGCGGGGCGGGGTTTCCCACCGGCATGAAGTGGAGTTTCGTGCCGCGCACGTCGCTCAAGCCCAAATACATCGTGGTCAACGGCGACGAGAGCGAGCCGGGGACCTGCAAGGACCGCGTGCTGATCGAAAACGATCCGCACCAGTTGATCGAAGGTGTGCTGATCGCCGGCCTGGCGGTAGATGCCCGCGCCGGCTATATCTACGTCCGCGGCGAGTATCGCTACCTGATCGAAGTGATCGAGAAGGCGCTGGCCGAGGCGTACGCCAAAGGCTGGCTCGGCAAGAACATTCAGGGCACCGGGTTCGATTTCGATCTGTATGTACACACAGGCGCCGGTGCATACGAGTGCGGCGAGGAGTCCGCGCTGCTGGAATCGCTCGAAGGCAAGCGCGGTGTGCCGCGGATCCGGCCGCCGTTTCCGGCGGTGGTGGGCGCGTTCCAGTGTCCCACGGTGCTCAACAACGTCGAGACCTTTTGCTCCGTGCCGCCGATTATCCGCGATGGCGGGGCGGCGTTCGCGGCACTTGGCGTGCCGAAAGCCGGCGGCACGAAGATGACCTGCCTGACCGGCCACGTGAACAAGCCCGGCGTGTACGAGCTGAAGCTGGGGTTCCCGGTGAAGCAGATGATCGAGGAGGTCGGCGGCGGCATTCGCAACGGGAAAAAGTTGAAGGCGTTCATCCCGGGCGGATCGAGCTGTCCCGTGCTGACCGCGGCGGAGCTGGAAGGCGCCACCATGGATTACGATTCCATGGCCGCGCGCAAGACCATGCTCGGCTCCGGGGGCGTGATCATCATGGACGAAGACACGTGCATGGTGAAGGCCGCGCTGCGCATCATGCGCTTCTACGCGCATGAAAGCTGCGGCTGGTGTATCCCGTGCCGCGAAGGCACCACGTGGCTGCGCAAGATCCTGACGCGGTTCCACGCCGGGCAGGGGACGAAGACGGATATCAACCTGATCGGCGATATTTCGAAGAATATGCTAGGCCGCACGTTCTGCCCGCTGGGCGACGCCGCCGCGATGCCGACGCTCTCGATTGTCGAGAAGTTCCGGCACGAATTCGAGGATCATCTGAACGGCAAGCCGTGCCCGTACGAAAAGGCAGGGGCCGGGGGCCGGGGGTCAGGGGTCGGGGAACTGGTGGGTGCGTGATGGCGGATCTGGTGAAGCTCACAATCGATGGCCGGGAAGTGCAGGTCCCGCCGCAGACGCTGGTGATCGACGCGGCCAAGACCGCCGGCATCGAGATTCCCGCGTTTTGCTATTACGAAGGGCTCAGCCTGGCGGCCGCCTGCCGCATGTGCCTTGTTGAAGTCGAGAAGATGCCGAAGCTCATGACGGCGTGTACGCTGCCCGTCTCCGAAGGCATGGTGGTGCGCACGGAGACTCCGCAAGTGGCGCAGGCCCGGAAGTACACGCTGGAGTTTCTGCTCACCAATCACCCGCTGGATTGCCCGGTCTGCGACAAAGGCGGCGAGTGCGAGCTGCAGGACATGACCTTCCGCTACGGCGCCGGCGAGAGCCGCTTCACCGAGGAAAAGGTCCACACGCCCGAGAAGCAGTTTTCGCCCGTCGTCTTCTTCGATGCGCCGCGCTGCATCCTCTGCTTCCGCTGCGTGCGCGTCTGCAACGAGGGCATGGGGGTGAATGCCCTGGGCGTGGTCAACCGCGGGGTGGTTTCCGAAATCGCGCCCAATGTGGGCGACCACCTGGAATGCGACGAATGCGGAGCCTGCATCGATATCTGCCCGGTGGGCGCGCTCACCAGCGGTGCTTACCGCTATAAGACCCGGCCGTGGGAGATGACCCACGTGGGCACTATCTGCACACACTGCGCCGACGGCTGCAAGACCACGCTGGGCACACGCAACGATCGGATCATCCGGGGCAACAACCGCGACCGCAGCGGCATCAACGGCGAGTTCCTTTGCATCAAGGGCCGCTACGCATTCGATTTCTACGATCACCCCGACCGCCTTCTGACGCCGCTGGTCCGCAACGGAGGCAAGCTCGAGGAGGTTTCCTGGTCGAAGGCCCTCGAAGTGGTGTCACAGAAGTTCAACCAGACACTGGCCGATGAAGGCAGGTTCGGCGTTATCGGCTCCAACCACACCACCAACGAAGAGAATTTCTATCTCCAGAAATTCGCGCGCGAGGTGCTGCACACCAACAACATCGACCATCACCGCACCGGCGATGTGGTCACGCTGCTGGACGCCCTCAGCGGCAAGGCTGCGAAGCTCGGGACTGTCGCCGACCTGTATCAATCAAAAGCCGTGCTGGTGCTGGGCGCCGATCTGGCGCTGGAGCATCCGCTGCTGAGCTGGCAGGTCCGCGCCAATTACCGGCACCACCAGGCGCACGTCTACGCAGTTACTCCCGGGCCGGTACGCGAAGACAAATACGCTACGGCCAAAGTGCGAGGCCGCGATTACGAATCCCTGCGCGACAAACTCAAGGCCGAGCGCGAGCTGGTCATTTTGTTCGACGACTCCTATAGAGGCGACGACATCCGCAAGCTGGCGGAGTTCGGCGAGTCTCTCGGCATCCCGGTGAAGTTCATCTGTCTGGTGGACTATGCCAACTCGCGCGGCGCCGTCGATATGGGGCTCACTCCCGAGCTGCTTCCTGGATACCAGCCCAGCGGCCAGCCCGGTATGCACGCGCACGAAATGATCGCGGCGGATCTCAGCGTGCTGTGGGTGGTGGGAGCGAATCCATTGAAGGGGGCGGGTCAGGGGCCGGGGGTCCGACGACCGGGCTTCCTCGTCGTGCAGGACATGTTCCTTACCGAGACGGCGCAGCAGGCCGACGTCGTGCTGCCCGCGGCCTGTGCGTACGAGAAGAACGGGACCGTGACCAACACCACCGGTGAAGTTCAGCGTCTCACGCGCGCCGTCAATGTGATGGGCGCCAAGCCGGACCTCGAGATCATGGGCTTCGTCGCCCGTGAAATGGGGGTGGCGCCGGTCATGGGCCCGTGGCTGCCCGACAAGGTCTTCGAAGAGATCCGCAAGAGCGTCCGCGGATACCAGGTGCCCGCGCCCGTGCTCGCCACCGGCGGCGCCGCACAGACGATGCCGGTGAACGGAAGGATCCCGATCGAGAACCGGCACGACCTGGTTCAATCGGATCACAACGGGCTGTTCTCGTCCGGCACCCTGGGGCGCTATTCTAAGGTTCTGCACTCAGTTTTGGAAAGCCGGTTGAGCCGCTAATGGAATCGTTCCTTGTCCTCAGCGTGATCAAGGCCGCGATCGTGTTCGCGGTGCTGATGACCACGCTGGCGTACCTGCAATGGGTGGAGCGCAAGGTGATCGCGCATATCCAGGTGCGGCCCGGTCCCTACCGCGTAGGCCCGCACGGGCTGCTCCAGCCGCTGGCCGACGTGATCAAGCTGATCACCAAGGAAGATCTGCTGCCGCCGTACGTAAATAAGCCCTTCTACCTGCTGGCGCCGTTCCTGGCGATCACCATGGCGCTGGTTTCGATTTCCGTGATTCCGTTCGGGCCCATCTTGCATATCGGGCCGATCGACATCGGTCCGCTGCACATTCCCGCGTTCGAGACGGCGATGCAGTTGACCGATCTCAACATCGGCGTGCTGTTCATCCTGGCGGCATCGTCGATGGGGGTATACGGAATCGCGCTGGCCGGCTGGTCGTCGAACAATAAGTACGCCCTCCTGGGGGCCATGCGCAGCTCGGCGCAAATGATCAGCTACGAGCTGCCGATGTCGCTGGCCATTGCGTCGCCCCTGCTGGTTTCCAACACGCTGAGCCTGCGCAAGCTGGTGGAATCGCAGGAAGGCAGCATGCTGAACTGGAACGTGCTCCACGGCCCGTTTCCGCAGATTGTCAGCTTTGTCATTTTCCTGATCGCCGCGTTCGCGGAGACCAATCGGGTTCCATTCGATCTGCCCGAAGCCGAGAACGAGCTGGTGGCCGGCTTCCACACAGAGTACAGCAGCATGAAGTTCGCCAGCTTTTTCATGGCCGAGTACGCCAACATCATCACCGTGAGTATCATGGCGTGCCTGCTGTTCCTGGGTGGCTGGGTAGCGCCGTGGCCTGCCGAGTATGGCTCGAACTTCGTGCCGCCGCTGATTTTCGCGGCTGCCGGGCTGATCGCGCTGTACCACGGCTTCAACGCAGCGCGGAAACGCGATTCCTATACGTTTCCGGTCTTCGGTGTGGTGTTTCTGTTATTGGCCGGTTTTTTCCTGGTGCCCATGGTACAGGGCTGGCTTCTGCCGCTGTTCTGGTTTGTGGCCAAGACCGGCGTGGTCATCTTCGCCTTCATGTGGGTTCGCGGCACCCTGCCGCGTTTCCGCTACGACCAACTGATGGGCTTCACCTGGAAGTACCTGTTTCCGGTGGCCATGCTCAACCTGCTGGTGACCGCGTTCCTGGTCGCCTGGACGACGAAGTAAATGGACGTCATTCTCTTCCTCATCTTCGCGGCGATTGCCGTGGTCTGCGCCATCAACGTCGTGGTGCAGACGCACCCGATTTCCAGCGCGCTGTCGCTGGTCGGTGTCATGGGATCGCTGGCCGTGCTTTACCTGCTGCTGGGCGCGGAGTTCATCGCCGCCGCCCAGGTCATCGTCTACGCGGGCGCGATCATGGTGCTATTTATCTTCGTGATCATGCTGCTCAACGCCGGCGCCGAAGCCCGGAAGGGCCGGTCGTACATGGTGCAGTTCCTCGGCGTGCCTCTGCTGATTTTCTTCCTCGGGCTCGCGGCCTACTTTGTGCAGCGTATGTTCCCGGCGAATACCATGGTACGGTTCGGGGGTTTCACGTGCGCGGGAACGCAGACGGGCGAAAGCTGCGGCGGGGCGGAGACCGTGGGCCGGGCGCTGTTCAAAACCTACCTACTGCCGTTCGAGGTCACCTCAATCCTGATCCTGATCGCGATTGTCGGCGCCATCGTTCTGGCGAGAAAGGAGCTCGAGTCATGATGACTGCCGTCCCCATTTCCTGGTTCCTCACCCTGAGCGCGGTGCTGTTCTCGCTGGGCGTCGCCGGATTTCTGTTCCGGCGCAACATCATCACCGTGTTCATGTCGATCGAGCTCATGCTCAACGCGGTCAACCTGAGCTTCGTCACGTTTTCTTATCAGCACAAGGAAGTCGCCGGTCACATCCTGACGTTTTTCGTGATGGTGGTGGCCGCTGCGGAAGCCGCCGTCGGGCTGGCGATCATCCTGACCGTTTTCAAGAACCGCGCCACCCTGAATATCGATGACATCAGTTCGATGAAGAACTAACCGATGGAACTCTGGCTGATACCTCTGCTCCCGTTCGTGGGCTTCCTGATCAACGGCATCTTCGGCCGCCGGTTCTCCAAGAGCCTCGTCAACGCGGTCGCCATCGGCAGCGTGGTTCTCTCGTTTGCCTGGGTGCTGAAGACCATCGCCGGGATGGGCGACCTGAATTCATCGGTTACGGAGCATTATTTCACCTGGATCTCCAGCGGAGCGCTCAATATCGGCTGCGATTTCTTCGTCGACCGGCTGACCATCGTGATGCTGCTGGTGGTCACGGGCGTGGGCTCGCTGATCCACATTTACGCCATCGGGTACATGGCGCACGAAGGCGGCTATTACCGGTTCTTCGCCTACCTGAACCTGTTCATGTTCTTCATGCTGGTTCTGGTCCTGGGCGCAAACTACCTGCTGCTGTTCGTGGGCTGGGAAGGCGTGGGACTGTGCAGTTACCTGCTGATCGGCTTCTACTTCGATAAGCAGTTCGCCACCAACGCCGGCAACAAGGCGTTTATCGTCAACCGCATCGGCGACTTCGGCTTCTCCCTGGCGATGTTCCTGATCTTCCGGAATTTTCAATCGCTGGATTTCGCGGCCGTATTCCACCAGGCGCCCGGCGCCACCGAGCAGACCCTGACCCTGATCGGCCTGCTCCTGATGGTGGGCGCGTGCGGCAAGAGCGCGCAGATTCCGCTATACGTGTGGCTGCCCGATGCCATGGCCGGGCCGACACCGGTCTCCGCCCTGATCCATGCCGCGACCATGGTGACCGCCGGCGTCTACATGACCGCGCGCTCCTGGGTCATCTACACGCACGCACCCGGCGCAATGGACGTGATCGCGATCATCGGCGTGGCGACCGCGTTTTTCGCCGCAACTATCGGCCTGGCGCAGAACGATATCAAGAAAGTCTTCGCCTACTCGACTGTATCGCAGCTCGGGTACATGTTTATCGGCGTGGGCAGCGGAGCGTTCAGTGCCGGCATCTGGCACCTGGTGACACACGCGTTTTTCAAGGCACTGCTCTTCCTCGGGGCGGGCTCGGTGATCCACGCGTGCTCCGGGGAACAGGACATTCGCCAGATGGGCGGCCTGCGCAGCAAGATTCCGATCACGTTCTGGACCATGTGCTGCGCTTGGGTAGCCATCGCCGGTGTGCCGCCGTTTTCCGGGTTTTTCAGCAAGGACGCGATCCTGCTTGCCGCTTACGCACACTCGCCGGCCATCTACTGGATCGGGGTGTTCACCGCCGGGCTGACCGCGTTCTACGTCTCGCGCGCCATGTTCCTTGCGTTCTTCGGCGAGTACCGCGGCCACCATCACCCGCACGAATCGCCGGCGGTGATGTGGGTGCCGCTGGCCGTGCTCGGCGCGTTGTCGCTCGCCGGCGGATTCCTGTTCAACGTCCCTGAGTTTCTGAAGTTCGTTTTTCCCGCCGTGGCGGAGCCGGAAAACCACACGCTGATGTACATCTCCGTGGCTGCCGGGTTTGGCGGAATCCTGATCGCCGCGTGGATGTACGTGTGGCAACCCGGTATGGCCGATGCCCTGGTTTCCGTCTTCAGCGCACCTTACAAGCTGATCTACAACAAGTACTTCGTGGATGAGATCTACGACGCCACGGTGGTGAAGCCGGTAGTCGGCGGCTCGCGGCTGGTACTGTGGAAGGGCATCGATGCCGGCCTGATCGATGGCATCGTCAATGGCGTCGGCGGGCAAGCCCGGGGAGTCGGCAGCGTCTTCCGCCTGCTGCAATCGGGCAATATCCGCAGCTACGCGGCCTGGGTGCTGGCCGGCGGCGTGGTGGTGATCGTGGTCATGGGAATCGCCGGGGGCTTGCGATGAACCTCCTGATCTCCGTCCTTTTCCTGCCGCTGGCCGCGTTCCTGCTCGCCTTGTTCGTGCCGCGCTCGTCGCCCCACGGCAGCCGGATGTGGGCGCTGGTCGCCTCGCTGCTCACGTTCGTCACCTCGCTCGGCCTGCTGGCCTGGTTCGACCGCTCGGCCGGAGGGGATCAACTCCCGATCGACGTGCTGTGGATCGCCAAGCCCGAGATCCACTTCGCCATCTCGGTGAACGGCGTCAGTCTGTGGCTGATCCTGCTCTCCACCTTTCTCACCCCCATCTGCGTGCTCATCTCGTGGAACTTCATCCAGGTCCGCGCCAAGGAGTTTTACGCTTTTCTACTCTTGCTCGAATTCGGGCTGATCGGTGTGTTCCTCGCTCAGGACCTGTTCCTGTTCTATGTTTTTTGGGAAATCTCGCTGGTACCGATGTACTTTCTGATCGGCATCTGGGGCCACGATCGCCGCATTTACGCCACCGTGAAGTTTTTCCTCTACACTTTTTCCGGCTCGGTGCTTATGCTGGCGGCCATCATCTACCTCTATAACAAGACCGGCACTTTCAGCTATCCGGCGATGGTGGACATGCTGGCGTCCGGCAAACTGATGTTCGGCTCGACCGAGCAGCTGCTGCTTTTCCTGGCTTTCTTCATCGCCTTCGCCATCAAGGTTCCGCTGTTCCCCCTGCACACCTGGCTGCCGGACGCTCACGTGGAAGCGCCCAGCGCCGGGTCTGTGATGCTGGCGAGCGTCATGCTGAAAATGGGGACCTACGGTATTCTGCGCTACTGCCTACCGCTGTTTCCCAGCGCTTCGCGCAGTTGCGCCCCATGGATCGCCGTGCTGGCGATTATCGGCATCATCTACGGCGCACTGGTCGCGATGGTGCAGCCCAATATGAAGAAGCTGGTGGCGTATTCCTCGGTGAGCCACCTGGGCTTCGTCGTGCTCGGCATCTTCACTTTTACCCAGCAGGGCATAGACGGCGCGGTCTACCAGATGCTGAACCACGGCATTTCGACCGGCGCGCTGTTTGCGATTGTGGGCGTGCTCTACGAACGGCGGCACTCGCTGGAGATCGCGGATTACGGCGGCGTAGCCACAGCCGCGCCGTGGCTTTCGACGTTATTCCTGGTCACCACGCTCGCCAGCATCGGCCTGCCGACACTGAACAATTTCGTCGGCGAGTTCCTCGTGCTTCAGGGCACCGCGCTCGCCAACTTCACCTGGACCGTCTACGCCTCGATCGGCGTGATTCTCTCCGCGTGCTACATGCTCTGGTTGTATCAGCGGGTTTTCTATGGCGAGGTCAAGGAGGAAGTACGCGCGCACGTTCCCGATCTCAACGCGCGAGAATACGCAGCGCTCGTGCCGCTGATCGTGATGATGGTGTGGATGGGGGTATATTCGCAAAGCTTCTTGCCGCCGGTCGGCCGGAACACCGCCCGCATCATCCAGCAGACCAACGTGAACGTCCCCTACCGCGTTCAGTTCGCGGCGCCGCCCGCCCGTACGGAGGTTGCCCGTGTCCGCTAGTGCCGGTTTCCATCCCGGGGACATCATCCGCTTCCTGCCGGAAACCATCCTCGCCGTCGCCGGCACTCTCCTGATGGTGCTGGGGGCGGTCACCCGGCGCCGCAAGTCGGTCCTTTTCGGCAATATTAGCCTGGTTGCTCTGATCGCCGCGATCGGCGGCGCCTTCTGGGCCAACGCCAATGGCGGCCCCGCCTTCGGCGGCCTGCTCAGCGTGGACGGATTCGCCACGTTTTTCCGGGTGGTGGTCATCGCCGCCGGCATCCTGACGGTCTTTCCGTCTTACCGCTTTCTCGAGCGCCAGGACGCGGAGACCTGCGAGTTTCACGCTCTGCTGCTGTTCTCCGTTCTGGGCCAGTGCCTGATGGCGGCCTCCAACGACCTGTTCATGATCTTCATCGGCCTGGAGGTCTCTTCCATCGCAAGCTATGTGCTGGCTGGCTACCTCCGCAACGACAAGAACGCCAACGAGGCCGCGCTGAAGTACTTTCTGCTGGGCTCCTTCGCCACGGGATTCTTCCTGTACGGCGTCGCGCTGATCTACGGCGCCACCGGATCCGTCAACCTCACGGTGGTGCGCACGGCGATCCTGCACGGAGCTTCGGACCCGGTCTTCCTCGGTGTGGCCGCGGCGCTGGTCTTCATTGGGCTGGCATTCAAAGTCTCCGCCGCGCCATTCCAGATCTGGGCGCCGGACGTTTACCAGGGCGCGCCGACGCCGGTCGCCGCGTTCCTCTCGACCGGTCCGAAGGCTGCCGCCTTTGCCGCCTTCCTGCGCATCTTCGTCACCGCGTTCCAACCGATCGGCAGCCGGTGGGAGCCCCTGGTGTGGGGTGTCGCGCTGGCATCCATGTGTGTCGGAAATTTCGCCGCGCTTTGGCAGACCAACGTAAAGCGCCTGCTGGCGTACAGCTCGATTGCGCACGCCGGCTACGTGCTGGTCGCCCTTGCCGCCAATTCCGACACCGGCACCGCGGCGGTCATGTTCTACCTTGCGGCTTACGTGTGTACGAACATCGGCGCGTTCTCCTGCGTCGCTTATCTCAGCGGCACCGGTGAGCGCTACCAGAGCATCGAAGATTTCAAGGGCCTGGGCCAACGCCAGCCGCTGGCCGCCGCGATGTTCACCATCTTTCTGCTATCTCTGATCGGCGTTCCGCTCACCGGCGGCTTTTTCGGCAAATTCTATATCTTCAAAGCGGCGCTGGAATCGCGCCTGATCTGGCTCACGGTGCTCGGACTGCTGAACAGCGCGGTGGCAGCGTACTACTATCTGCGCATCCTGGTGATGATGTACATGCACGAGCCTACCGAGGCCACCGAAGCCGCGGAGCCGCTAACTCCCAGCGTCCGCTTCGCCCTGATCGTGCCGGCGCTCGCGACGCTGGTCTTGGGTATCTTTCCTACCTGGATCCTGGAATTCGCCGGTAAGTCCGCGGCCCTGGTGAAGTAAGTGCCCGGGTGTGCGACCATCAGATAAGGAGGACTTGAATGGCCGTATATCTGGTGGAGCGCGATTTGCCCGGGGTCACCATGGAAGAGCTCGCCGCCGCGCAAAAGACCGCGATTCAGATGGGTAAGGAGCTCACCGCGGAAGGCAAGGAGGTGCGCTACATCCGGTCGACCTTTGTGCCCGGCGAGAACAAGTGCATGTGCCTGTTCGAGGCACCGAATCCCGACCACGTGCGCGAGGCCAACGAACGCGGCCACATCCCCTTCACGCGTATTGTGCCGGCCGAGGACCTAACTCCAAAGGGATAGTGAGCGGGTGCGCCTCACGCGCCATCCAGTGCCTCGCGAATCGTCTTCGCCAGCAGATCCAGGGAGAGCGGCTTGGGCAGGAAGCGTGCGTTGGGTAGATCCAGGTCGCTGGCCAAAACGGCGTGACCGGCGTAACCCGAAAGGAAAATCACCTTCAGGTCCGGCATGGTCTTGCGCAGCTCTCCCGCAAGGTCGCGTCCTCCCAACATCGGCATAACGAAATCGCTGAGCAGCAGGTGAATCGCGTGCTGCGACGAGCGCGCGACGGCCAGCCCCGAAAGACCATTGTCGGCGGTCAGCACGTTGTACCCCAACCCGGCGAGATAGTGCTGGATAAGTTCGCGGACGCCGCTCTCGTCTTCGGCGAGTAAGATCGTCTCCGAGCCTCCCGGCGGCGATTTCGCGGCCGCATGCTCGCCTGCCGCCATCTCGGAGGCATCGACGCGCGGCAGATAGACCTTGAACGTGGTTCCCTCGCCGATCCTGGTCTTGAAACGGATGTGGCCACCGCTTTGTTTCACGATCCCGTATGCCATGGAGAGTCCCAGTCCGGTTCCCTCGCCCGGCCGCTTCGTGGTGAAGAACGGTTCGAAGGCGCGCGCTTGAACTTCGCGGTCCATTCCGTGTCCGGTGTCGCGCACCAGGATCTGCACGTAGTCGCCGGCCGGGATCTTCCCCGGCGCCACGCCCTGCGGCGGGTCGATTCGCAGGTTTCGCGTCTCGATGGTGAGCCGGCCGCCGTTCGGCATCGCGTCCTGCGCGTTGACGGTGAGATTGATCAGCACCTGTTCCATCTGGTAGGGATCCACTTTCACGGAACCCAGGTCCGCGGCCGGCAGAAACACCAGCTCGACGTTCTCCTTGATCAGACGCGTCAACATGCCGATCAGGCGATCGATTACCTGGTTGAGATTCACCACCTTGGTTTGCAGGACCTGCCTGCGGCTGAACGCGAGCAACTGGCGCGTGAGCGCGGCCGCACGGTCGGCCGCCAGCTTGACCTCGCCCAGCCGGTCGCGCTGTCCAGGGTCGTTGGTGCGGGCCATGATCATCTCGATATGCCCCCCGATCACGGTCAGCAGATTATTGAAGTCGTGCGCCACGCCGCCGGCGAGCTGGCCCACTGCCTGCATCTTCTGTGCCTGGATGAGCTGCTCCGCAAGCTGTTTTTTCTCCGTCACGTCCTCTGCAATCAGGTTCACGTGCGAAAAACGGCCGGCATGATCGCGGATGGCGCGCGCGCTCACGATGACCTGGATCTCGCGGCCGTCGCGCACCAGCCACGTGGCCTCCACGCCGTTCACCGTTTCTCCCGCCAGGAGCGCGGCATGCAGGGCCTCGAAAGTTCCCCCGGCGAAAATGAGGGGCAGATCGCGCATCAGCAGCTCGGCTTCCGAGAGCGCGTCATATCCCAGCATTTCGATCATGGCGCGGTTGACCTGCAGAAGCTGCCCGTCCACCGTGCAGCGGCAAATGGCGTATGGCGCCTCCTCGATAAGCGAGCGGTAGCTGTGCTCGGAAAGACGGAGGGCCCGTTCGGCGACCATGCGCTCGGTCAGGTCCAGCGCCACTCCGATTACGCCCGTGACCGTTCCGTCCGGGCCGTGCAGCGGCTCCAGGTGGGCCTGCAGTTCGCGGCCGTTCACCTCCGCGTCGAACGAACAGGCCTGGCCCTCGCTGGCGCGGCAGTGGGCTATCCGCGGCCCGCGATCGGTTCTTGCGCCAGGAAACAGCTCTTCCACGGATCTGCCGACATAGTCTTCGGCGTTGATTCCCGCGCCGCACACCGCCGCGCCCGTGAGGGAGGTAAAGCGGCCCTCGGGATCGGTGGTCCACAGCAGCGCTGGAATTCTCCCCAGCAGCGAAAGGAGAGATACAAGCGACGGGCAACTGCCCGGCACGGTCCGTTCCGGGCACAAGTCGTCCAGGAAGACGCTCATTGCCGATGATTGTATCGCACGCTATCCGTCCGCGCCCTATTGACGCAGACGCTCCAACAATCGCGAATCCATTTTTGCTTTCACGGTCCTCCGGTCGAGCCCGAGCTGCCGCGCCGTCTCTTCATAGCTGCCGGTGCGATGAAAAGCGAATGTCACGTAGCGGGACACGAGGTCCGCCGCGGTGAGCCGGCCGGCGCGCGCGTCGGCGGCAAATTCATCGAGCGGATCCCCGGCGGCCGTCCTCGCCGGACGGTAGTTGCGGCGGATCAGCACGTTCTTCACGCACTGTTCCAGCTCGCGATAATTGCCAGGCCATTCATAACCCTGGCCGAGGTTCTTCTCGATCCACTCCAGCACCTCCGGCGCGAACGCCTCGCCTTCGGGACCCGCCACGCGCTGCGCCATATAATAGACGAGCTCGCGCAAGACCGCCGGAGAACCGGCGATCTGCTCGGCCAGACCCGGGGTGGTCACGAGGTCGCTGCACAGCCGGTAATACAGGTCTTCGCGAAAGCGCCCCGCCTGCATTGCCGCGGGCAGATCGCGATTGGTGGCTGCGATCAGCTTCCCGCGGAACTGCCGCCCCGCGGTCTCGCCCACGGTGTGGAAGGTGCGGGTCTCGATCACCCGCAGCAGCTTGACTTGAATTTCGGGATCGAGATCGCCCAGCTCATCCAGAAATACGCTGCCCGCCTCGGGACACGTCTCGAGCCACCCCTTGCGGTCGGCGATTGCGCCCGTGAAGGCGCCCCGCCGGTGCCCGAAGAGCTCGCTCTCCACCAGCGTCGGCGAGAGAGCGGAGATGTTGATGGGGAAAAACACCTGCTGGCCATCGCCTTCGAACGCCAGCCTCCGGTCGTCGAACGGCACATAGCGCGATTCGGCGATGGTCCGCGCGGCGATCTCCTTGCCGGTCCCAGACGGTCCGGTGATCAACGTGGCGAACTCGCCCATGCGCGCGAAGAACGTGCGCCGGTAGCGCCGCATGTCATGCGTGAAGATGGATTGCCAGATCGACGCGCGCAGCCGCGCCGCTGCCAGCGAGCTGCCGATCATGTCGCGGAACGTTAGCTCGAAGGCACGCTGGATCTGCCGGAAGCAGGCGAACGTGTGCCGCGGCTCGTGGCCCGAAGGGAAGCGCACGCCTTCGATTTCGAAAAAGTGCCGCCAGTCCGCCAGGAACGTGTTGTAAAAGTGCCACCGGCCGGCGCCGGAACGGGTGCCGCCGAATGCCGCCTCGAAGAAGTGGGGGTAGCAGCGCTGATAGAGGAGCTGCAGCACGGCATCTTCGTAGAGCACCAGGTCTTGCTCGCCGGCGCGGGTTCCGCCTGCGAGGCGGGCGCGCAGTTCCTCCAGCAGCGGCTCCAGGCGCGCAGTGATACGCCAGACGTTCTCCCGCGGCTCGGGATGTTCGGCGCGGAAACTCCACACCGGCTCTCCGGGGACGAAGTCGGCGCCCAGCACCGCGCGCTCGCACTCGACGCGTTCCGGCAGGAAGGGATTGGCGTACGCGAGCCGGGAGATGGCTTCCACGAGCCTTCGCTGCCTGGCATCCATCAAATGTACGGCGACCATACATAAAATGTACACCCACCCGTTCCATATCGCCCGGCATCTTGCGTAATCCACTGATTTAACGTATGTTCGCTGCATGGCGAGCGGCCTGCAGCTAGAGACGGCATGACACACAGCGGATTCGGCAACATCCTGAAGAACGGCGGCTACCGGGCCTTTCTCTGGACCCAATTCCTGGGCGCCTTCAACGACAGCGTCTATCAGACCATCGTTGCCCTCCACGTCGGCGGCGCCAATCCCGCCTATGTGCCGCTGGTGCCCGCCGTCTTCACGCTGCCCTCCCTGCTTTTCAGCGGATACTCCGGCCACCTCGCCGATGCGGTCAGTAAGCGCAAGGTCCTGATCTCGGTCAAGGTATTCGAGATCGCCATCATGCTCTTCGGGCTCTGGACGCTATTCACCGGCTGGACCGAAGGCATGCTCGGGGTGGTCTTCCTGATGGGCCTGCACGCCGCCATCTTCAGTCCGGCGAAGTACGGCATCGTCCCCGAAATTCTCGGTGACCGCGACCTCTCGCGCGGCAATGCGCTGCTCGAGATGAGCACCTTCGTTTCGATTGTAGTTGGCATCGCCGGTGGCGGCGCGCTGTTCGCGCTGTGGCGGACCGCACAGTGGCGCATGGGCCTGGTGACGCTAGCCGTCTCGATCGTGGGTTTGGCCACCAGCTTCGGTATTACGCGCGTTCCGGCATCGGGCGCGCAGCAGCGTTTCCGCTGGAACCCGTTCGCCGAGATCGGCGCCAGCACGCGCCACCTTTGGAGCGACCGGGCGCTTTGGCTGGCGGTGCTCGGGATTTCCTACTTCTGGTTCGCCGGCGTGCTGCTCAAGACTGATCTCCAGTATTTCGGACTGGAAGTGCTCCAGACCAGCGACAACGGCGTCGCCATCCTGTGGGCGTTCCTGGCGATCGGCATCGGCGCCGGCAATATGCTCGCCGGCCGCCTCTCGGGCGACAAGGTCGAGCTTGGCCTGGTTCCGCTGGGCGCGCTGTTGATGGCGGCCTTCTCGCTGGCCACGGTCGCTGCGCGCCACTCGTTCGTGCTCGCCACCGCCTGCGTGGTGATGATCGCGCTGGCCAGCGGCCTGTTCGTGGTTCCGCTGTACGCCTACGTGCAGCAACGCAGCGGCAGCAAAGAGAAGGGTCGCGTGGTGGCGGCTAACAATTTCTACCAGACCATCGGAATGCTGGTGGCGAGCGGCCTCATGTCGCTCCTTTACACCCGCCTGCACTTCGGCGCCGACCGCATTCTGCTGGGGTTCGGACTCTCGCTGATCCTGGTCACGGCCTACATCCTGACGGTGGTCCCGGAGTACTTCATCCGTTTCACTCTCTGGCTGCTGACGCACTCCATTTTCCGCATCAGGATCCGCGGCTCCGAGAACGTTCCATTCCGCGGCCCGGCCCTGCTCGTGGCCAATCACATGTCCCACGTGGACGGTTTCCTGATCGGCGCCTGCGTGCAGCGCTTCATCCGCTTCATGGTGTGGCGGCCCTACTACGAGCTCAAGGCGCTGAACTGGTTTTTCCGCCTGACCAGGTCCATCCCGGTGGGCGTGGGCGGACCGCGCGACATGGTGGAGAGCATCCGCGCCGCCCGCAGCGAGCTGGCCGCCGGCCACGTGGTGTGCATCTTCGCCGAAGGCGCCATCAGCCGCACCGGCAACATGCTGCCCTTCAAGCGCGGCATGGAGAAGATCGTCCACGACACCGGCGTGCCCATCATCCCGGTACACCTCGACCGGCTTTGGGGCAGCATTTTCAGCTTCGAGCGCGGCAGGTTCTTCTGGAAGTGGCCCAAGCGGATTCCCTACCCCGTCACGGTCAGCTTCGGTGCGCCCATGCCTTCGGACACGCCGGCCCACCAGGTGCGGCAGGCCATCCAGGAGCTCTCGGCCGATGCCACCGCGCACCGCGTGACCCCCATGGATACGCTTCCCGCGCGGCTCGTCCGCACCGCGCGGCGCAACTGGAGCCGCTTTGCCATGGCCGATTCCACCGGCCGTCAACTTACGTATGGCGAGATGCTCACTGGCGCCAATCTGTTTGGCAAGGCCTTTGCCCGCCACACCCGCGAAAACGAAATGGTCGGCCTGCTGCTGCCGCCGACCGTCGCCGGAGCGCTGTCCAACGTCGGCCTGTCACTCTACGGCCGCATCCCGGTGAACCTGAACTTCACCGCCGGCCGTGAAGCCATGGACGCCGCCATCGCACAGTGCGAGATCGGGACCGTCGTCACGTCACGGCTCTTCCTCAAAAAGCTGAGTCTCGAGCCGATCGACGGCCTCACCTACATCTATGTCGAGGACCTGCTCAAGTCCGCCACGGCTTTCGACAAGGCTCGCGCCTGGCTGGCCGGGCGCTTCTTTGCCCGGCGCACCACCGCCCGGCCCGCCGATCCCGCGGCGGTGATCTTCTCCAGCGGCTCGACCGGAGTTCCCAAGGGAGTCGTGCTCTCGCACTACAACCTGATCGCCAACATCGAGGCCATGGCCCAGTTGTTCTGGATCGGCGGCCGCGACCGCATCGTCGGCGTGCTGCCCTTCTTCCATTCCTTCGGCTTCACCGTGACCGTCTGGTTCCCGCTGATCAGCGGCTGCGGCGTGGCGTATCACCCGAACCCGACCGAAGCCGGCGCGATCGGCGAGCTGGTCGCAAAACACAAAGGCACCCTGCTGCTTTCGACCCCGACCTTCTGCACCACCTACACACGCAAGTGCACCAGGGAGCAATTCGCCAGCCTGCGCTACGTGCTGGTCGGCGCCGAGAAGCTTCGCGAGAGCGTGGCTGCCGCGTTCCACGAGAAATTCGGAGTCGAACTCCTCGAGGGGTACGGCTGCACCGAGATGGCGCCGGTAGTCGCCGTCAACGCGCCTACGTTTCAGGCCGGCAAGGATACGCAAATCGGCAACAAGCCCGGGACCGTCGGCCACCCGATACCCGGAGTCGCGGCGCGGATTGTGGACCCTGCCACTTTCGAGCCGCTCCCGCCCAACACCGAAGGCCTCCTGCTGGTGAAGGGCGCCAACCGCATGCTCGGATATCTGAAACACCCGCAGCGCACCGCTGAAGTCCTGCACGAAGACTGGTACATCACCGGCGACATCGCCCTGGTGGACGACGAAGGCTTCGTGAAGATCACCGATCGTCTCTCGCGCTTCAGCAAAGTGGCCGGCGAAATGGTGCCGCACCTGAAGGTGGAGGAGGCCATTCTCGACGTCCTGGGCGAAGGCCAGTGTGCCGTAGCGGGCATCCCCGACGAGCAGCGCGGCGAACGCCTGGTGGCGCTGTACGTTCATCCGTCGCTGGCGCCCGGGGAGCTCTGGCAGAGGCTGAACGCGAGCCAGTTGCCGCGCTTGTGGGTTCCCAAGCGCGAGAGTATCTTCCAAGTAGAAGCCCTTCCCCAGCTCGGGACAGGCAAGCTCGACCTGCGCGGCGTCAAGCAGCGCGCCCAGGCCCTGGTAGGACAGGTTTCAGCCTGTCCCACCGCCTAGCCCGAGAGGAGGTCACCGCCATGATGGAAGGCACGTTCATCATCCTGATCGTCATCCTCCTGATCCGCTGGCTCTATCTGCGCGAGCGTTTGCAGCAGATGGAGAACAGAATCGAGGAACTCACCGCGGCTGTCCGCCGTGTCGAGTGGAACGCGCGGACCCGTCCGGCCGCCGAGCCCAAACCGGCGCCCGCACCTCAGGAGCCGCCGATCGCGACGCCCGCGCGCGAAGCCGCGCTAGGTCCGCCGATCGAGGGGCCGGAGCCGGCCCCGCCCGTCTTGCCGCCGCCGCGCCCGGCTCCACAGCCCGAAGCCGCAGCACCCGCGCCTGCGCCCACCCTCACCGATTGGGAAGTCGTCATCGGCGGCAACTGGCTGAACAAGATCGGCGTGTTCGTGGCCATCGTCGGCCTTGCCTACCTGCTCCAATACGCCTGGACTCACGTCGGCCCTGCCGGCCGCGTCGCGCTCAGCTACGCGACCAGCCTGCTGATGCTCGGCGGAGGCGTCTGGTCGGAGACGCGCGAGCGCTTTCGCAATTTCGGATATAGCCTGATCGGCGGCGGATGGGCCGCGCTCTACCTCACTACCTACGCGATGTACGGCGTCCCCGCGGCTAAGATCCTCGATTCCGCGATTGTCGCGACCGTGCTGCTGCTGGTGGTCGCGCTGGGCATGATCGCCCACTCGCTCAAGTACCGCTCGCAAACTGTCACCGCGCTGGCCGCGTTCATCGCGTTCTTCACCCTGGCGATCAGCGATGTCACCACTTTCGCCGTGCTCGCCCTGATCCCGCTGGCCGCCGCGCTGCTTTATGTCGCGTGGCGCAACCAGTGGGCGCGGTTCGCCATCTTCGGCCTGGTTGCCACCTACATCACCTGTGGTCTCCACAAGGACACTGGCGCGCCGCTCTGGCAGACGCAGAGCCTGTTCCTGGCTTACTGGGTCCTCTTCGAAACTTTCGACCTGCTGCGCGCCGACCCGTGGCTGCTTCCGCTGAACGCCCTCGGATTTCTGGCGCTCTCGCTTGGCAAATGGGAGCACGCCGCCCCGAACGACATTTGGCAGCTCGCCGCCGGAGCCTCTGTACTCTACCTGGCCAGCACCGTCCTGCGCGTGCGTTCGGACCGCTGGCGTCCGGCGGTCACGCTCAATGCCGCGCTCGCCGCCACTGCCATTCTGCTCAAGCTGCACGACCAGTGGGTGCCGCTCGCCCTGCTCGTACTGGCCGAGATCTACTACCTGGCTGGAGTGCGCTGGAGCTCGCGCTGGCTGCGCGGCATGGCTGCCTGCCTGTTCGCGGTCGAGACCGGGCAGCTCGTGATCGGCGAGGTGAATCACATTCCGCCGCACACGTGGGAGCCGGTCGCAGCCGCCACCGCCGCGGTCTTCTACCTGAACCGCGCACTGCGCGCCGCCGATGTGGCCTACGGCTACGCGGCGGTGGGCCTGGCCGCGCTGGTCTCCGGGTTCGAAGCCAAGATCGAAACCTGCGGCCGCGTGTGGAGCGTGATGTCGCTGGTTCCGTTCGGCTTCGGCTGGTGGCGCCGCCAGATGGACTTCCGTCTTCAAGGCTACGCGCTCGCCATCGCAGGCGCCATTGCTACGGCGATCTTCTCGCCGCATCCGCCAGTCGCCCTGGCCATCGGCGCCGCCGTGTCGTATGCGTTCGTCCAGTGTACCCTGTGGTCCGCCGCGGACCGCTTCGATGAGCTGGAGCGCGATGCGGTGCGCTTCGTGGCGTCGCTTGCCGCGTCGATCGCGTCAGGAGCGCTGATGTGGAAGCTGGTTCCCGGCGATTATCTCGGCATCGGCTGGCTGGCGCTGGCCGTTGTGCTGTTCGAAGCAGGACTCCTGAATCTTCCCCGCGAGTTCCGCTGGCAGGCGTGGCTCATGGCCCTGCTGGGAGCGGTCCGCGTTCTCGCCTTCGATCTGGACACCCGCCGCGCGCTGATCGCCGCCGCGCTGACGTATCTCCTGGCATATCGATCCCGGCACGAGGAGCGCGGCCATGTCGCCGCCGTGTTCTCTTACCCCGGCACGCTGTTCCTCCTGGCCGGCCTCGCGGCGCTCCTGCCCAAGGCCGCGATCAGTCCCGCGTGGGCGTTGGCCGCGATTGCGCTGGCCGAGTTTCGGCCGCGCGCCCTGAATGTGCAGGCGATCATCGTGGCCGCAGCGGTGTTTATACGCTGCGCCGTGGTCGACTTCGAGTCGGCGCAGGTGATGCTGAGCGTCATCCCGGTGATTGCCGCTTACGGCGCGATCCTGCTCCGACGCGAGCGCGGCACCCTGGACCGCCTCTACTATTCGCTGATAACCGCCGGACTGGCTGCCGCGCTCATCTACCACGAGGTCAGCGGCAGCATGCTCACCATCTCCTGGGGCCTGGAAGGCGTGGCCCTGCTCGGCGCCGGATTCCCGCTGCGCGATCGCGTCCTGCGGCTTTCCGGCCTCGCCCTGCTCGCCGGCTGCATCGCCAAGCTGTTCGCCTGGGACCTACGCAATCTGGATACGCTACCGCGCATCTTCAGCTTCATCGTCCTGGGCGCGCTGCTCGTGGGCGTGAGCTGGGTCTACACCCGTTTCCGGGAAAGCGTGCAGCGGTATCTTTGACGAAATCCGAAGCCACTGTCCCGGACTTTTCTTTTGGGTCCGGCTCCCCATTCCTTCAGATTGCTCGTTATAGTCATTAGAACCCCCGCGTTGAGGGTGAGCGACCTGAGGGGAAATCTCTTTCTCCGTAAGAAAGGAACTTTGAGAGCCATGTTTCAGTCTGTGAAGATCTTTCCACCGATCGGCGTTGCCCGCCTTGGCAACAGCCCGTCCGGGTATTTCATTGGCCCCGAACGGCCGGCAGATCCCGACGTGCCGTCCGGCGGTTTCCGTGATGCCAATGGCTTAATCAAGCGGCAGGCGGCGCGCTTCCGCATCTACGGCTTCGATGCCGCCGGCGCCGCTACCGAAATCAATTTGGACAACGCCCAATCCATCACGTGGACCGTCCACGTGGCCAATACCAAGGCCGCCGCCGACAAGTTTTTCGGCAAAGCCGAGCCCAATCCCGGACCGCGCAATCCTTCGGTAACCGCGAACCGGGATCAGCTCAAGCTGGACCCTGGCCCGGTTTCGGTTTCAGGAGCGAATCCCAATTTCGAAGATCTCGGCCAGTCTGCGGCGAATGGCCTGGCGAAGGAATTCCGCATCGATCAGCAGTTCCTTGGTAAGCACATTCAGCTCACGCTCGGTACCGCAACCACCGACGACAAAGGGCGGCTGCTGGTCCTCGCCGGCAACGGCGAATCCAAGTCCCCAACCGGGACGTCGATTCACGGCGGAAATTTTGCCAACCACGACGGCTGGTACGATGACGTCGCCGATGGGGTGGTCACCGCCACGGTCCGGCTCAACGACGGCTCGACCCCTTTGGTCGCGAGCGCATGGGTCTTGTGCGCGCCACCCAAGTTCGCGCCGGGCATTCACGTGGTAGTGACACTGTACGATACGCTGTTCCAGGCCGCGGTCGATCGCGACCCTTCGCTCGATCCGTTCAATAAGCCGGCTTTTCAGCCCTCGATCGCCGCCGATATCCTGCCGCTATTGACCCGCGCGGCTAATATGCGTTGGGTTTATGCGCGCGGCAGGCAACAGTTCAACCCGGCGACATCCTTCCACCACACGCTCAGCTCTTTGAACAACCTGCCTCTGCCGGCTCGCAGCCGTATCTTCGATAAGCTATCCACTCCGTCGTCCACACCCGGCAACCCCGGCACTGGTGGAGGCGATATGCCGAAGATGTGGTCGGATCTCTATCCGAACGGCCCGAACGGCACGCTCACCAGGATTCAATTCAAAATGGTACAGCAGTGGGCCGCCGGATCCTCGGTTCCCGGCACGGCTCCCTCTCCCGCCGATCCGATTACGCCGGATGGCCTGACCAGAGCCGCCCTGGACGCGTGTGTGGGCGCCGCTTTTTATCCTGGTATCGAAGCCAGTTGGAAGATTCGTGACGTCTTCCCGTTCGTCGAGCCATTTCGTCTGGATTCCTCCCGGATGAACCCGGGCGATGTGACCAGCCAGATGTCGCTGCCCTGGCAGTCGGACTTCCTCGACTGCGCCGCCGAAAGCGGCAATGCCGGCGACGAGCTAGTCTGGTGGCCCGCCCAGCGGCCTCTGAATGTCCTGAAACCCGGATCGAATACGTACGTCCCATGGGGGCGCTTCGCCGACACGGACACGGGCGATATGTCCATCGACCAGATCCTCACCGGATGGAGCAAGCTGGGCTTCCTCGTCGAATCCAACGGACGCTACGAAGAGACCCAGAGAGGGTGAGGTGGAGGCCGGTTTCGATGTAGTCGTAATCGGCGGCGGGCCGGCAGGATGTACTGCCGCGATCCGGCTGGCTCGTGCCGGCTGCCGGGTCGCCGTCCTGGACAAATCCCGGCCGGGCCCGTTCTGTGTCGGTGAAACGCTGCCTCCGCAAGCCTCGCCGGTGCTGGCCGAGTTGGGCCTGCTGGACGCCTTTCTCGCCCAGAACCACCGGCCTGCTCCAGGCATCGTATCCGCATGGGGCGGCGCGGAGCCCGCCGTAACCGATTTCCTCTTTTCTCCGTACGGCAGCGGTTGGCATATCGACCGGGCAGCGTTCAACCGGCTCCTGGGAACGGCCGCTGGTGAGGCCGGCGCGAAGTATTGCGCGGACACGACCGTCCTCGCCTGCGGCCGTTCGCACTCGCATTGGGAGATTCGACCCGCGGCCGGCGCGACCTTCAGGTGCCGGGTCCTGATCGACGCCGCGGGCCGAGGCACGCGCGGAATCCCCGGGTTGCCCGCGCGCACGATGCAAGACCACCTGATCGCCGTCGCGGGTGTTGCACCACCGTGCGGCCAGACGAGCGACTACACCCTGATCGAAGCGACTGAAGCCGGATGGTTCTATTCCGCTCTCCTGCCCGGCGGCAGCTACATGGTCACCTTCACGACCGACGCCTGCCTATACGCCGACGGCCGCTCGCGCACCTCCGCCTACCTGGACCGGCAACTCTCGAACGCCCCGCTCACCCGGGCGCGGGTGGGTGCGTTCCCGCGGCACTCCCGCTTGTTTTCGGCTGCATCCACATGCAGGACGCACACCGCGTTGCCCGGCTGGCTCGCAGCCGGAGATTCGGCCCAAAGCTTCGATCCACTCTCCGGCCTTGGTCTGGTGCATTCGCTGACAGGCGCTTCCAGGGCCGCGTCCGCCGCCCTAGATCAACTGGACGGCCGGTTGGAGTCTTCGTATCAGTACGACGCCTACAATCGTGCAGCTTTCGCTGGATACTTACGCACTCGTTCCGAATATTACTCGCTTGAATGCCGCTGGCCCGAGGCGCCATTCTGGGCGCGAAGACGGTGGACGAGCGAGGCCGCTGGGCCGGCTGATCTGCCGGCTTAGGGAATCGGGATGCGGTACAGATTCCGCTGGATCGTGTGGCGCTCGAAAGCGTAGATGTCCGCGGATGGGCCGGGCGCTCCATCGACATCCAGGCGGCGCGCTCCCGGCAGTGCCGCGATTTCCGCTTCGGAATGGAATCCGCCCTCCGGGATCGGCGGTAGCTTCCCGCCCCGCAGCGGAACCATGTAGGTCCGCCCGTCGGGAACCGCCCCGGCGGAAATCCACAGAAAATCGCCGCTCGAAGACCACTGCATTTTCGTGTTGCTGCCAACCACGATCGTGCGGCCTCCATCCAGCGGGACCAGTTGCGTCGCCGAGCTGGACATACCCGGATAGGGCGCCCAGATCCGGAGCCATCGCCCGTCCGGCGAGACCCCGCCCGCATGGAATACCTCCCGCTCCAGCATCTTCTGCAATCCGGTCCCGTCCGGGTGGATGCGGTATATGAATGAAGACGGTCCTTCCACCCGCCGGAAGAAGATGTCGCCGCCCGGGCCGAAGAGGGGCCAGTGGCCTTCGAGATCGGAGATCTGCCGGGGCGGCCAACTCCGGTCCACCGGCGCCAGCCAAAGGTGCGACTTGCCTTCACCGTCCTGGACGTCCATCGCCACCAGCTTGCCGTCGCCGGAGATGTCGAACACGAGCGGCTCCAAACCCGGCGCAATGCGCTCCGAATGCCCGGACTCCACGTCGGCGGCCCAGACCTCGCCCGGATCCCTCCGGGTTCCGACGGCCTCGACCGCCTTTACAATCCGGTAGTAGAGCTTTTTGCCGTCCGGCGAGAATTTCGGCTCGGTGGCGTTGCCTTCCAGCACCGAAATCTGGCGCTCGCCGCGGGCATCGTGAATCCAGAGGGTGGAGTTTTCCAGTGTGACCGCGGTGACCAGGGAGCGGCCATCCGGCGCCATCGCGATCCCTTCCTCCTCGGTCATGCCCGAGGTAAACTGCTGCGGTTCGCCCTCGGGAAACCGCTGCCGCCAGATGTGATAGAGCCCTCCCGCCTTGGATGCGACATACACCCACTTGCCGTCGCGCGACCACGCGCCGGAACTGCACGGAGCACCCGGCGGTCCCACCTGCCGGCCTTCCGAACTGCCATCCATCGGAACCACACGGCACCGGTCCCAATTGCCGTACGCATTGAATTCGGCCACCAGCACCCATTTCCCGTCCGGCGATGCCCGGGATCGAGTGGCCATGCCGCGGGAATTCCGGGGAATGTAGACGTCGCGCTCGCCGGTACGGTCCTCCCGGGCGGCCATGATCCCCATGGGATTGGTCACCTTGATCGCAGAGAACAGCAGGAAGTGCGGCCCCGCCCACGTGAGTCCCGACGCATCACGAAACCACGGCCGCGGCTCTCCTCCAGTCACCGGCACAATCCAGGTCTGATGGCTGAACTGCGCGTCTACCACGCTGTATGCCACGCGCGCGCCATCCGGCGAAAAAGTCGGCGACTCCTTCCGTAGGTTGTCGTGAGTCAGTTGCAACGGCTCGCCATCCGGCAGTTGTTTCACGTAGATCTGGCCCAGCCCCTGGGTGGTCCGCGGACCGCGCACGAACGCGAGCATTCGTCCGTCCGGCGAAAACGCCGGCTGGCTCACGGGATCGGGAAACTTGGTCAGTGGAACCCACTCCGAACGGTCCGGCGGGCGCGCCGGGCCGCGCGGCCAGAAAACCGCGCCAGCCGCGACCAGCGCCAGCCCCGCGGCCGCGAGAGCTACGACAGGCCGGTGGCTTCGCGCGCTGCGAACTTCTTCGATGGTTCTTTTCGCCTCCGCGATGCTGCCCAGACGGCGGCTGGCATCCTTCTGCAGACACTGGCGTACCAGCTCGCGGATCTTCGCGGGTGCCCTTGCCGGAAGCGCCTGCCAGTCCGGTTCACGCTCCAGCACAGCGGCGATCGTGTCCAGGGTCGTGTTGCCCGAGAACGCCTGCCGGCCCGTCAGCAGCTCGTACAGGAGACAGCCGAAGGCCCAGATGTCCGTCCGCTGATCCACGTCGTTCCCGCGCGCCTGCTCCGGGCTCATGTATCCCGGTGTGCCGACGATGTGCCCCACGATTGTGCCGACGCCCGACAGGGTCGCCGTCTCGGAGGGATCCGAACTTCCCTCGGTTTCCTGGATCGCCTTCGCCAGCCCGAAATCCAGCACCTTCACCCTGCCCTGCGGGGTGACCTTGACATTGGCCGGTTTCAAGTCGCGGTGAATGACCCCCTTCTCGTGGGCCGCTTCCAGGGCCTCTGTCACCTGTGCAGCGCGGTCGAGCGCGATCGCGATCGGCAGCGGACCGCTAAGCGTCTCGCCCTCCACCAGTTCGAGCACCAGGCAGTCCACGTCCGCGGACTCTTCCAAACCGTGGATCATGGCAATGTTGGGGTGGTTCAGCGACGCCAGGGTGCGCGCCTCGCGGCGGAAGCGCGCCAACCGGTCCGGGTGGCGCGCCAGGTCGGCAGGGAGGGTCTTGACGGCGACGTCGCGGTCCAGCTTGCTATCGTATGCGCGGTATACCTCACCCATGCCACCGGCGCCCAGCAGGGACACGATCCGATACGGTCCGAACTGCCGGCCGACCAGGGAGCCGCCGCCGTGCTCTTCCTTCGAGATCAGCGTTTCGACCAACTGCCGCAGGTTGCTGTCTCCGCCGCAAGCCCCGTCGAGAAAGGCTCCGCGCGACTCCGGCGCCCGCTTCAAAGCGGCATGGCGGAGTTCTTCGGCCCGGCGGCTAAGTTCTTCGTTCACTGCCCCTCGATGTCCATCAATCTTATTACAGGAATGCGGGCGAGACTACTTTCCGCCGTCTATCTTGATCGTGACCTTCTCTTCGTCCTTATCCCCGCCCGCGCCCGTCGCCGTGACCGTATAAGTGGTGGTCTTCGCCGGCTGGACGACAGTGCAGCCATTCTGCGTCGTCGCACGGAAATTTGCCGGTGAAATCGTCACCGAGTGCGCGTTCTCCACCTTGTAGCAGATGCTGGCCACGCCGCCCGCCGCAATCTCCGCGGCGCTGATGTCCACATTGATGATGTGTACCCGCGCCGGCCCGGACCCGAGCTCCAGTTGTCCGGTCACTGTCTTGCCGTCCGCGCCCTCGGCGGTCAAAGTATATGTCGTCTTGCCCACCGGCTCGACTTCCACGCAGCGCGCAAGGGACGCAGAAAGCTCGCGCTTCGGAGGCGAGAGCCACACCGACTTCGCGTTCTCCACGCCGTAGCAGACAGTGCCTTTCTCGCCGCGCGGCACCTGGGGAGTGGTGGAGTAGAACTGCGTAATGCGTACCGGTTCGACGGTCTTTGCCGGCGGCGCGGCCGGCTTTGGCGCGGAGGAGCAGCCCAACAGGATGCCGCACGCCAGCGCCGCCGTCAGGCGCAACTAGCGTACCACCTTGGGATCGCCCACCTGCTCGCCCAGCCCCGCGTAGGAGTCCTTCACCTTGATGACTTTGTCGCCGTTGAACGTCACGAATGTGATCTTCCCCGGCGGCGTGCCATAGACCCAATCTTCGGTCTCCAGCCCATCCTTGGTCTCGCGCGACTTGTGCTGCGGCCGGCCCAGCGCCATGATGACCTCCTCGCGGTTCATCCCCACTTTGGCGCGCTTCTCCTTGATCGCGTCCTGGATGTCCACCGGCAGGCTCTCGCTATAAAGCTGTGTGGCCGAGTGCTTTTCGAAATCCAGCACCGGCGCCAGCATTTTCTTGACCTCGATCGCTTTGATCGGTTCCAGTGGTTTGTGGAAGAGGACTGCGATCGAGGTGCCTCCGGGCGCGTTGCTGTCGCTGCCCTGGTTAACCGGCACATCGGCGCCGCCCATACCGCCCGAAATCTGCACGCCCTGGTACCACTTCCTTCCGCCCTTGTAGCCGCCGTTGATCTGCAGGACAATGCGGTCGTCTTCGATATCCACCTTGGTCACCTGCACCAGGTCACCGGTGCGCGCCGCCGGCCCGCCCTCGCGTGACACAGTGGTCCAGACGCCCTTATCGTAGGTACCATCCGAGTTGAACTCCAGCGCCTTCCGCGAGCGCGGAAGCATGACCTTTACCGTGGCGTACTCCGCGCTCAGTCCGCGCATCAGCTCGACGCGGTCTTCCCAGGTGAGTTTGTTCGCCGCGGGCAGGAGCCCCGGCGACAGGGTCAGGACAGCGATGATGGCGACGGCTCGCATACCGTACTCTCCGCTGGCGGATCCGTGATCCTCGAAGATTGCCGGCGCACGGGAGCTTTCCAGATGTAAACGAACAGCAGCACCAGGACGGCGGCCGTGAGAACGCTGGCCTCCGGTCCATAGTCGCCGCCGCTCCACAGCTTGCCGGCGGTCCACGACAGCTCGTAACCCGTCACCCTTATTCTAAGCCCGCTGATGTTGACGCCGAAGAGGGGCAGTGTAAAGTTCCAGCCGAAGTGTAGCCCGATGGGTAGCCAGAGGTCCCGGCTGCGCAGCCAGGCGTAGCCGAACACAATCCCGAACCCCCCGGTGATGCCCGTGCTAAGCCAGGTAGAGCCGGGATTCGAGCCGTGGAGCAGGGCAAACAGCACGCCCACGGGGACGATTGCCGCCCACGGTCCCACCGCCGCCGCCAGGGCCTGAAAACCGTAGCCGTGGACCATCAACTCCTCGCCGATCGCCCCGCCTGCCAGCAGCACAGTCAGAAACAGCAGGCTGCCGATGGAAAACTCGTCGCCTTCGACGCGGGCCAGGTGAGCCGCGCCAAGCAGCAGCGGCAGGCCCAGCACGAGCGCCGCCGAGCCAATTCCACCGGCCACACCGATGGCCAGGTTCTCCGCCGACGCGCGGTTCGCCTGCAAACCCGCATCGGGGATGTGCAGGCTCTCGAAGATCCGCAGCGCCAGCCAGTTCGAAAATACGCCGGCCACCAGGTTCGAACCTACTGCCGAGATGATCGGGTTGTCGAACCACGAAAACAGGCTGCCGAACACCACCAGCGTGACGTAGCAGAGGAACACATACACGCCGATGCGCACCGCGATGTGTGGCCGCGCCTGTGGCGCGGACGATCGTTTTGTGCTGTCCGCGCTGCCGGTGTTACCTTCCACTCCCACCAATCTGCCTCACCAGTTCCCTAACCGCCGCGTCCAGTTGCGAATCCTTTCCTCCCAGACCTTCGCCGACTGGCTTGTCCACCGCGATATCCACCGGCCGCGGATACATCTCCATCTGGGCTCCGTCCGCCGTGGTCACGCGCGTATGCGGAAGGCGCAGCGAGGTGCCGTCAATCAGAGTCGTATTGCTGGTGTAGATAATCCATCCGGCCGTCGGCTCGCCCACCACTTTGCCCAGCTTCAGGGCACGGTAGCCCTCGGTGAAGTCCTCGGCGTCGCTCAGCGAGTGGCGATTCACCACCAGGATCGTCGGTTTCTCCAGCGACCGCTGACCGAGCACGATGCGCGCCGGATTGGCGGGCTCATCGCGGTCCGCCATCTTGAGATAACTGCGGCGGGTCAGAACGTCGATGGCATAGGCGTTGACGAAGCCCCCGTTATTGTTGCGCACGTCCACCACCACGCCCTCGCGGCCCTGGTTCTCGGTATCGAGATCGAGGTACAACTGGTCCAGCGCCTGTGCCGACATGTCGCGGATATGCACGTATCCGAGCCGACCGCCGCTGGCCTTCGCGACATATGCCCGCTGCTGCTCCACCCATTCCCGGTAGACCAGATCCTTCTCGGCCTGGGTCGAGATCGGACGCACGGCAACCTCGCGTTTGTCAGCGAAGGTCAGCGTCACGCGGGTCCCCACCTTGTGCTCGGTCAGCTCGTCCAGGTTGGTGTGGGCCGCGATCTCGACGCCGTCCACCGCGGTCAGCACATCGCCCGGTTTGATGCCGCCGGCCAGAGCGGCGGGACCCAGCGGAATCACCTCGCTCACCTTCAGCTTTCCGCTGGAAGCGTACTCCGCGGCGTCGAACCGCAGGCCCAGTTTGCCGACAATTCCGCGCGGCGGGCCTTCGCCGCCGCCGGCGGTGGGAGCGCCCACTCCGGAGTGGGACGCGTTCAGCTCGCCGATCATCAGCGAGAGCACGCGGCGCAGCTCATCCGGCGTGCGCGCGCCCGCCACGTGCGGAGCGAAGCGCTCGCGCAGGGCGCTCCAATCCACGCCGTTGAATTTCGGGTCGAAGAAGTTGTCGTTCAGGTACGTCCAGGCCTGCGCGAACACCTCGCGTTTCTCCCGTTCGAAATCGATGTCCATCTCGGCCGTGGTCGCCAACGGCCGCGCCGTCCGATTCTCGAGCGTGGCGATCGTGATCCTCCCTTGCTCCAGGTAGTAGATCTCTTTTCCATCCGGCGACAACTGCGCACTGTTTTTCGCGCCCGGCGTCGAGGTCACCTGCCGCGCGACCGGAGGCTCCGTGGACATCTCGTCCAGGGAATACGTGTACAGGTTCTGCTGCCTTCCGCTTGTTGCTGCGATGAGCAGCGTCTTACCGTCAGGCGAGATCTGCTGCAATCGGCCGTCCAGGCCGGTAGCGAGGAGGCTCAGACGATTGCGGATTCCGTCGAACGCGATCTCCACCGGCTTCACCGGCGGCTTTTCGGCCGCCTGTCCGCGGCCGCCCGCCGGCGGCGTGTCCTTGAACAGGTCGCGAAACCGGTCCTCGCGGAAGCGCGGCGCGCGCGGAATCAGGTCGATGCGGGCGATGTTGTTGTTCTCGGTGCGCTGGTTGGTGTCGAACAGCAGGTAAGTGCCGTCGGGCGCCCACACCACCGTGCCGGCGAAGACGTTCGAGAGGAAGCTGACCTGCCGCGGCTCGCCGCTTCCCGAGGCCGCCACCACGTAGGCGTTGCGGAAGCCGCGCTCCCCGGTCGTGGCGTAGGCGATCCACTTCGCGTCCGGCGACCACGCGTAGAAGCGATTCGCCCCGGACGGCGGCCGCGGAAAGTGGCCCTTGGCGAGCACCCTGGTCTGCTTCGCAGCCAGGTCGTAAACACAAAGCTGCCTGCCGTCGCGCACGAAACCGAGAAGTTTGCCGTCGGGGCTCCAGCCGGGCGATGTGTCTCCGCCGGCGCCATCGGTGAGACGCGTCTCGGAGCTGGCGCCGAAGTCGTAGAGGTAGAGCCGGTAGCCGCCGTCGCGGTCGGAGACGTAGGCGATGCGCTTGCTGTCCGGCGCCCAAGCGATTTCGTCCTCGCTCGCTGCCGATCGCGTGACACGGGTGGCGGCGCCGGCGTCGCGCGCCGAAGCGGCGAACACCTGGCCGTGCGCCACGAACGCCAGCTTCTTTCCATCCGGTGCCACAACCAGGCCGCGGAAGCCGTTGTTCATCGTGAGGTGGCTGACTTCCGGCGAGCTCACCCCGCCATGGCGCGAGATCTCGATCGGCGCCGCCTTGCCGCTGGTCACGTCGAGCTTCCAGATGCCGAAATCGCGCTCGAACACGATGGTCTTGCCATCGTAGGAAATGCCGGGCCAGAGTACGCGTCCGTCTTTGAACTGTGTCACCTGCTTCGCCGCGCCGCCGCGCACGGTTTTTTCCCAGATGTTCTCCGCCCCGCCCTGGTCGCTCATGAAGTAGACGCGAGCTCCGTCGGCGCTCCACATGGGCCAGAGGCATTTGAAATCGCCGCCGGCGAGCCGTTCGTATTTCGCCGCTGCGCCCAGCGCTGCGAGCCAGATCTCGGATTCGTCGAGGTGGCTGTGCCCGTGCCGCCACCATTGGCCGTTGGTGTTGCCGCGCGCGGTGAAGGCGAGCATTCTCCCGTCGGGAGATGGAGCCGAGAAGTATTCCGCGACATAACGGTCCGCGCTCACCGGCATGGGCGTGCCGCCCTCGGCACTCACACGGAAGATGTCGTTCATGCCCGCGATATCCTGCGCGGTCGACGAAAAGTACAGCCACTTGCCGTCGCGCGACCATCCGTCGAGCACCTCCGGCCCGTCGTCGAACGTGATGCGCTTCTGCACGCCGGTCGCGAAATTCAGCACGTAGATATCGCCGTTGCCGGTGCGGCTGGAAACGAAGGCCAGCCGCGTTCCATCGGGCGAGTACATGGGCCGCGTCTCATTCGCCGGATGAGATACCAGAAGGTGCGCCTCGCCGCCTGCCAGCGGCGCCGCCCAGATGTCGCCGCCGGAAACAAAGGCGACCTCGGCCCGATTAGGCGCCACCGAAGGCTCAGTAAAATAAGGACGGCCTTCATTCTGTGCGCGGAGGCCCGCCGCCAATACAACAGCCAATACCAACCCACCAATCAGCTTCATGGACCTTTATTCTAGCCGTTCGTGGGGCAGGCTTCCGCACCTGCCCGCGCCTTCAGGGCGCCTTCGGAACGCCCGCCCGCATGTTACCGTCTTATAGATGCGACGGGCCTTTTGCGCGGTAGCATTTCTCGCGCTGATTGTCCTGCTCCCGCGAGCGGCTTTCATCGGCCTCGCCGGCGATTACGTGGATCCCATCAGCCGCCTGGCGGCCCAGGACGAGGCGCTCTACGCGAACTCGGCCATCCACATGGCCGCGCAGGGCGATTGGCTCACTCCCCACTTCATGGGCCGCTTCGCCCTTTATAAGCCGCCGCTGCTCTATTGGTGGGCCGCGCTTTCCGCCAAGCTGCTCGGTATCGCGCGCTTTCCGCTGCGGTTGCCCGTGACGCTCTTCGCCGCCCTCGCGGCAGGCCTCATCTTCCTCTGGGCGGCCGAGGTCCATACCTGGCAGGCCGGAGCCGCCGCGGTGCTGCTCCTCCTCTCGAATCATCTCTGGCAAGTCCTCGGCACCCTTTGCATGACGGACGGCCTGCTTGTCGCCTGCTTCATCGCCGCGATGTATGTGCTCTTCACCGATCCCTGGCTGGCGACTCGCGCTTCGCTGGTCGGGTTTGCCGCGACGGTGGCCGGCGCGATCCTGGCGAAAGGGATCGCCGGTTTTCTGCCGCTCGGTGTGCTGGGTTTCTACTGGCTTGCCGCGCCGCGCAAGTACAAGCCTGCCTTTATCCGCATCTGTCTCGCGGGCATGCTTGCCTCGCTCTTCGCCGCGCCCTGGTTTGCGTACCAGGCGATCGCGCACTCGCGCTGGTTCTGGGCCGAGCACGTCGGACTCGAAATCCTCGGGTATGGGGCAGGCACTCCGCCGCAGACCTCGCAGGAACCGCAGGCGCTGTTCTACCTCGCGCGCCTGGCCGTCATGGATCCAGTCTTGATCGCGGTCACGGTGGCCGCCCTGCCGTCATTTTTCGATGAGCTGCGGCGCCGTTCGCATGCCGCGAGTCTGCTGGCGTGCTGGATCGCGACGGCGGCCGCCAGCGTAATGGTCTGGCAATATCGCAACGCCACCTACCTGCTGCCGCTGGTGCCGGCGCTGGCTATCCTTGCTGCCGCGCACAGCCCATTCGCCCAGCGACGCTACCTGCCTTGGATGCTAGCCTGCCTCGCCGGTGCGTTCCTGGTCAAATGCAGTCTGCCCGAGATGCCGTGGGGCCTGGTATTCCGCAAGGCAAGCGTGCAGCCCCTGGCCGCGCCGCTCGCCACCTATTGCGAGCAGGACCGCGACAATCCGCTGATCGTCGTCGATCTCGCAGACGATCTCTACGCCGCCGCCCTCCCACTCGCGCGTGTTCGCTATGCCATGGTGAATCCAGCGGCCTACGATTCGCAATATGGCATGCCCTTCGAACAGATGGGGATCGCCATGACCGTGGATCAGTTCAACCGTCTGTCCGAGCTCGAGCCCGGCTTTCGGGACCGGCTGCGTCAGTGGGGCATCGACAGCTCGGACCCGATCGCTACCCTGATCCTTGCTGCCACACCGGAGGAATTGGGCGCTCTCGCCTTGGCTCATGGCGAGGCTGATTTTGTCATGCCCGCGCGCTACCGCGACGCCGTGCGGCAGGCGCCCCATACGGTGACGCCGGCGGGCGAGGGTTATTTTTTCCTGATCTCGCGACAGCGCCGGGAGCGCACCTCGCCGCGTGGCTGGACATGCCGGATGTAAGTCATTTTGCCTGCGGCGTGGGCGTGGTCTGCTGATCGGCGTCGCCGGAGAGCGGATTCATGATGCGCTTAAATTCCAGGCCGTTCCCCTGCTGTTTCAACAGTCCGAACGGACCCAGCGCCCAGATCGACCCGGTGTTGCGCAGCAGCTTGTTGATGAACAGCTTGGTGACGGCGGGCTGGAGCTTCCAGGTATCGCCGCCGTCCTGGGTGATCAGAAACCCATCGTCGGTGGTCACCCACAACCGGCCGGCGGAGTCGTGGGCGATCGAGGTCAGCCAGCCGGAAACCGGCACCTTCCTGGTCTCCCACGTTGCGCCGCCATCCTTGGTTCGAAAGAACTGGCCGGCGAATCCCGAGATGTACCCGGCCTTGCCATCGGAGAAGTAGACCGAGCTGAGCGACCAGGAGGCGCCCGTGTTCTTAACCGGCTTCCAGGCCTTGCCGCCATCGGTGGTATGCAAGACGGTGCCCGACCAGCCGACGGCCCAGCCGTCCAGGTTGTCCAGGAAGAAGAGGGCTTCCAGCGAGAGCGCGGTTCCGCTGTCCTGTTTCGCCCACGTCTTGCCGCCGTCCGCGGTGTGCAGCATGGTACCGGTGTACCCGGCGATCCAGCCTTCGTTGCCCATCATCTGGATGTCCGTCAGATTCTCCGCGACGCCGGAGGTCCGGGGCTGCCAGGTGCGTCCGGTATCCTCGGTGGCGAAGATCTTCCCGCCATCGCCGACCACCAGGCCGTGCGCGGAATCGATGAACGCGATGGCGCGGAAACCGCCCATCTGGGTGATGCGGCGCGTCGACCAGGTGGCGCCCTCGTCGGCCGTCACCAGGACCAGCCCCTGCTCGCAGAGGACCACGGTCTGATTGTTGGTGGGTAACGCGGCATCGCGCATCGTGCAGGTCCGCTCATCGGCGGCGAACAAAGGTAGAAGAGAGATCGGAATGAGCAGACCCCAGCGTGCCATGTTTGCATTATATTTCACGTTACTCCGAACAAAATGCGAATAAAGGGTGCGATTGGGTGTTGTTTGCTATGCCCCCCACCCAAAAGAGGTGCATGGTGACTTGAAGGCGGCTCGAAATGGCGTTACGATTCGGGCATGAAGAAGATTTCTACATCTCGATATCTTATTAGTGCTGTGATTCTCGTGATAGCCTGCGCCTGTGCCTTCGCGCAGACGACCGTCAAGAAGGTGACGCCCGTGGGCGCCAAGGGCATCGACGGCAAGAACCTCTATCAGGAGTTTTGTGCGGTGTGCCATGGGACCGACGGCAAAGGCGGCGGACCGGCGGCCAGCGCGCTCAAAATGCCTCCCTCGGATCTGACCCAGATTGCGCGCCGCAACGGCGGCCGGTTCCCGGATACCAAAGTCATGTCCATCCTGAAGGGCGAGCAGGCGATCTTGGCTCATGGCAGCGCCGATATGCCCACGTGGGGCAAGACGTTCAACGAAGTAAGCGGGAATATGACTGTGGCCCAGGGACGCATGCACGCGCTCGTCATGTATCTGGAGGAGATGCAGGCCAAGTAGGGCGTCCTCAGACGCCCCACAGGTAATCGTCGCTGCCCGATTTTTGGAATTCTTCGCGTCCGCGGGCAAGGGCGGCCACGTCCAGATCGAAGAAGCGCTGGTTCTTGACCACGCGCTTCAGGGCGTCGATCACGCGGGCATTCTCCAGGATCGCCGTGGCTTCCAGAAGGGTCCCCAGCATCACGATGTTGGCCACCTTGGAGGCGCCCATCTGGTCGGCGATCTCGGTGAATGGCAGAGCGATCGTCCGGACGTCCGGCCGGGCGCAGCCCTCGGGAATTTCCGCGCCGTTGTAGAGCACGACGCCGCCTTCTTCCACGACGGGGAGGAACTTGCGGAGCGAGGGCTCGTTCAGCGCGAGTAGCACATTGGGGCGGCTGACCAGCGGCGAATCGATGGGCAGGTTGCCGATTCGCACCTGGCAATTGGAAGTGCCGGAGCGCATCTCCGGGCCGTAGGAGGGCAGCCAGGAGACCTCGTAGCCGGCTTCGAGACCGGCTTCCGCGAGGACTTCACCCAGCATCAGCACACCCTGTCCGCCAAAGCCCGCGACTTTGATGCGGAGATCGAGTTGTTGGACCGGGGCCGCCGAGGGGGAGACCTCGAAGCCGTTCGTGAGCCCGAGAATGCGGAAGATCTCTTCCGCCGAGGGAGGCGGCGGTGGTGCGGGGCGCGCGGCGGCCTGCGCTGTCCGGTCGCGCAGATTGCAAACGCCGAAGGTGGCCGCCATTTCGGTATCGACGAAGTGTTGGGCCTCTACCGGCTGCATCTTCCAGATGGTGGGGCAGGGCGACAACACTTCCACGAAAGAAAATCCAAGTCCTCTAACCTGGTTTTCCACCGCGCGCTTGATGACCTTCGCGGCATTCATGATCTGCTTGTTGTTGCCCAGCGAGACGCGCTCGATGTAGACGGGAGCTTCCAGCGAATTGAGCACCTCGCAGACGTGTACCGGGAAGCCGTCGTTGAACTGGTTGCGGCCGAACGGCGAGGTCGTGCTCTTCTTGCCGAGCGGCGTGGTCGGGGCCATCTGGCCTCCGGTCATGCCGTAGATGCCGTTGTTGACGAAGATCACGGTGATGGCCTCGCCGCGGTTGGCGGCATGCAGGATCTCCGCGGCACCGATGGCGGCCAGGTCGCCGTCGCCCTGGTAGGCGATTACGATGCTCTCCGGCCGGCTGCGCTTCACGCCGGTGGCCGCAGCGGGCGCGCGGCCGTGCGCCACCTGAATGTTGCCCACGTCGAAATAGTAATAGCCGAAAACCGAACAGCCCACCGGGCTGACCAGGATCGCGCGATCCTGTACGCCGAGCTCGTCGATGGCCCTCGCCAGCAGCTTGCTGACGATCCCGTGGCCGCAGCCGGGGCAGTAGTGAGTCTGGTGCTGGAGCTCGGCCTTACGCTCGAAAGTCTCGTAAAACGTTTGCGAGCGCTGATGGGTGGGAGCATAGCTAGCCATGGATCATCACCTCCTCCATGTGATGAGCGGTCGGCAGGGCGTAGGGAAAGGTGCGCTCCAGCCAGGCGAGCACCTCTTCCGCGGACGGCACGTTGCCTCCCACGCGGCTGAAGAACTCGACCGGCGTGCTGCCGGCTAGCGCCAGGCGGACATCGTCAACCATCTGCCCGGTGGAAAGCTCGACCGCCGCGAATGCCTTGGCATGCCGCGCCAGCTCACGGATCTTGACGTTCGGGAACGGATAGAGGGTGATCGGACGCAGCAGTCCGGCGGCTATGCCCCGCGCACGCGCCAGTTCGACTACCGACTTGAGAACGCGGCCGACAATGCCGTATCCCACCAGGACGATCTCCGCGTCATCGGTGCGCCACGATTCGAAGCGGGGTTCGTCGCGCTCGGCGGCCAGGTACTTGGCTTCCAGCTTGCGGACGTGACGCTCCAGGCTGTCGGGCTCGAGGTAGATAGAGGTGATCAGGTTGGGCCGGGTGGCGGCGGTGCCGAGCACCGCCCAATCCGGCGGTGGCGGCACACTGACGCGCGCGGAGAATTCAACCGGCTCCATCATCTGCCCGATGCAGCCATCGGCCAGGACCACCACCGGGTTGCAGTAGCGGTCCGCGAGGTCGAAAGCCAGGGTGGTGAGATCGGCCATTTCCTGTACACTTCCGGGTGCGAGGACCAGGGTGCGGTAGCAGCCGTGCCCGCCGCCTTTCACCACCTGGTTGTAATCGCTCTGCTCGGGCGCGATGTTGCCCAGTCCGGGACCGCCCCGCATGATGTCGGCTACTACGCAGGGAAGCTCCGATCCGGCAAGGTAGCTGAAGCCTTCCTGCATGAGACTGATGCCCGGCCCGCTGGAGGCGGTCATAGCGCGGACTCCCGCGGACGCGCCGCCGTACAGCATGTTGATCGCGGCGACCTCGCTTTCCGCTTGGACAAAAACGCCGCCCGCCTGGGGCAGGTATAGAGCCGCCGCCTCCGCGATTTCGCTGGCCGGAGTGATCGGATACCCATAGAAAGCACGGCATCCCGCAAGAACTGCCGCCTTTACGATGGCCTCATTGCCCTTCGTCAGTTGTTTTTGCATGGCGCGTCTCCTAGGCGGCGAGCCGGAGGACGGTAATGCCTCCCGGCTCCGGGCAGACATAGAAGCAGATTCCGCAGCCGGTGCAGCCGGAGCCGGCGTACTCGGCGGGATGGTAGCCGTAGCGATTGAGCCGTTCGGCCAGGTGCAGAACCTTGGGCGGACAAGCCGCCACACAAAGGCCACATCCTTTACATTCTTCGGAATTTAGATCGACTGAACCGCGATCCGGTTTGGCGACTGCCGGCATTGAAGGCCACCTCCTGGATGGATAGACCCACTTAGAGCAGGTGCTTATCTCACCCGACTCTAGTATAGATCCAGATTATCAGGTCTTCAACACGAATTACGGAGAAAAGCAGGTGGGGCGGACGAGTTGCTCTTTGTCGTCCGCCCGCAGAGGGGGTGGGGATTACCGGGCCATCGCCACAATATGAATCCGCCGGTTCTTCTGCCAGCAATTCTCGTCGTGATCCTGGCAGACCGGGTGCTCTTTGCCGTAGCTGACCACGTTGAACTGCGCCGCAGGGATGCCTACCTGTACCAGGTAGTCTTTGGCGGCCTCGGCGCGCTTGTTGCCGAGAGCGAGGTTGTATTCGGCGGAGCCACGCTCATCGCAGTGGCCCTCGATGGTGAGCTTATAGTCGGGGTAGTCCTTCAGGATGTCGCGCAGCTCATTGGAATCCTTCTGCAACGCCTGGAGCGCATCAGGACGAAGGCTTGCCTTGTCGTAGTCGAAATAGGCATCTTCGATCCGAGCCAGAAGCTCGTCGATGCGGGCGCGGGTGACCGCGTTAGGATACCGCGGTGCGGGTGTCGAAGCGGGCGGAGTCGAATTGGTAGCGGTACGCGTAGGAGCCGGGGTGGAGGCCGGCGCGGCAGACGGCGCTGCGGGCGGCACCGGCGCGGGTGGAGGCGGCGCGGCGGCCTGCTTCTTCGCACAGCCAACCGCCAATATGGATGCTGCAGCCAGCGCAATCAGAGTTCGTTTTTGGGCCTGATGCATAAATGTAGAACCTCTCCTTACTTACGATTCATACCGTTTTGTGCTTGTTGGCGAAATCCTGTTCGCACAGGATTTTTCCCCGGCGAGCGTTGCACTACACTCAAAAAGTGAGTGGTACCGGCGAGAGACGCCGTAAGCCTTCCTGGCTGATCCTGTCTCTGGGGTTCGGGGGCCTACTCGTGTGTGTGGCCGGAGCGGGAATCGGCACGCTGCTTTCTCTTCAACAGGTTCGAAGCACGGAGGCCCGGGAGCGCAAGGAGTTTCTGGAGCGGCTCAAATCGCTGGATCAGATCCGATCGCAGATCTATCTCTCCGGAACCTACGCCCGCGACTTTCTGCTCTCGCCGGACGCCGAGACGGCGAAGACCCAGGCCGCGCACCTGGCCGGATTGGAGCGCGAGACTCACAGAGCGCTGGAAGCCTACGGACACGAGTTGGATGCCGAGGAGCGCGAGCCCTTTCTCGCCTTGCGCAATGAGATCGATGCCTACTGGCGGGTCATGGATGCCACCCTCGGATGGTCGCCGCAGCAGCGAGAACGCCTTCGATTTTCGTTCTTCTACAACGAGCTGGTACCCCGGCGCACGGCTATGCTGCAAATCGCGGACCGAATCGCGTCCGTGAACGAGCGCGGTCTGACGCGTTCGGAAGCGCAATCGGCCGCTTCGGCGGACCGCCTGCAGCGATCGCTTATCCTTACGTTCGGGCTCACCCTGGCAGGGGGGCTGGTGCTGGCGCTGATCACGATCGGCTTTATCCTCCGGCTCGAGCGCGAACTCGACCGGCGGCGCGCCGATTTGCAGGAGCTCTCCACGCTGCTCCTCCGCGCCCAGGAAAACGAGCGTCGCTCGCTGGCCCGCGAACTGCACGACGAGGTGGGGCAGTCGCTGTCGGCGATCCTGATGGAGACCGAGGGCGCCGAATACGCGGCGCGGGGGGCGAATGTGGCCGAGCACCTGGAGTCGATCCGCAGGCTGGCGGAACGGACTCTCAACCAGGTGCGGGACCTGGCGCTGCTGCTGCGTCCCTCGATGCTGGACGACCTTGGGCTGACGCCGGCGTTGAACTGGCACGCCCGTGAGACCAGCAAGCGCACGGGGCGGAACGTGGTGGTAACCGCCGACGAGGAGATCGACAGCCTGCCGGACGAGCACCGCACCTGCATTTACCGGCTTGTGCAGGAGGCAGTGAACAATGCGGTACGCCATGCCAACGCGCGGACCGTGGAAGTGGCGGTTCGGAAAGAGCACGAGAAGGTGAGCGTGACCGTGCAGGACGATGGCGCGGGGTTCGACACCCGATTCACGCGGGGACTGGGCCTGCTGGGTATGGAGGAGCGGGTCCGTCGCCTGGGCGGGCGGCTGAAGATCACAAGCGAGCCCGGCCGCGGGACCGCGGTTCATGCGACGCTCCCGGTCGTCGAGTTGGAGCATAGGAATGGACATGAAGCAGATACGCATCTTGTTAGCTGACGACCACACGGTGGTCCGAGATGGCTTGCGCGCTCTGCTGGAGCATGAATCGGATATGAGCGTGGTCGCCGAGGCGGCGGACGGACGCGAGAGCGTGCGGCTAGCCGAATCCGAGGCGCCCGATGTGGTAGTGATGGACCTGGCCATGCCCAACATGAACGGCATGGAGGCGACCCGCCGCATTCTCGCGGCCAACTCCCGCGTGGGAGTCGTGATCCTGAGCATGCACCAGGACGAAAGCTACGTCCTGGGTTCTCTGAAGGCCGGCGCCAAGGGATATCTGCTCAAGGACTCGCTGCGCAGCGAAGTGGTGCAGGCCATCCGGGCGGTTCACCAGGGTCGCTCGTTTCTCACGCGAAAGGTGGCGCGCATCCTCCAGGAGGACTACATCAGCAGGCTGCAGCAGCGAGGCCTCGAGGACCGCTACGACCTGCTATCGGATCGCGAGCGGGAAGTGCTTCAGATGATCGCGGAGGGGCGCTCCAACAAGGAGGTCGCCAACGACCTGAACATCAGCCTCACCACGGTGGAGACGCATCGTTCGCACATTCTCCAGAAGCTGGATATCCACAGCATTCCGGAGCTGATTCTGTACGCCGTGCGGAAGGGAATTATCTCTTAGCTGTCATGTCAGCTTTCAGCTATCAGCCTTCAGCTTTCAGCTCAACCTTCGAGGTCGGAATTTGGTTGTGCTGAAAGCTGATGGCCGGCGCCGGGCGCCGCTGCGCCGGTGAGCTTTTTCAAAGTCCGGTGCCCTGGAGCCGGCGCCGCACATAAAGGAAACCTCCCCAAGAGCCGAGCGCTGCCAGGCCAACCAGGGCAGTGACATCCGGAGGGGCCTCCTGCATAAAGGTCCACCTGATGCTGCCGCCGGCAAATCGGAATGACAGCGGCATCAGCGTCAGGAACATGGCGAGGCCCATCAGGATTCCTCGCCACCACAGCAATCGTTTCGTCATATTCAACGTCTCCTTTTCTCTATCAGGCCGCAACTCGACGGCCGGTTGCGCCAACGGGTTGGCGCGAAATGATTCGACGGTGCGGGCAAGCTCGGGGTCCGTCGTGAGGAACTCCTCCACCAAATCCACGGTGTCGGCGCTTGCCTCGCCGGCAAGGTAGGCCGGCAACAGGTCTTGAATCACATTTTTCGTTACGTTCATTTTGCGGTGATCCCCTGGCTGCACATCTGCGCGAGCCTCAGGCGCGCCCGATGCACTTTGACTTTGACGGTCGCAACCGGCAGGCCGAGAGCGGCCGCAATCTCCTCATAGGACATACCCTCAATCGCTCGCATCAGGAGCGCCGCCCGGTCCGCCTCGGGAAATTCCTGCAACGCGCGCAGGACCCTGCCGAGCTCATCCTTCACTTCCACTCCCCGCGACACGCTGGGAGCGGAGTCGGGTAGCTCGTCGTTCACTTCCACGAGGCTGCCACGCCGTGAATGGCGCCTCCGCTCCATCAGCCACAGATTGCGAGCGATGGTCAACAAATAGCCTTTCACCGTGGCTAAGCGCACCGGCTCCGGCGAACTCCAAGCGCGGACGAACGTCTCCGACGTGATGTCATCGGCCATCGCCGGATCGTTCGACAAATACAGCGCGAAGCGGTAGACATCCCGTGAATAGGCTTCGTAAAGCTCATGAAATCCGGTCATGGGAGCCGCCGTCGCACGTATAGATTATGCCCGCGCCGGCAGAAAGTTTCCGCGTCATTTGTAAAGGGGGCTGGGGCGGGCCGGCGGGCCCGCCCTGAGGATTAACTGCTGATCCGGATGGATTGGGCGACGTCGCCGCGCCGCTCGGGGACGAACCTGACGGAGACGGACCGGTTGACGTCCTGGTCGAGATCCTTGAGCTTGAGGCTCTGATCCGCGGCCATGATGCGGGTGTGGCTGCCGACCACGATATCGAACGGCACGCCATTGGAATCCTTCACGACGAGCAGCCGCTGGCCTGGATCGACGCTGGCTATGGTGCCACTCAGCGTTTCGGCGGGCCACGCGGCCCGCTCGGCGGCGATCGACGGGACCGCCAGCAGCAGCGCCGATAAAGCGCCTGTCCAGATTGCACGATTGATCTTATTCATATTCCCCTCCATGTTAATAAGTTGTTGCGGCACTCCTTAGAACCCGCCGCTCGTTCCCATCTCGTGGCGCAGCGTGCGGTAGTCCTTCGAAACGCCTGCGTACTTAACGGCCTCATTGACGGATTGGGCGAGCCTGTTACTATTTTCGTACAGGCTGTTGGTGTCGTTCTGGTAAACGGGGAGCCACAACACCTGCTGGTGCTCTGCGCCGAACAAAATGGCATCCTCGGTTTCATTCGCCAGGAGCGGGACGATCGCCGCGATGCGGTCCACTTCGCCCTGCTGCCATGGCGCGAGCGCTCCGCGGATAACTTCCAGGCGGCACAACTTCTTTCCCATATCGTTGACGTCGTCCCGGATGGCATTCAGTTGATCGCCGTGGCTTGCCCAGCTTAGCTGCGGGCCGCGCTCGTAGCTCTGGATCCGGTCCGCGTGAGTGCGAATCGATTGAGCATCGGTTTCGATGTCCTGAAAGATCGTGTTGGCTTCACCTTTGAAGTTCCAGGTGTTGGAAGCCGCCGTGGGACTTCCTGGTGTGCAAGTGCAAGGCGGCGGCGTGCTGGCGGGAGCGGTCAGCGCAGCCGTGAGTAAGATGGAACCGCAGAGTAACGGTAGTTTTAGTTTCATATTGACCTTTCTTCGTCCTCCAACTAAATGGACGTTCAGCAGGCTAAGGTCAGGCATCCCTTCGATTGAGTATTTTGGGCTGAATATTTTGGGATCAAGAAGGTAATACGCTTCACGTTTCAGCGCACTTCCTTCTGCATCAATTGCCACAGCGCTTCGACATGTCGCAGCTCGGTGCCGAGGGCGCCGATGGAGACGCGGACCATCCAGCGTCCATCGAGAGTCGCGGGCGTGAGGTACGCCGCGCCGGAGCGGTTGATCCGGTCCGCCCACCCTTGTGTGTAGCGGTCGAGCGGGTCGCCTTGGAGCCCTTCGGGCTCGTACCGCACGCATAGCGTCTGCAGCGGCACGGGCGCGAGCAATCGCCAGCCGGGGGTTTCGCGCACGCGCGCGGCGAGCCATTGCGCGTTGGCAAGGTCGCGGCGCAGGCGGGCCTGGAGACCGGCAACTCCCTGCTCGCGGATCAGGAACCAGAGCTTGAGGGCGCGGAAGCGGCGGCCCAGAGGGAGACCCCAATCGCGCAGGTTCTTGACCTTCTGGTCCGCCGCCGTGCGCAGGTAGCTGGGGCTGGTGGACATCACCCGGACCAGGTGCTGCGGGTCGCGCACGTAATAGAGCGAGCAATCGAAGGCGGCGCCGAGCCATTTGTGGGGATTGAGCACCAGGGAATCGGCGCCCTCGATGCCGTCCCACATCCACCGGCATTCCGGCAGGATCATGGCGCTGCCGGCCATGGCGGCGTCGACGTGCAGCCAAAGGCCGTGTTCGCCGGCGATGCGGGCTATAGCGGCGATGGGATCGATCGCGGTGCTGGTAGTGGTGCCGGTGGTGCCCACGATGGCGCAGGGTTTGCGGCCGGCGGCGAGGTCTGCGCGGATGGCGGCGTCCAGCGCGCCGGGGTCGAGCGCGTAATTCGAGTCGTTGGCGATGTGCCGGACGTTGTCGCGGCCGAAACCGGCGAGCAGCGCGGCTTTGTCGACGCTGCTGTGGCTGTGAGCCGAGGTATAGACGACGAGCGGCGCGGTCTCGGCCTGCAATCCACCGCGCGCCAGCCCGTAGCCGGTGGCGTGTTCGCGCGCACACATCAGTGCGACCAGCGTGCAGGTGGAGGCGGTGTCCTGGATCACGCCGCTCCACGCGCCGGAGAGGCCGGTCATGCGGCGCATCCAATCGGTGACCACCTCTTCCACCTCGGTGAGCGCGGGGCTCGCCTGCCAGTTGAGGCCGAGCACGCCGAGCCCGGTGGAGAGATAGTCGCCCAGGACGCTGGACAGCTCGCCGTTGGAGGGGAAATAGCCGAAGAAATTGGGATGCTGCCAGTGCGAAAGGCCGGGGAGCACGATGCGCTCGAAGTCGGCGAGGATGGACTCGAAGGACTCGGGCGAGGAGGGCGGGCCGGCGGGGAGGGCCGCCTTGATCTCGCCGGGCGCGGTGCGGGACATGACCGGGCATTGAGCGACCGATGCGCGGTAGTCTGCGATGCGGTCGATGATCTGGTGGCCGATTCTTCGGAATTCGTCGGGTGTCATGGGTAAACCTTACGATAACGCGGTCTTTACCAGAGGAAACGTTGAACCGAGCCGCGCAACCGACTATAGTCAAGGGCGTAGCGGTATGGCAGGGGAAACCGTACTCGTCGTGGAAGACGAGCCGGTAAGCCTGAAGCTGGCGGCGGCGGTGCTGCGCAGCGAAGGTTACCGGGTATATCTGGCGTCCACGGCTGAGGAGGCACTGAAGACACTCACGACGATCCGTCCGAATCTCATGCTGGTGGACTTGCAGCTTCCCGGCATGGACGGACTCGACCTGACGCGCCAGGTCCGCTCGCAGCCGGGGACCAGGGAGATGCTGGTGGTGGCGCTGACCGCGTCCACGTCACGGGACACGGAGACCAGCGCGTTCGCGGCCGGGTGCGACGGATTCATCATCAAACCGATCGACACGCGCACGCTGGGGAGGCGGCTGGAGGCGTTCTTTCACGGACAGGCGCAAACGCCGCCCGGTCCGGAAGCCAGCGAAGCGCTGCCGGGCTCGTTGAAGCTGGACAGCCCGGAGATGGAGGGGCTGCGGCGGGCGTTCCTGGCGGACGCCGGGCGGCACGTCCGGCGCATGCTGGAGTTCTCGGGCGCGCAGGTGGATGCAGCGGCGACGGCGCGGCTTTTTCACCAGTGGATCGGGTCGGCTGGCGTTCTGGGCTACATGGAGATCGCAGAGAAGGCGCGAGCCGGCGAGACAGTGCTGGGCAAGCCGGACTGGACAATGACCGAGCTGCGCGGCGCGCTCCAGGACTTGGCGCGCGCGTTCGACTCTCCAAAGGAGGCTTCGGAAACCCCGATGCCGGATTCCATCCTGCAGGAGCTGGCTCGCAAGCGGATCGGGTTGGTGGGCTTCACGGACGATACGGCCGACGAGATATGCGCCGCGCTGAGCCGTGCGGGCGCACTGCCGATGTGGTTCCGGCCGGATGAGCCGATGGATTCCGATAGCATCCGTGGTTGCATCGCGGTGATGGTACAGGTGCGGCCGGAGACCCTGGATTCGCCATGGCTCGAGAGCGGCGCGGCTCTTCCGCCGGGTTTGCCGCTGGTGCTGGCCGGTGGCCGGGAGCATCTGCTGGCGCTGGACCCGAAGGTACAATCGCGGGCTTGCGAGTACCTGATCGACGGATGGCAGCCTGAGGAGGTGGTGATGCGCCTGAGCTTCGCCATCTCGCGCGCGACGAAGGAGCCGGCGCAAGCCCCTGGAGGCGAACCCGCACACGGTTTGAGCGGGACACGGGAAGTCCTGGTGGCGGACGACGACGCTTACGTGCTGGCGATGGTCCGGGGCGCGTTCCAGGACCTTGGAATGGAATGCCGGTCGGCATCGACCGGACCCGAAGCGCTGCGGATGATTCGGAAGCTGTGCCCTCATGCGGTGGTTCTGGACGTGAACATGCCGGGGCTGGACGGGTTCGAAATACTGTCCACGATCCGCAAGGAGGGCCTGCCGATTCGGGTGGTGATGCTGACCTCGCGGCAGAAGGACAGCGACATTCTGCGCGGATTCGCGTTGGGCGCGGACGACTACATGGTGAAGCCGTTCAACCCGATGGAGCTGGCGGCGCGATTGAAGCGGCTTTTGTAGGTCAGCCTGTTCCAATCAGCGCTCGCTTGCCTGGTCGAGCAACTGCGTGCTGGAGGCGGGGCCGAGGATCGTCCAGTCGCGCAGTGCCCAGACCACTTTCTTGTCCGGCGTCACTTCGATGAGCTGGACGACTTTGGGCCAATCGGCCTGCGGCACGCTGCCGACCCAGTTGTTGATAAGTGTGTTGCCGTTGGCGAGGCGCGAGACTTCCTGGACGGTGTAGAGCGTGATGCCGGGGAGGTCGTCTTTGTTGATCTCCCAGACGGTCTCGCCCTTGGGATTCACCTCGCGCACGTAGCCGTGCTGGTTGCCGCTGATCAGGGTATTGCCGTTTTTCAGCCGCACGGCAGCCCAGGCGGAGGGCGCGGGCACGTTCCAGACCTCGCGGCCTTCGGGCGTGTATTCCACGACCTTGCCGAGGTCGAGGTGGGCCACGAGGAAGTTGCCGCCGGCGGTCATGCGGATGTGGCGGAACTGGCCGTGGATGCTCTTGGGGTTTTTGGTGGCGAGCACCAGCTCTTTCTCGGGCGTGCCAGAGGGCTTGCGGAAGATGAGCAGTTTGGCGGGGTCGCCGTTCTGCATCACGAGGACGCGGCCGTCGCCGATGGGCCAGGTAGTGTGGATCTCGGTCTCGGGCGGGGCATCGTAGTTCCAGACGATCTTCTTGTCGGGTGTGATCTCGCTGGCTCCGAAGCGGCGCGAGAAGAGGATATTGCCGTTGGCGAGTTGGGTGCAGTCGCCCAACTCTTCGCGGCCGGGGATGGAGTAGCTCCATGCGACCTTGCCGCCGCGGATGATGTACATGAACTGATCGGAGTGGCCGCGATCCTGCCACTCGCCGCAGTAGAGGAAGGGATGCTGGGAGAGTCCGCGTCCGGGGAGCGGCGTGTCCTGGGCGGCGAGCCCGGCGGCGAAAAAGACGAGTGCGCAGAGGGGTTTCATGGGCTTATAATACCGCTGACCGTTAGCGATAAAGAAGAGGTCTTTATGCGGAAGATAGCGGGACTGATCCTGATGGCGGCGATCTGCCCGGCGCAAGTGTCGCATTCCGGCGGGAAGTGGACCATCGCGGGACACAAGAACGTAGTGGAGCTCGACGAAACGACTCTCGCGGTGCGCGTGCAGGCGGGAACGGTTGTATGGAACATGCAGCCTTCGGCGGCGGAGGACATGCTGGTGCGAGCCGGGGGAGAGGAGCTCCGAGCACGACTCGCCGATGCGGGAGAGGTCAGGATCACGCCGTACCAGACCGGATACAAGAGCGGAGTCAAGCTCACGCTCGACCGGTTTCGCGGCGCCGACCTGCGGCTGGTGTTGACGCTTTGCCTCGAAGGGGAGGACGACGATCTGGCGGCCGAAGCTACTGCAATCGAGCGCGGGGCCACTCTGCGCGAGCTGAACTGGCCGAAGGAACCCGACGGCCGAGAGGTGGACTACACGCTGATCCCGAGCGACGACGGCACCCTGCTGCCGCGCGACTGGCCCAAGCTCTACCATCCCATTCATCGCGCGGCGGGCGATCACAGCGTGATCCAGAGCCACCTGATCGAGACATGGGCCATGTCGTGGTGGGGATTTTTGAAGGGCGGCGCCGGCATGATGGCGATCGTGGAGACGCCGGACGACGCGGCGTACACGTTCGATCATCCGGCGGGCGGTCCGACGAAGATGGGTCCGAGCTGGAGGGCGCAGCTCGGACGATTTGGCTACACGCGGCGGCTGCGGATGGTGTTCCTGCCGGACGGCGGCTACGTCGCGATGGCCAAGCGATACCGGCGGTACGCGATGGACTCGGGGCTGTACGTTTCGCTGAAGGACAAGATCGCGCACAACGCGGTGGTGCAGAACCTGGTGGGAAGTCCGGTGATGGGCATGCGGGTGCTGCGCAATCTCAAGCCGGGCTCGGCCAGCTACGACACGAAGAATCCGGCCAACAATTACCGGCTGGTTACGTTTGCCGAGAACGCGGCGCGCCTGCGCGAGCTGAAGAAGCAGGGCTGGGAGCATCTCAACGTAAGCCTCTCCGGCTGGCTGAATCAGGGCTACGACCGGCAGACGCCGGACGCGCTGCCGCCCGCGGAAGCCGCCGGCGGATGGTCCGGTATGAAGCTGTTCTTCGACACCTGCAAGGAACTTGGCTACACCTGCTGGCTGCACGACCAGTATCGCGACTATTACCAGGACGCGCCATCGTGGAATCCGGACTTCGCGGTACACGAGGAGGACGCAACGCGCCCGCCGACGGCGTTCCCCGGCACGCGATTCAAGAACGACTGGAAGGACGGCTCCATTCCGCTGATGGACCACTGGGACGGCGGGGTGCAGGGATATCTCAACAACAGCTTCATGTTGGGCCACGTGGTGAAGAACTATGGCGCGCTGTTCGCGCACGGTATTCATCCCCAGGGCAGCTACCAGGACGTGTTCGGCTACATTCCGCCGGACGAGGACTTCAACCCGGAGCACCCCAACACGCGGACCGATTCGATGAACGCCCGCGCCGCGGTGATGCGATGGGTGAAAAACAACCTGGGCATCGCAGGCACGGAAGACGGCTCGGACTGGGTGATTCCCTACGCCGACTACCTGACGTCGCGCATGAACCGGTCGCCGAGCACGGGCACAGATCCGGACCACGAGGACGCCATCCAGGTGCCGCTGTATGAGTTGGTCTATCACGACGCGGTGGTGACTACTTATTCGGCGTCCGACCCGCGAGGGTTCCTTCATGCGAGCGCGCCGGAGTGGCGGGGGAACGCGGCGGGGCTCGACCAGGTACGGCGCATGGCGGCGCTGCACAAGCGGCTGGCGCTGGTGGAGATGACCAATCATGAATTCCTGGACAAAGAACGGCGGCGGGAGCGGACGACGTTCGCGGACGGCACGACGGTGACGGTGGATTGGGCGACGAAGGCGGTGGAGATCCGGCCTGAGGTGAGGTAGCTGGGCAGGTGGGAAACCTGCCCAACGTTACCGGGCATGGGCGGGGCCGCGAAAGACGGCGTTCAGGAACAGCACGTTCATGCCGTCGTTGAAGGCGCGGAAATTCGGGTCCTCGGTGAAGGCTACGACGATGCCGCGGCCCGAAGCGGCTGAAATCACCAGCGGCTTGAAGGCCATCTGCTTGCGGTTCTCGGCCCACAGGTGGCCGCTGGCCACCAGCTTGTCGGCCGCATCGAAGTACACCGCGTTGACGCCCTTGTCGGACTTGATGGGAGTGAAGATGGCGCGGCCTTCGGCCATGGCGTAGACGATCTCGCCCGCGCCGGCGGTCAGCCAGTAATCGGGGCGCACCCGCGCGCGGACGATTGCGCCGGGGGCGACGTCAGGCAACTCGCTGTTTGCCTTTGTCGCCTTTTCGAAGTCAGATTCGTTGGCGATGGTGGTGCCGGGGACGCGCCCGGTATCTTCGTCGGCTTTGTCTTTCTTGTCGTCTTTGTCGTCTCCTTCGCGGAGGGCGTTCTCCTGGGCGATATCGAGCAGAGCGACGTCCTTGTTGGCGAGGAAACCCACGGCTTCGCCCAGCGCGACGATGGTGCCGCCGGCGTTGACCCAATCCTTGATGTGGTCGATGCCGTTCTCACCGAGGGCGGCGACGTAGTTGCCGCCCGAGGGCAAGACGAGCACCTGAAACTTCGAGAGGTCGCCGGTAGCGAGCTGGGACGCACGAACCGGCGTGACCGGATAGCCGTACTGCCGTTCGAGGACGAAGCGGGTGGCGCCGGCGGAAGCGGATTGGGTGGGGATGTCCCAGGCGAGGGCGATGGCCGGCTTTTTCAGCGTCACGACCCAGCGGCTGCCGAAGTTGACGCCATCGTCGACCCAGCCGGAATTGGCCGCGTAGATGTGCGCGCCGGTATCGTGCGCCAATCGGGCCATGCGAGCCGCGAGGTCGGGCGGGTTGGCCGCGATCTTGAGAATCAGGCTGCCTTCGGGGAACTTCACGCCGTCCTGGGTGAACGGCTTGTCGATGGAGCTGACTTTGAGGTCCTGGCGCAGGGCCGCTGCGAGCAGGCGTCCCGCCGCCTGGCTTCCCCAGGGGACCAGGTAGGCCACGCTTGCCTGTCCGCCGTGCACTTCGCCCGGCAGGATGCGCGTGGGTGCGGCGGGTTCCAGGACGCCTTCAGGGACGGTGTCGCCGGCAATAGCTTCCACGTTGAACAGGAGGGGCAGCGACCAGGCGGTGACGTCGTAGATTTCGGTGCGCTGTTTGAGCCTGCGGCGAGCCTCTTCGGCGGCGACGAACTTGTCGTCCATGGGCACCTGAGGATCGAGCAGCGTGCGGATGAAGCGCTTGGCGGGCTGCGCCAGCGAGACCACGTAGGTGCCGGGGGCGTACTCTTTGTCGCCGGTGCGGAAGGGCGCTTTGGCGCGACTCACCTCGATGCCGTGCTCCATGAGGATGCCGGCCAGCTTGTCGGTGCCCGAAGCGTCGCGGCCGCGCGGCAGCAGGAACGCCTTGACGGCTTCCTTGCGGCCCTCCTCGACGGCGCTGGCGCGGTAGCGGTAGAAGTCGGTGAGCAGCTTCTCGCGATTGGCGGCGGCGGTTTCCAGGGTGGAGATGGAGGCCACGAAGTGATGCCGCACCGTATCGCGGTAGGTGAGCAGCGTATCGTCGGAGCGGCGCACCACGAGGCCGCGCACCGATGCCTGTTCGTAGGTCATGGCGAGGGCGCCGTAGTAGAGCGGCCAGCTTGCGCCATAGCCGGGATAGAAGGCGTCGTACTCTTCGCGCGTGAAGTAATCGAAACCGTACTTGTCGAACCATTTCGCGTTGTTCTTGCCGAACAGGTTGAGGCTTTGACGCTGGGTGGCGGTGAGGTGCGGATTGTAGGGGTCGGCTTCGGGTGTGAAGAAGTAGGTGCTGTCGCCGCTCATCTCGTGCAGGTCCACATAGACCAGCGGCAGCCATTCGCGGAGGGCTTTCACCTCGGCGGCGACTTCGGGCTGGGTGAGCGCGATCCAGTCGCGGTTGAGATCGAAGAGGTAGTGATTGACGCGGCCGCCGGGCCAGGGTTCGTTGCGCTCGGCGGCGAGCGGGCTGGAGTCTGGCACGAGGCCGCGGGTCTGGTCGAAGTAGTTGACGAAGCGGTCGCGGCCGTCGGGGTTTTGGGTGGGGTCGATCAGGACGAGGACCTTGGAGAAGATGTCGTCCACGAGCTTGTCGTTGCGCGCGGCGAGGAGGTGGTAGGCGGTGAGGAGGGCGGCGTCGCAGGACGAAATCTCGTTGCCGTGGACTCCGTAGGAGAGCCAGACGGCGGCCGGCAGGCCCGCCATCAGGCTGCGCGCTTCGGATTCGGAGGTCTTGCGCGGGTCGGCGAAGCGCTGCATGGTGCTTTTGATTTCGCCGAGCCTGCGGATGTTGGGCTCGGAGCCGATGGCGGCGTAGACGAGCTTGCGGCCTTCCCACGATTCGCCGTACTCGAAAATCTTCATGCGGGCGGGCTCGGCGGCGGCGAGCGCCTCGATATACCTGGTGAGCCCCGCGGCGCCGGTCAGCTTCTCGCCGGGGTCGTAGCCGAGGACCTGGCGGATGGTGGGGACTTTCGGGTCGTAGGCGGCGCCGGGCCAGAATTCGAAGGGCTTCTGGGCGAAACAGGGCACGGCTGCGAGGAGAAAGATCGTGAGCCGCTTCATAAAACTCCAGTGTAGTGTGAGTGGGACCGCCGCGCGCTACAATCGGGGCATTGCATGAGTTTCAGAACCTTTATTCTCGTTATGCTGCCCTTTGCCGCGTTCGCGCAAAGGCCGGCCGCGCCTGCATCCGGCCTGGACAGCGTCGCGATGGACAAAGCCGCCGACCCGTGCGTTGACTTCTATCAATATGCGTGTGGAGGCTGGATCAAGAACAACCCGCTGCCCGGGGACCGCTCCCGATGGGCGCGGTTCACCGCGCTGAGCGACCACAACGAAAAAGTCCTGCTGGATATTCTGCAGGGCGCCACGGCGGCGGTGGAGACGCGCAGCGCGCTGGATCGCAAGGTCGGCGATGCATACGCGGCCTGCATGGACACGGCCACCATCAATCGGAAAGGGCTCGATCCCATCGGGCCGGAGGTGGGGCGGATCGTCGAGATGGCGAACAAAACGGATGTAATCGCCGAAATCATCCACCTGCACCGGCTGGGCATCGGCGTTCTGTTTATGTTCGGCTCGCGGCCGGACGCCAAGGACTCGACGCGCACGATCGCGGCGCTGAACCAGGGCGGGCTTTCGCTGCCCGACCGCGAGTATTATCTGAAGAGCGATCCGAAGAGCGTCGAGATTCGCGAGCGCTTCCGGGAGCACGTCAAGAAGATGTTCCTGCTGGTGGGGGACACCGGGGAAGGGGCGCCGGCGCACGCGCAGATGGTGCTGGACCTTGAGACGGTCCTGGCGAGGGACTCGATGGACCGCGTCAGCATGCGCGATCCGAACAAGATCTACAACGTGATGAAGAAATCCGAGCTGGACGGGCTGGCCCCCAATTTTCCGTGGGACGCATATTTTCAGGGGGTTGGAGCGCCGGCGTTCGAGACGCTCAACGTGGCGCAGCCGGATTATCTGAAGAAGATTGCGATCGATCTGGAGGGCTATGAAATCGAGGCGTGGAAGGCTTATTTCGGCTATCACCTGCTGCACGCGCTGGCGCCGGCGCTGCCCGAGTCCTTCGAGAACGAGAATTTCGATTTCTGGACGCGCTACCTGAGCGGAGCGAAGGAGCAGCGGCCGCGCAGCGCGCGCTGTGTGGCGACGGTGGACCGGACGCTCGGCGATCTGCTGGGCCAGAAGTACATCGACCTGGCGTTCGGCGCCGAAGCGAAGGCGCAGATCACGCAGCTCGTGGACGCGCTGGAAAAAGCGATGGCCAAGGACATCGGCTCGCTCGACTGGATGACGGACACGACGAAGAAGGCGGCGATCGCCAAGCTGCAGGCAATCACCAACAACGTGGGCGTACCCAAGAAGTGGCGCGACTACGGTAAGGTCGAGATCGCGCGCGACGACTTTCTGGGCAATTCGCTGCGCACGGCACAGGCCATGCACGAGCAGCGGATCGAGAAGATCGGCAAGCCGACCGACAAGACCGAGTGGAGCATGACCACGCCGACGGTCAACGCGTTCTACAGCCCGCAAAGCAACAGTATCAATTTCCCGGCGGGCATTCTGCAGCCGCCGTTCTTCGATCCGCGGCGCGATGTTGCGTTCAATTACGGCGGGATCGGCGCGGTGATCGGGCACGAGATGACGCACGGGTTCGACGACCAGGGGCGCAAGTTCGACGGCGACGGAAACCTGCGCGACTGGTGGACCAAGGCGGACGGCGCGGAATTCGAGAAGCGCGCGGCGTGCATCGCCAACGAGTATTCGGGTTTTACGGCGGTGGACGACGTGAAACTGAACGGACGGCTGACGCTGGGCGAGAACAGCGCGGACAACGGCGGCATCCGCATCGCTCTGATGGCGCTGAAGGACACGCTGCAGAGCAACCAGGAGAAGGTGGACGGGCTGACGCCGGAGCAGCGATTCTTCCTGGGCTACGGGCAGATCTGGTGCGAGAACAGCGCTCCCGAGGAGAGGCGCAACCGCGCCATGACGGACCCGCATTCGCCGGGGCGATATCGCGTTAACGGCGTGCTGCAGAATATGCCGGAGTTCCAGCAGGCATTTTCGTGCAAGCAGGGGCAGCCGATGGTCAGCCAGAACGCCTGCCGGGTGTGGTAGGGGGCGGCTGCGCCGCTGGGTCCGGGGTTGGGGAGACGCTAGAGGCATAGTGCCGGGTCGTGCGTAACCGACTCGAACCGCCTGTACGGGCCCGTACGCACGGTGGTGTGGCAGGGGTCGGCGGGTGACCGCCGCCCCTATGCCGATCAACCGAAAAATTCACTGAGCCTGACGGATGCAGTAGAGCGTGTTTTTGCCGCGGAGGTACAGGCTGTTGCCGGCTACGGCGGGAGTGGCGATGAACATGTCGTCGCCCAGGCTGTTGGTGGCCAGCACCTGGAACTTCTCTCCCATTTTCACCACCACGACGTCTCCCTGTTCGGTGGCCACGTACAGCTTGCCGTGCACGGCTACGAGTGAAGATTTCAGGCTGTACGCGCCGGGGAGCCGCGTCTGGCGATAGTAGGCCTCGCCCGTCCTGGCGTTGAAGGCACTGAGCATGGCGGTGTCGGAAATGAAGTAGAGGATGTTGTCCTGCAACACCGGCGAAGGATTGTATGGGGTGCCCCGGTTTGTGGACCAAAGCACGGCATCCGTCCCGGTCAAATCGCCTTCGCGGTCGACGCGGATGGCAAGCATATTCGGATTCTGGAAACCGGTCATGACGTAGGCCACGCCGTTGGCGGATACCGGCGCGGGAATGGAATTGAGCCCCAAGCCGGCACATTCCCAGAAAACTTTGCCGGTGGCCGGATCGTACGACCTCACGCGAGTGCCCGCGACGATCAGTTGCTTCCTACCGTTGTAATCGATCATGAGCGGCGGCGACCACGAACTGGGCTCGGCGCGCTCGACGCGCCAAAGCTCCTTTCCCGAATTCTTGCCGAGCGCGATGAGGTGAGAATTCTGCTCCTGGTCGAATTTGAGGAATAGCGTATCGCCGTCCAGCATGGCGGGTGTGCCTTCTCCAAATTCGCCGCGCTTGTGCATCTGGGGAAAATCCTTTTGCCACTGGAGATTGCCATCGAGGTCGAAAACGAAGACGCCGCGCGATTCCCAAAACGCGTACAGCCGTTTGCCATCGGTTACGGGAATGTTGGATGCGTAGCTGCCATAGGGGACCTGGTGGCCATCGGGCGGCGTCGCGGTCCGGGCCGTGCGTTCCCAGATCACTTTGCCGGTGTTCCGGTTCAGACACATGACGACGAAGCGATGTTCTTTGCGCAGGTGGGGAGCATATTCATCGCCACCGTCGGTAGGAATTGCGGTCGTGAGGAAGATCCGGTCGCCCCAGACGACCGGCGAAGAGTGACCGCGGCCGGGGATGTGGGTCTTCCAGGCCAGGTTGATGGTGGCGCTGAATTCGAGCGGCACGTCTCCACGGGCCACCCCGTTGTGATCGGGTCCGCGAAAGTTGGGCCAGTCGTCGTCGGCAGCGAATAGCGCGACGACCAGGAAGATCAGGGTAATGCGCATTTTTCAGGGAACAGTATACAGCGCCGTTCGCGGCGGGGCGTGAGCCTGCCGACCGAGGCAGCGGGACTGAAGTCCCGCGCAGGCTGAAGCACTGCCCCACGGGCTAGTAGAATCGGGAGATGGTGCGATGGCAACTCCTCCTTCTCAATGCCGTGATGGCCGGCCCCGCAGCGTCGCAGCAGTCCGGCGATATTCCCAAGACCTTCCAGGTACCGACGGCGGATTACGATTACGTGCAACGCGACGTCATGATCCCGATGCGCGACGGCGTCAAGCTGCACACGGTGATCACCGTGCCCAAAGGCGCCAAGGATGCGCCGATATTGCTCAGCCGCACGCCGTATAACGCTTCGGCGCGCAGCTCGCGCAACGAGAGCCCGCACATGCTCTCGAAGCTGGCCCAGGGCGACGATGTATTCGTGGCCGGCGGCTACATCCGCGTGGTTCAGGATATCCGCGGAAAATACGGATCCGAGGGCGACTACTGGATGACACGCCCGGTCCGCGGGCCGCTGAACAAAACCGAGGTGGATCACGTCACGGACACGTACGACACGATCGACTGGCTGGTGAAGAACACGCCCGAATCAAACGGACGCGTGGGAATGATCGGATGTTCGTACGGAGGCTTCACGGTGGTGATGGGCCTGCTGGAGCCGCATCCGGCATTGAAAGCGGCCGCGCCGGAGAGTCCGATGGTGGACGGATGGATGGGCGACGACTGGTTCCATTACGGCGCCTTCCGGCAAGTGAACTTCGACTACTTCTCCGGGCAGACCACCAAGCGCGGGGAAGGGGAAAGGATCGTGCGCGGCGAGTACGACGATTACGAGGCATTCCGGCGCGCCGGTTCGGCGGGAGCGTTTGCGCGGGCACATGGGCTCGACCTGCTGCCGTGGGCAGAAAAGATCATCGAGCATCCGGCTTACGACACATTCTGGCAGGGGCAAGCGCTCGATAGGCTGGTGGTGCAACACCGTTCCGCCGTACCGACGATGTGGGTTCAGGGACTCTGGGACCAGGAGGACATGTGGGGAGCGATCCATTCCTACCTGGCGCTCAAGAAGGCCGGACAGACGGAGCACAATTACCTGGTGATGGGTCCGTGGGCTCACTGCCAATGCGACGGGGACGGTTCGCATCTCGGTCCATTGCGGTGGGAGGGCGACACGGCATTGCAGTTCCGCCGCGATGTCTTGCGGCCATTCTTCGACCAATATTTGAAAACCGGCGCTGCCAAGAGCAACACGCCGCCGGTGGTCATTTACAACACGGGGGAGAACCACTGGGACCGCTTCGAGAACTGGCCGCCGGCGTGCGAGGAGGGATGCAAGGCTCCGCTGAAGGCGCTCTATCTACACACAGGCTTCGGCTTGGGATTTGAGAAGCCGAATGACGCCGGAGGCGCGGCGGACACCTATGTTTCGGATCCCGCGAAGCCGGTGCCCTACATTCCGCGTCCGCTGCGCTTCGGCGACCGCGACCGCTGGCGGCCCTGGCTGGTCACGGATCAGCGTTCGGTGGCGGACCGGACGGACGTCCTGGTTTATCAGACCGCGGCGCTGACCTCGCCGCTGCGGACGAGCGGCGCGCCGATTGCCGACCTGTTCGCGGCGACGACGGGCAGCGATGCCGATTGGGTGGTGAAACTGATCGACGTATTTCCGGACGAAGTTCCGAGCGAGCCGGAGATGGGGGGCTATCAACTGGCCGTGTCGATGGATATCTTCCGTGGGCGCTACCGGCAGAGCTTCGAACAGCCGTCGGCGATTCCGGCAAATGAACCGCAACGGTACCGGTTTGTGCTGCCGACGGTCAATCATGTTTTTCTGCCGGGTCACCGGATTATGGTGCAGATCCAGTCGAGCTGGTTTCCGCTGTACGATCGCAATCCACAGAAGTACCTGGCAAATATTTTCCTGGCGAAGCCTTCGGATTATGTGAAAGCGACGCAATCCATCTTTCATTCGGCGGGGTTGGCGAGCGCGGTTTGGGTGCCGGTGATTGAGTAAGGCGGGGGGAGGGCGGGCAGAGAGCAGGGCGACCGGCAACCTCGGAGACACCGCGGAAAATGCCGCTGTACCAGGCCAGCGGGAGGACGATAGCGCCTAGTTCTGAGCTCTCACGCGGGGAAAGCAGAGTACGATAGCTCAACAAAGCCGTTTTTGTAGGCCACGACGTTCTTCAAGTTCCACCTCTGCTCCGCCAGAGAACCGCCGAACAGCCGCAGCCCGGCACCCAAGAGAACAGGAGCGATGGTCAACGTGATTTCGTCCACCAAGCCGAGCTCGAGAAATCGTTGGGATAAGATGGCCCCGCCCACGAGCCAGATATTCCGATATCGGGGCGCGAGTTTCTCCTCGAGGAGTGCTTCGAGATCGCCCGAGTAGAACTCGACGCTTTTCCTTGCCGACGGCAATTTCCTTCCCGTCACCACCACGGTTGGAGTATCACCATACGGCCAACCCAATTCCAGCGCGTGTTCATACGTGCGGGAGCCGAGCACATAACAGTCTATGGCTTTGACGAAGGCCACGGCTTCTTCGTGAGAGATGGATACTCCGGCTTCATAGACGCTTCCATTGGTATCCAGCCAGGAGACACTGTTATCCTTCCTCGCGATGAAGCCATCCAGGCTTGAAACCACGTGCAAGGTTACTCTCGATCCGGTGGCATGTTCCCGGCGCGACATGATTGCTCCTCGTATTGCGGACATCGATCCGCACCCAGGGATTATCGTACAAGGAACCCGCAGCAGGGGGCCTGATCCTGCGTCCCAATTCCTGGGGGAATACGCGCCGATTCGTTGGTTCGACGTGTAAAGAGGGCCTACCGCTCGCGGCCGAGAAATCCGCTTTTGTCCCGGTCCGCGGCCTCGCCGGTTGGGGCCGGCCATTTTTTCGCGTATTCGGGTGCCGGGCCGGCCGCGTTCAGCACACGGATGGCAGCGAGCCGCACCGGCTTCGGCATGGTTTCCGCGCTCAACTGAGCGTAGAGGTCCAGCGCGCGCGGCCGATTGCTCGCCATCAGGCCTTCGGCGCAAAGCAGGGCGGCCCGGGCGGCGACCGGAAAGACTGGAGAATTGGTCCGGCCCAGGGCGGCCTGGAGCGATCGGGAAGCCTGCATGCCGCCGATCATGCCTACGGAGGCGGCGGCGGCGCGGGCCACTTCGGCGTCGCTATCGTCGATCAGTTTCGTGAGCGCATCGAGGGCTTTGGGATCCTTGCGCACGCCGATCGAGGTGATCACTCCGATTTTCAAGCGGCCTTGCAATTTGGGCAGAGCGTCGCGAAAGGCATCGTCTACGGACGGGTCGGGATTGGGCTCCAGCCCGAAGCGGGCGTAGCACGAAAGCTGGGGGTGGCTCAAGAGCGCCGCCATGGGCGTGACTGCTTCCTTGCCGCCCACGAAGGCCAGCTTCTTACAGGCGATGGCTTTCTGAAACACGGTGGAAGAAGGGTCTTTTACCATGGCGACCAGCTTGGGCGGCTCCATCTTCCAGATGGGCAGCGCGTCGTACTCGGGAAGGATGACCGGGCGCGCGGGGGCGGCTCCACGTCCGGGGGCGGCTTGCGGCGTCGGTGTCTGTGCAGTTGTTTGCGGCATTGCGGTAGTCTCCTTTCTTCCCGGCTACATGCTGGTAGCCAGCGCCTCCATGCGCCAGGGCTCGCGGTACGCGCGGCCGCGCATGCGATTGGCCTCTTCGTCTTTGAGGAACATCCGTTTGGCCGGATCCCAGGTCAACTTGCGGTTGAGTTGAGCGCAAATCCACGCGGCGTGGGACGTGACGTGCGTGTGACACGTCACCTCGGCATTGGCGCGTGGAGGAGTGCGGGAGCGTATGCACTGCAGAAACTCGCGGATGTGCTCCCCGGTCGGGTCGCCTTTCGGGCCGATCTTGGTGGGTACCAGAGACTTCAAATTCGGCGAGACCTCGATGCGCCCGCTATCGCCGACTTCGACCCAACCTTCGGTACCTTCGAAGCGGTTGCTGCACGAGCCCAGCAACATCCAACTGTGATTGCGAAGGACGAGCTGCACGCCGTTGGCGTAGCGGCAATAGATGGTGTAGCGATTGATGAGGCCGTCGCCGCGGAAGGTGGGTCCGTCGGGAACGTACTCGACGGGCTCGGTGTGCTCCATGTCGGCGGCCCATTGAGCCATGGCGACGGTGTGCGAAGCCCACTCGAGCAGGCCGGCATGGAAATCCCAGAACTCGCCGCGGCCGCGATCGGGGTAGGCGGAATTCCACGGGCGCCAGAGGCACGGGCCCAACCACTTATCCCAATCGAGCACCAGCGGCTCGGGTTCCGGGGTCTCGGGCGGCCACCAACTGTGCCCGCCTTCATCGACGGTTCCCAGACCGATGGCGGTGTCGGCATGCACGGCGAGCAGCCTACCCAAGCGGCCGCTGCGGGCCAGCCCGACCGCGAACTCGAAGGCGAACTGGTTTTTGCGCTGGGCGCCGGACTGGTAGACCACGCCGTAGCGGCGGACGTTATCGGCCATGGCGTAGCTTTCGTTGATCGACATGGCGCCGGGTTTTTCGATGTACATGTCCTTGCCGGACTGCGCGGCCCACATCGCCATGGGCCCATGCCAGCGGTCGCTGGTGGCAATCAGGAGGGCATCGATATCCGGCCGCGCCAGCAGTTCGGCGGGATCGCGGTACATCTTGCAGTCGTTGTTTCCGTAGTGCTTGTCTACGTAGCTCTTGACGTTTTCGCGGGCGCTCTCCCGCACGTCCGCGATGGCGACGAAGCGCACGCGGGAGTCGGGGAGCAGGCGCTGGAGGTCGTACATGCCGCGACTGCGAAGGCCGATGCCTGCGAAGACCAGTTGATCGTTGGGCGCGACGGGCCCGCCAGCGGGCGCGGCGGGTTGAGCAGGCGCCTGAGCGGGAGCCTGTTCCATAGCAGATCCGCCGACCGCGGCCGCCATACCGGCGCGAGCCAGAGATGTTCCAAAGCGCCTGCGAGTGACACGATTGCGCTCTTCGGACATGGTGGATTCCTTCCTTTCCGACGAACGGTTGCTTTCACCGGCGAATGTAACACCGGGCGGGGCGGGCCTCAAGGGCAGGGGTGGGTGCTTAACCGAATTGGGGAACGGGCCGGTTCGACGGGGCAAACCGGGGTCAGACCGCTCTGTCCACGCGGCGATTAGCGATAAGTTGCTGAAAGAGAGTACATGCGCCTTGGGACAGAGCAGTCAGACCCCGGTTTGCGGCGCAGGGCAGGGGCGGGCGGCAGCTACTTGCAGACGAAATTCGCCGCGTCGTCCTGGCTGCCGGTGCCTTTGTAGTAAGCCTTCTGCGGATAGGGACAGAGCGGGTGGGTGCGGGCAATGCCGCTGGCCGGGTTGGCGCCGGTTTTGAATTTGGAGGCGATGATCTCCGCCGGCGCCGCGTTTTGTTCGACCCAGCGCTCCAGAGCCGCGTCGATATCGTGTTGCGGGTCGCCCTGGGGGACGCCGGCCTGGCCGAAGGAGTTGGCGCTGGCGCCGCCGCCGCAGTGCTCCATCCCGGGCACCATGTACAGACGGACGAATTGGGCGGCCTGTTTGGCGCCCATTTTCTTTTCGACGCTGCGGTAGTAATTGATGGTGCTCTGGGCGGGAATGGCGGCATCGCTCCAGCCGTGGTAAAGGATGAGCTTGCCGCCGCGCGCCTGGAAGCTCTTGAGGTCGGGGTCAGCGGCATTCAGGATGCCGGCCATTTTGTCGTCGGCGACCTTCATGTCGCGATCGACTTGGAAGGTCTTCCAATCCCAGGATGCCTGGTCGAAGACCATATTGCTGAAGAACTGCGTGCCGAAAGCATAGAGCAGGCTTTTGCCGGGCGAGGGACCGGTGATCCATGCCGCCCATCCGCCGGGCTCCGCCTCACCGCCGGGGGAATAGCCGGGCATGATTTGCTCTCCCTTGGAATTGCGCGGCCCGGCGTAGAGCTTCTTGAGAGTGGAGAGCTGGGGTTCGGTGAGGCAGGAATCCGACTCGGGGCCCTTGCAGAGCAGCACGGCGGGATCGAAGCGGCACTGCGTGGGGTCTTCGATGACGCCGTCCTTGACGCCGTCGTTGGCATCGCAGGCGGCGAGCGCGGCGTTTTGGATGGCCGGCAGCTTGGCGGCGGGGATGTAGCCGGCGGAGTCGCCGAGGGTGGCTTGAATGTTGACTACGGCTTGAGTGAGGAGGTGGGTCCAGTAGTTGGCGGGCGCGCCGGCGATGATGCCGTCGTAGTCAGTTGGATAACGCTGGGCTTCCATCAGGGCCTGGCGCCCGCCGTTGGAGCAGGAGCTGAAATAGGACCGTTTGGGAGCTTCGCCGTAGAAGGCATTGATGATTGCCTTGGCCTTCACGGCGGTCTCGTGGATGGCGCGGTAGCCGAAGTCCACGATCTTCTCGTGGTGGTCCAATGCCCACGAGGCGTCGGTGCCTCCCGGGTGGTGGCCGGTGTCGGTGGAGGCGGTGGCGTAGCCGTGGGCGATGGCGACCGCCATGGCGCCGTACCCTATGTTGCCGGCGAATCCACCGTTGCCGATGCCTTGAAACTTGCCGTTCCAATTCGAGGCGGGAAGCCAGACCTCCATCTGGACGTTGGAATCGGAGGAAGGCTTGACGACCAGCGCCACGCGGCAGAAGGCGGGAACGCTGGGGATCGGCGGACCCTCGGGCGGAGTGAAGGGTCCGGCGGGAACGGTCTGTGCGGTCGTGACGGTGGCACCGGGGAGGGCGAGCTCGGAAATGCCGGCGCACGGCGTCGCGGCCGCGGAAGCAGAAGCGGTGAAGAGGACGAGAGGCAGGAGTTTCATGCTTGGCTCCAGTGAGCGATGCCAAACGGCATCGGATCGATCCCTATTATGTACGAAGTTTGGGCGACAATCGAGACCTTTGACTTTTCCGCACCCGTTTCCATATGATGCCGGAGTTATGATCTTTGTAACTTTTCACGGCGGCGGGAGCGGAAAAAATAACATTCGCGCGTATGCCTCAGGCAAGGGGGCATCCACGAAGCCGCTGAGCACCAAGGTGCTGCATGCCGGCAAAGTCCCATTATCCGAACTGCGCGGCATGGCGCTGGCCGGCCCGCTGCTCTATGTCGCCAACGGAAGCAAGAGGACCAGCAATGTCCTGACCTTTAAAGGCTCGGGCACGAGTTATAAGCTCCAGGCGACGCTAATATCGGACAGCCTCGCCTCGATCGATCATCCGTTCGCCATGGCGTTCCACAAGTCCGGCCACTGTTTCGTTTCGAACCAGGACACCAACGTGGTGGCGATCCTCGATGTGGACAAGGGCGGCGAGACGGCCAAAGGAGGCGCCATATCCAGCTATCTGATGGGGCTCAAACTGACGGGCACCTTTCTGGACTCGACGTTTGTGGCATCCAAGAACGGCACGCTGCCCAATGTTCCGGTTACACCCAATTTGAAGAGCGGGCAGGGCGGGCTGACAGCAGACTTCAGCGGAAGCGGCACGACGCTCAAGGTGCAGAACTCGGTGCGCGATGTGGCGGTTGCCCATGGTTTTCTTTTCGTGGTGGACGAGCCCGGCAACTGCGTGCGAATCTACCATCGCAAGAGCGGAAAGTATTGCGGGAAGAGCGGCGGCGGACCGCTCGTATCGCCGACACACCTGCTGGTCCGGGACAAGACGTTGATGGTTTGCGCGGGAAAGGAGATCTGGTCGAGCCCGCTTCCGAAATCCAAATCGAAGAAGCCGAAGTTGAAGTTCAAGCTGGTCGCGACGGTGACCGCGGGCACCATCTCGGGCATCGCGTTCGATAGCGAGGACCCGCCGAACTCGTACGTGGCTATTCGCACAGGCACCCCGCAGATCCTGATGGGCGATGCGAACCTGCAGAACCTCAAGCCCTGGATCACGAAGCTGCCGGACAGTCCCGAGTTTCTGATGTTCGTGCCGGACTGAGTAGTGCAATCGCCGGCGCGGCCTCAGGAGTTGCACAAGCGGGCGGCGTGTGATGAACTCTCGGTGAGAAAGAGAACTCCATGCGACTCGTGTTTGCCTTCTTCACCGCGGCGGCCCTGGCCATCTGCGCCGACGAACCGCTGCTGCTCCAAAAACCGACGCTGAGCAAGAGCCATATTGTTTTCGCCTATGCGGGCGACCTATGGAGCGTGCCACGCGAGGGCGGCGATGCCGTGCGCCTTACCAGCGGCAACGGTACGGAGACCGATCCCGTATTTTCACCCGATGGCACGCGCATCGCCTTTACCGGCGAGTATGACGGCAACGTGGACGTGTTCGTCGTTCCTGCTTCGGGCGGGATGCCGAAGAGACTGACGTGGCACCCCGCGCCCGATCGCGTCCTGGGATGGACGCCGGATGGCAAGAAGATCATCTTCAGCTCGGCTCGCGATGCGTATTCACGATATGCCGAGATGTTCACTGTGGCCGCCGAGGGCGGTGCGGAAGAAAAGCTGCCATTTCCCACCGGTTACGAGGCGTCGATGTCGCCGGACGGGCAATCGATCGCGTACGAGCCGATCGGCAGGGCGTTCACGATGTGGAAGAAGTATCGCGGCGGCACGACGACGCGCATCTGGCTGGCGCGCCTTTCCGACAGCAGCGTCAGCAAAGTGCCTCGCGAGAATTCCAACGACTTCAATCCCATGTGGGCGGGAGATCGCGTTTACTTCCTGTCCGACCGTAATGGGCCGGCGACTCTGTTTTGGTATGACACCAAGACCAAGGCCGTGAAAGAGGCGATTCCCGCCCGCGGGCTGGACCTGAAGTCCGCCTCTCTGGGGCCGGATGCCATCGTCTACGAGCAATTCGGAGGGGTCTCCATTTACGATCTGAAGTCCGGGAAGACGAAGGCCGTTGCGATTCGCGTGCAAGCCGATTTCCCGGAGTTGCGCACGAAACTTGTCGATGTGGGGCGGCGCCTCGGTTCGCCGGCGATCTCGCCGAACGGCGCGCGCGCGGTATTCGCCGCGCGAGGGGAAATCATCACGGTGCCCGCGGAAAAGGGCGATCCCCGCAATGTGACGAACACGCCGGGCGTTATGGAGCGTGATCCGCAGTGGTCGCCGGACGGCAAGAGTATCGCCTACCTCTCGGACGAGTCGGGTGAGTACGCGCTGCACATCCACCCGCAAAGCGGCGCCGGCGAGGCGGCGAAGATCGCGCTGACGCCCGGATTCTACAGCCGCCTCCACTTCTCGCCGGATAGCAAGCGGGTCGCACTGGTGGACAGTTTCCAGAAGCTCTGGTACGTCGATTTAGAGACGAAGAAGCAGACGGAAGTGGCCCAGGATACATATCAGATGCGCAACGGCGACATCGCCGGCGCATGGTCTCCCGACAGCAAGTGGCTGGCGTATTCCAAGGTGCTGCCGAACGAATTCAGCGCGATTCACCTGTATTCGCTGGCGGCCGGCAAATCCACACAGATAACCGACGGGATGAGCGACGCCCTGAATCCGGTGTTCGACCGGGAGGGCAAGTATCTGTATTTCACGGCGAGCACGAATTCCGGGGAGACGCTGGGCCTGGACATCCACGCGGCCGGCAAGACTTCTACAAGCTCCGTCTATCTTGCCGTTCTGGACAAGACGCAGCCCTCACCGTTCGCGCCCGAAAGCGACGAGGAGAAGGCGGGGGAGGACAAGAAGGGCGCCGATGAGAAGAAGCCGGCGGACGACACCAAGGCGGCCGACGACAAAAAGGCGCCGGATGAGAAGAAGCCGGCCGACGCAAGCAGGCCAAAAGCGGCGGCTGCCGACGTGAAGATCGACCTGGACGGGATCGATCAGCGCATTCTATCCATGCCTCTGCCGCCGCGGCGCTACGTGGCGCTTCAGGCGGGCAAGCCTGGAACGCTGTTGGCCATCGAGGCGCCCGGGACGGTGCTGGATGCCCTGTCTGGTCCGCCGACCGGCCTGACCATCCACCGTTACGATCTAAAATCTCGCAAGAGCGACGTGCCCCTGGCGGGAGTCAGCAGTTTCCAAATGTCGTCGGGAGGCGAGAAGGCACTCTACCGCCAGGGAGAGAACTGGATCATCGCCGCGCTGCGACCCATGGCGGGAGGCCCCGGCGGACCCACTCCCGCGGCGCCGACTCCTCCGGCCGGCGGCGCCGCCCAGGGAGCGCTCAAGACGAACGGTATCGAAATCAGGGTGGATCCGGTCGCGGAATGGAAGCAGATGTACCGTGAAGCCTGGCGAGTGGAACGCGACTGGTTCTACGACCGCAACATGCATGGGCTCGACCTGAAAGCGGCGGAGAAACAATACGAACCTTACCTGCGCAACGTCGCCGCCCGAAGCGACCTGACGTATCTGTTCCAGGAGATGTTGGGCAACATCACGGTCAGCCACATGGGAACCGGGGGCGGCGACCTGCCGGAGGTGAAGCGGGTGCAAACCGGATTGCTGGGCGCCGACTATGAGGTCGCCAACGGCAGATACCGCTTCTCGCGCGTGTACAGCGGTGAGAATTGGAACCCGCAGCTCCGGGCGCCATTGACGCAGCCGGGGGTCAACGTAAAGGCGGGCGAGTACCTGCTCGCCGTGAACGGCCGCGAGGTGCGCCCACCGGAGAATGTCTATAGCTTCTTCGAAGGGCTCGCCGAGAAATCCGTGGTGCTCCGGGTCGGGCCGGATGCGAGCGGCACGGGGTCGCGCGAGGTCACGGTGATCCCGGTAGCGAATGAGGGCCGTCTGCGCAACTTGGCGTGGATCGAGGAGAACCGCCGCAAGGTGGACAAGATGAGCGGCGGGAGAGTGGCTTACGTCTACATGCCGGATACGGCCAACGGCGGACTGGACGCATTCACCCGCTACTTCTACGCACAACTCGGCAAGGACGCCGCGATCATAGACGAGCGTTTCAATGCCGGCGGCCTGCTGGCGACGGACATTGCGGAGATTCTCAACCGAAAGCCGCTCAGCGCGGCCTCAAACCGGGTAGGGGAGCCTCTGATCCAACCGCAAGGCATCTTCGGGCCGAAGGTGATGATCATCAACGAGCGAGCGGGCTCGGGCGGCGACGCCATGCCGTGGTATTTCAAGCGGGCGGGGGTAGGCAAGCTGATCGGAACGCGCACGTGGGGCGGGCTGGTCGGAATGGCCGGAGGACCGCAGCTTATGGATGGCGGCTTTGTGGGCGCGCCGAGCTCCGGCATCTACAATCCGCTGACGGGCGAGTGGGAGGTGGAGAATATCGGCGTGGCACCGGATATCGAAGTGGAGCAGGACCCGGCGCTGGTTCGACAGGGGCACGATCCGCAGCTCGAGAAGGCGGTGCAGACGGTGCTCGAAGAACTGAAGAAGAATCCGCCGCCGAAACTCCGCCGTCCGGCGTTTCCGAACTACCACAAGACCGCGGGCCAGTGAAGGCGGGCGCTCTGGCGGATGAAGCGGGCGCCTATGGTTTGCGCCTCACTGCCCGATCGAGGCTCAGCGGGCCTGGTCCGGCGGCGACAAGGTAGAGGTAAATGAAACAGTACAAGACGGCGAGTTCGCCGCCATTTCGAATCGGCCAGAAGCCGCGAGGAAAATGCTGGCGGAAGTAGGCGACCGCCATCTCGCCGCAGAGGAGAAAGGCAACCGGCCGGGTGAACAAGCCAGCCGTCACGAGCAGGCCGCCGACAGTCTCCAGAATCCCTGCGACCCACAATTCCGACCAGATGTGCGCGGCGGCGCCGTGGCCACCGATGCCGCCGAACAAACCGAATAACTTCTGGAAGCCGTGTTGCGAAAACAGCAGTCCGACGACTATCCGCAGAACCGAGCGCGCATACCCTTGCCAATCGCTTCGTCCCATCCGGCGGCCTCACCTGAGCGTACCACCGGTTCGCCAGCCCTTCGGTGCGGACACACGCGGGCACGACACTGAATTACTACGCGGGAAGACGTGGCATATCGAATGCTTGAGAACCAGTCGGCGTGAAGGAAGAAGGAACGCCCATGAATGTAAGTACCGACACACCTTTTGCGGGAGTTCGCAAAGAAAAGGACAGCCTGGGCGAAGTGGAAGTGCCCGCCGACAAGCTATGGGGCGCGCAAACCCAGCGCTCGCTGGAACACTTCAGCATCGGCCACGATCTGATCCCCCGCGAGATGATCACGGCGTACGCGGTTCTCAAGAAGGCTGCCGCCAACGCAAACCACAACGGCGGGCGGCTGCACGGCGAGCAGTACCGGCTCATTGTTCAGGCCTGCGATGAGATTGTGGCCGGCCAGCATCACGACATGTTTCCACTCCATGTATGGATGACCGGCAGCGGCACGCAGTTCAACATGAACGTGAACGAAGTGGTTTCCAACCGCTGCTGCCAGATCGCCGGGACGCTTCTGGGCAGCAAGAAGCCTGTTCATCCCAACGATCACGTCAACATGTCGCAATCGTCGAACGACTCATTCCCGACCGCGATGAATATCGCGGCCGCCGTGAATGTGAACCGGCGCCTGGTGCCGGCGGTGACGGCGCTGCGCGATGCGATCGCTCGAAAGGCGGAGGAGTGGCGGGACATCGTCAAGATCGGCCGCACACACATGCAGGATGCGACACCATTGACGCTCGGCCAGGAATGGTCGGGGTACGCGGGGATGCTGAGCGACAATCTCGAGCGGATCGAGGACGCGCTCAAAGGGGTGTACCGACTGGCCCTGGGCGGAACGGCGGTCGGAACCGGGATTAACGCCACGCCTGGCTTCGGCGAGGAGGCGGCAGCCGAAATCGCCAAGTTGACCGGCCTACCCTTCGTGAGCGCGCCGAACAAGTTCACCGTGCAGGGCGCACACGACGCGCTGGTTCAGCTCTCCGGCGCCATGCGCACCCTGGCGGTGTCGCTGTACAAGATCGCCAACGATATCCGGCTCATGTCCTGCGGGCCGCGGGCAGGGTTCGCCGAGCTGACGATTCCGGAGAACGAGCCCGGCTCTTCGATCATGCCGGGCAAGGTGAATCCCACGCAGGCCGAGGCGCTGACGATGATTTCGGTCCAGGTGATGGCGAACGACATCGCGGTCGGTTTCGGCGGGGCGGGCGGCTACCTCGAAATGAACGTCTACAAGCCGCTTATGATCTTCAACATTGCGCAGTCGATAACGATCCTGTCGGATGGTTGTGTCAACTTTCGCAAGTTCCTGGTAGAAGGCGCGAGACCGAATCTGAAGAAGATTCAGGAGTACGTGGATCAGTCGCTCATGCTGGTCACCGCGCTTTCACCGGTTATAGGGTATGATCGAGCCTCCCAGATCGCGCACTACGCACTGGATCACGACCTCACGCTCAAGCAGGCCGCGCTGAAGCTCGGCTTTGTGACAGCAGAGGAATTCGACCGGCTTGTCGATCCGGCGAAAATGGTTCGTCCTTATGTAGCTGAGGCATGACGTGCAGATGGCCGCGTTAGTCAGCGGCGGACATTGGTTTTTCCAATAGCGTGGCGGTGCGATCCAGGTAAATCACGTGCCAGCCGAGCTGCTCGAGTGCAGGCACCAGTGAGTAATCGTTTGGCAGCAGTGCATGCGTGAAGTGGTAAGAGTTCCAGATCTCCTGCCAGCCGGGGCGCACCTGAGTGAGTCGTGCGTATTGCTCGAGAAACGCGGCGCCGTACAGGTCGCTGCGGCCGTCGAAGAAGACTTTCATTGTGCCGTTGGAGCGATAAATGAGATAGCCGCCGTATTTGTCGGGAGCGAAAAGGCGGGCACCGGCGGGGATGTGCTCGTAGGCGGCGACCGGGAACTGGTCGGGCGGGAATCCGGCTTTGGGCATCAGGAACCACACCGCCGCGAGCGCGACGGGTGCGAGCCAAAGGCCGCGGCAGCGGTCATCGAGCGCGCGCAGGTTGGCGGCGTACCGATTGAACGATTTGCCGCAATAGGGGGCGATGGCGGCATTGGCGATGGGGAGCAGAACGAGCGCGCACAAGGGCAGGGCGCGAGCCGAGCGCAGGGCCAGGGCAGTGATGACGATGGCGATGACGAAGTGGTGATAGCGCTTCCGGGTGAAGGCGAGGGCGCCGCCAATCATTCCGAGGATGACGGTGGCGATGATCTGGCCGGCGCCTTCGGCATGAAAGTCGAAGGACTGGAATTCGCCGATGCGGGCGAGGAGGGCGGAGTCGGTGAGGTAGCGGTAGAGGTGGGTGTAGAGGGCGGGGCCGTAGGGGTTGAGGACGCCAAGAGCCAGGATCACCGCCGCGTGCCTGGTCAGCAGGGCAGGCCGGAGGCCTAACCTACCGAGAATCCCAAGATAGAAGCTGGGGTGGACGTTCGCCCAGAGAACCGTCACGGCGGCGGTTGAGGCGAGCCCGGCAGGGAACATCGCCCAGAGGAGAAAAAGCCAGCCGAGTATGTGGGGGCGCGCCAGCCAGTGAATGTTGCAGGTGGAAAGGAGGAGCGGCGCCATGGCGCACGCAATCAGGAAATTGCCGCCGAGCGCCCAGTGCAGACGGAACCAGAGCCAGACACTGAAGGCAATCGCCGCGGAGTAGAAGAGCGCGACCGCGTTCAATCCGCCGGCGCGATGAAGGGCGCCGACTGCGACGTCGGAGAGCCATTCCCAGGCGAACCAGGGCCGGCCGGAGCGGGTGAAGGAATAAGGATCGGTGCTTGGGAGTGTGCCGGTGGCAAGAATAGCTTCGCCGTTGCGGATGTGCCATCCGGCGTCGGAATCGCGAAAGAGCTTCTGGTAACCCTGGAAGAGGAAGACGCAGTAGAAAAGCGTGACGCAGGCGGCGACCATGGCCAGGTCCGGCACCCACCAGCGTAGTCGCACTTCCGGCGTGGACATCCGGCCGCGCGATCTACTGGCCGGTAGCGCCGATACTCGACAGGTCGCCGGTGATGCTCTGGTAAAGGCTCACGATGCCCTGCGAGAGCTGATTTACGGTCGTGATCAGGGCGAGGCCGACGGCAGCCACAATCAAGGCGTACTCGACGAGGTCTTGTCCCTGTTCATCGCGCAGCAGATTCAAGAGAAATGCTTTCATAGAGTTCCTTCCAGGTTATTGCGCGGAGGCCGTTTTGGCAACGTCTTTCCGCGGTTCGTCCAGCGGCCCCACGAACAGCCGCTTCATCGAGGACTTCCAGCGTTCCCAGCGCGTCTCGTCCGGCGTGGACGGAAGGGCTAAAGTCACCGGCGTCGCGGCGAGGCGACTCACCAATTCGACGTTCTTCAACGCGGCCGCGTTATTCTTGTCCAGGCTCAAGGCCACTTCCAGTTCTTTTCGGGCCTCGGCAAAGTTCCCTTTTTCGATCCACACCACGGCCAGGTTGTTATGGGCGGAAGCGGCATCCGACGTAGATTGCCAATTCGCCACCGCCTGGCTGGCTGCATTGGAATTGGCGAGCGCCAGCCCGAGATTGTTACGCGCCAGATCGGATGACGGATTCAGGCGAAGGGCTTCACGAAATTCCGCGGCGGCCTCCTCATTTTTCTTTTGCATCAACAGGTTGTAACCGAGGTTGTTGTGGAGAAAGTCGGCGGTGGGAGCCAGTTCGATGGCTTTGCGGTGGGCAGGTTCTCCCAGGGGCCAAAGTCCCGATTCATCGCGCAAAATACCAAGCCAGGAGTAGTACTCGGCGCTATTTTGCGGATGGGATTTGAGGAAGGCTTCCAGGCTGCCGATGGCTTCCGCGCGACGATTGACCTCGCGGAGGTCGCGCACGAGGGAAAGCTGGGCCGGGCCGGAGTCCGGGAAACGGGCGACGGCCAGGCGGCTGATTTCAAGGGCGACTTCGTGATACCCACGCTCGCGGTAGGCACGGGAAAGATCGACGCGGGCCTGGATGTTGTCGGGCTCGGCGGCGACTTTTTCGCGAAGTTGACGGAACTGGAGGTCGCCATCGCCGGCATCGATGGCGTTGTGCACCTGGCGATCCCAGACGGTGGTGGGTTTGGGGGCAGGGGCGGCGGCAGTTTTGACCACCTGCGTGTGCGTGCAGGAAGCCGCGAGTGCGGCAAATGCGAGGACGATTGGCGAGCCCTTCATTCCGTCAGCTTCTCGATCTCCAGAACATCTCCAACCTGGGTGCCCGTTTTTTCGACAGTTCCGGCGGGCAGTTCCAGGATCGAATGCGCAGTCAGGCACGCGGAAAGGCGCCACGCCGGGACAGCCTTCCTCACCTTCCGAACCTTCCGTTTTCGATCGAGATAGACGAGATCGATCGGGAACTTCATGAAGAAGGTATGGACCGACTCACACGGTACGATCCACAGGCCCTGGCCGGGCTCCAGCCGGTCGTGCTTCAACAGGCCCGTGCGGCGTTTGGAGCTGGAATCCGCAATATCAATGGATCCGCCCAGAAGGACACTCCGGGTCTGGTTCCGCACCTGTACTTTCAATTTTGTTGAATATAACACGAGTGCGGGCGGGATGTTGCGGTTCACCGCCGAGACGGAGACGCCGAGAACACGCTGAAGAAGCAACTTCGCTCGGGAAATTGGGTTGGATTACACTAAGGATTGATCTGCCGCGTCTCCGGGAAGGATTTGCCTTGAACTATAAGTGTGTGTTATTGGCGGGACTGGTGGCGGTGGCCGCATGGCAGGAGCCGGCACGCGCGCAAACGGCGATCGGGGCGACGTTCGGAAATGTCATCACGCTGCAGGGCGGCACACCAAGTGACATCGTGCTGGATGAGCTGCGGCACGTGCTCTATCTGGTCAACAACAAAACCAACCAGGTGGTGATTTTCGATTACACGGCGAACCAGGTGGTGGGAAGCATCGGGACCGGGAAAACGCCGCTGGCGGCCGCCATCTCCATGGACGGGGCGTGGCTGTACGTGACGTGCAACGGGAGCAGCTCGCTGAACGTGATCGATCTTTCACAGAACCGCGTGGCGCAGACGGTGCAGTTGCCTTCGGCGCCGCAGGGCGTGGAAGTGGGCGCGGACGGGCGCGCGCTGGTGAGCATGGTAGGCAGCGGCGTAGTGAACGGAGTGCCCCAGGGCACGCTGTCGGTTTTCGATCGCACGCAGGTGGCGGGGCAGCAGTTGATCGCGGTCACGGTGCCGGCGCTCACGACCACCCTGACTCCCGCGCCGGCGCAGGGCACGACACGGCCGACTACCACGTTCACCGGCAAGCTGATGCGGACGCCGGACGGATCGTTTATCGTGGGCGTGACGACACCAACGAATTCGAACACATATATCTTCGTCTACGAGGTGGCGTCGGGCGTGATCCTGCGCAACCGGACTACCTCGGGGCAGAGCTCGGTGATTTCGATGTCGCCGGACGGATCGAAGTTCATGGCGGGCTTTACCTTGTACGACATGTCGACCCTGGCGGTGATCGCGCAGCAGAACAACGCCAACGCGCCGTTCACGACGGCCGCCGCGGTGAACACGCTGGCCAACATCGGCGGCAGCATTTTCACACCGGACGGCGGCACGCTTTACAGCGCGTTCAATACCGCGGCCACCACCAATCCACCGTCGCCATCGAACTCGTCGACCCTGATGGTGAACGATCCGACGAGCCTGGGAATCCGGCTGGGTATCCGGCTGCCTGAGAGCATCGTGGCGAAGATCGTGATGACCTCGGACGGTATGGACGCGTGGGGATTGAGCGACTCCGGGATGATCCACATGCCGATCGGGCATTTGTACGATTACCCGATCATCATGCCGGCGACCACGCAGGTGTTCCTGGCGATGGACGACTGCAATCGCGGCGTGGCGACCGGTACGCTGCAGATCAACAACCTGGGCAAGGGGAAACTCACTTACACGGTTGCGACGAATCCGGGCTCGGCGCTGATCTATCAGCAATCGAGCGGGCTGGCGCCGTCGTCGATCACGTTCACCATGGACCCGGGGCGCAACGGGCTGGTGCGGCAGCCGGGAACCAACATCTGGACCGGCGCCGGAACGCAGAGCGGCACGCCGGTGAACCTGACGCTTTCCTCGCCCGAGGCCATCAACATTCCAAATACGATCCGGGTGTACATGAACTACCGGCAGAACGACCAGCGGGGCGTGATCTACCCAGTGCCGGCCACTTTGAACAACAATCCTGGCGGGACGACGGGCAACACGGCGGGCAACGAAGGCCTGCAGGACATTCTGCTGGATGAAGCGCGCGGCAAGGTGTACATCACCAACTCGGGATACAACCGGATCGAAGTGTTCGACATTCAGAAGCAGCACTTCGTGAATCCGATTCCGGTAGGACAGATGCCGCACCAGATGGCCATGGGTGCCGACGGCAAATCACTCTACGTAGGCAACACGGGCGGCGAGTCGATCAGCATCGTGGACTTGGATATGCAGCAGGTGGTGAACGGCGTGGCGTTTCCGGCGGTGCAGCGCAACGGCACGGCGAACCCGATCTATCCGCGGTCGCTGGCGATGGGCAATTTCGGGCTGCAGTTCATGATGTCCAACGGGTCCTTGTGGAAGGTGGTGAGCGGCCAGGCTCTTCCGCGCCCGCTGGATTCGGTGTACACGGCCGCGCTGACCGGGTGCCCGAATTGCGGCATGATCGGCACGCCGGACCACAACTTCATCATCGTGATGAACGGCAGCGGAACGGCATACGTCTACGACGGCACCGCGGATACCTTCGTGACCAGCCGGCTGCTGATTCCGGCGCCGATCCAGGGTTATTACGGCGTGCTGGGCGCGGGGCCTTCGAATTCGTACTTCCTGGTGAACGGGCTGATCGTGAACCCGTCCCTGACCACGCTGGGCGGGTCGGCGAGTCCGGGCGCGACGACGATCACGCCGCCAACCGGAGGCGGACCGGGGTTCGCACCTCCGACGGTCACGGTGATCAACACGGGTAATCGCAACATCGCGACTGCCGCGCCGCTGGACGCGAAGCGGTTTTTGTGGCTGACCACGCCGGTGAGGCAGAGCATCACCACGGTGACGCGCGACGATTCGCGCACCACGCTGGAGATTGTGAACATCAATACCGGCGAAGTCCAGTTGGCGGGCGTGGTGCCAGAGAACCCGGTGGTGAACGTTTTCGGCACGACGCGATTCAACACCGTCCCGCGGCAGATGGTGGTGGATTCGGCGGGAACTACGGCGTACATGATCACGCTGAGCGGTCTGAGCGTGGTGAGCCTAGCGCCGAGCGGAAACGACACGCGGCCGGCAATCGCGACAGCGGGCGGGATTGTGAACTCCGCGGACGGCACGACGAAGTTCGGTCCGGGCTCGTTCATTACGATTACGGGGACGAATCTGGCGGGTTCGGCGACGGCGGACACGATTCCGCCGCCTACGGTGCTGGGCGGTTCGTGCGTGACGTTCGGAGACATTGCGGTACCGCTGCTGGTCACTTCGTCGGGCCAGATCCAGGCGCAGATTCCGGACACCCTGGCGCCGGGCACGCAGGTGGTGGAAGTGCGATCGCTGGCGACGGCGCAGGATTCCGACCCGGTGACGGTGACGGTGAAGGCGGCGGGGAATTAGCAATGGAGCCGCGAGATGACGAGAACGTGATCTGGCCAATGGAGCGTTACGTCAAGCGAGATGAAGCCGGCCGCGACTTTGATGTCGCATACTGGCAAGAGCAGGGCCCGCGACGCATCTTCGAGGCAGCGTGGGAATTGGTAGTGTTGGCAGCGCGTGTCCGGGGGATCGATGCAGATCAGCTCCGACTTCAGCGATCTATTGCGCATGTTAAACGACGGCGGCGTCCGTTACCTAGTGGTGGGAGGATACGCGGTAATGCGGTACTCCGAGCCGAGGTACACCAAGGACCTGGACCTGTGGGCCGACCCCGAGGCTGACAACGCGGCACGACTCTTTGGGACGCTCGTCAAGTTTGGCACCCCACTCGGTGGTCTTACTGCTGAATCCTTCCAGGACGAGACCATGATGTACCAGATCGGAGTGCCGCCGGTTCGCGTCGATATACTCATGGCTATCGCGGGCGTACGTTTTGCAGATGCATGGAACGGACGCGAGCAGGTGGATCTCGGAGATGTCACCGCGCCAATTATCTCGCGAGACGATCTGATCCTTGCAAAACAGGCTAGCGGGCGGCCCCAGGATCGCAGGGATTTGAAGAGAATTCTGCGGGCAGCATCAAAAGATGCCTGGCGGCCCACAAAAAAGACTTGAAGCAGGTGTCCTCTTAACCCCACAATTCGTGGACCGGGTAATACTGCACCGGGCCGGTTGTGGGGACGTATTCGAAGCCGCGGCCGAGCGGGTCGTCGTGGCGGACGGTGGTCCAGTCGATGCCGGCGGCCGAATAGATGGTCGCCTCGATGTCTTCGGGGTAGATGTAGCGGTTCTGCGACCAGCCGTAATCGACCGTGTCCTTACCCAGTGAGTCGGTGGCGCCGACGATGGTGCCGCCCTTGATACCGCCGCCGGCGAAGAAGCAGAACTGCTGGGGCCAGTGATCGCGGCCGGCCTGCGCGGTCAGGGGGCCGACGGTGCGGCCGAATTCCCCGTACATGACGATCAGGGTCTGATCGAAGAGGCCGTAGCTTTTGAGATCGAGGATCAGCGTGGCGAGCGCGCTGTCGAGCAGCGCGGCTTTCGTGGGCAGGTTGGCAGTGGCGTAGATGTTGGAGTGCATGTCCCAGCCGTCGCCGCTGGTGATCTGGATGTAACGCGTGCCAAGGTCGGCCTTGAGGATCTGCGAGGCCACGAGCATGGCATTGCCGGTGCTGGTGGAGCCATAGCGCGCGCTCTGGGCGCTAGTGAAGCCGAAGTACTGGTTGACGGTCGGGTTGTACATCAGCTCCTTGGCATCCACGTAGAAATCGTTGTAGTTGGAGTAGTCGTTGGGGGCTCCGTTGGCGCCGGAGCGCAGGCCACCGTCGAGCGAGTTGAGCAGCTTGAACCGGCCCTCGAAGCGCGTCTGTCCGCCGCTGGCGGAGTTGGTGGTGTTGGCGATTCCAGCCGTGGAAGGCGTCACTTTGAACGGCGCGTACTTGGCCGAGAGATAGCCCTGATTCACTCCGCCGGCGGAATTCAGGGCGAGGAAGGTAGGGAAGATGTCCGAGGGCTTTCGCTGGCTGTCCTTCTCGATTGCCACGATGCTGCCGATGTTGGGCGCGATGTTGCCGAGAGCGGCCAGGGGATTGCGGCCGATCTGCACCCAGGTCTGGCAGACGGAGTGAACCACGGCGTGCGCCTGCACGCTGCGCGCGACGGCGAAGCTGTCGATCATAGTCGCCAGCTTGGGCATGAGGCCCGTGGGGAACAGCATGCCGTTGATGGTAGCCGGATTGAAGGTGTTCGGAGTGGTTCCGTTGACCACCTTGAGATCGAACGTATCGGTGTGGCTGGGCGCGCCGGCGAGCAGGATGAAGATGACGTTTTTCGCGGTGTTCTTGGTGGTGACGCCGCTGGTGGAGAGGTCGGCGGCTTTGGCGTAGCGCCGGGTGAGGAACGCGCCGGTGACGCCTGCGCCTGCGATCTCGAAGAAGTGGCGGCGCGTCCAGTGCGGGCGGTTGTGGAACGGCGGATAGGTCCAGGGATACTTCTTGAAGTGGCGGTTGATTTTTTCCTGTTCGTTGCTCATGACTTCTCCCCGTTGCCTAGTAGTTGAAGATGAAATCAACTTTGTTGAACAGCGACCACGCCAGGTCCTGGATGGCATTGTTGCGCGCCGTGCCGTTGGCGCCGGGAAGCGATGCCAGGGCGGTATTCATTTCGTCCTTCGAAGGGTAGCGCGAGAGGATGGACAGGTAGAGCTTGTTGACCAGGTCGGTGTTGCCGAGAGCGATTGCCTGAACGATCAGGGGGCTGGCGGCGGAGCCGGTGGCGGCCAGCCTGGTTTCGATGAGGGTACTGTTCAGGAGGCCCAGAGCCTGCAGGATGCTTCCATCCGGCTTGCGCGGCTGGTCGTCGCGGTTGCCGCGAAGGAAGTTGTTGAGGAAGGTGTCGGTGGTGCCGTCGGTGGTATTCACGACGTCCGGAAGCTGCATGGCGTAGTTGACGCGAACCGGGGTGGTGCCATCGGACTGCGTCATACCGGTGACGGCCATACTCGGGAAGACGCCGGTAGACTGAGCCACGGCGTCGAGGATCTCTTCGCCCCAAAGGCGGCGCACGAATTTGCGTGCGAAGTAGGGCTCCCAGGCGGCGTTCCACTGGCCGGGGTACGTGGCCGAGAGCTGGTAAGTATCGCTGTTCACGATTTCACGCATCAGGGCCTTGAGGTCGTAACCGCTGTTGATGAAGTGTTGCGCAAGAGCGTTGAGCAGGCGCGCATTGCTCGGCTGGAGGGTCCACGGGTCGGGCGGCGGGTTATCGGGATCCAAGCGCAGGGGATCGAACGTGTCGGGCGGGTCCACGATACCGCGGCCGAAGAAGTAGGCCCACATATAGTTTACGGCCGCCCTGGCGAACTGGAAGTCGCCGGTGATGCTCTTGGCGAGCGAGGTGCGATAGTCGTCGCCGGACTTGGGTGAATCGGCGGTCAGGATGTACTGCGGCGGGACATAGTTGCAGGGCTGGCCACTCTTGCAGCCGCTGACCACGGGCTGGCGCGCGGGCCGGTTGCCGGTGGTGGTGTTCAGGGTGTAATCGACGGTGAAGCCTTTGGAGTTATTGAGCAGCGACCAGTAGTAGTTGTTATTGTTATTGGGGTCGTAGCGAACGATCGCGGCCTGGGTGTGCGACATGTACGAAGAAAGCTGCCAGGCCTGGTATCGGGTGGTGCCCATGGCCCACAGATTGATGGCATCGAGGTGGCCGCGGCCATTGTGGCAGAGCAGGCAGTTGACGTGGGTCATGCCCAGGAACGTGTCGAAGGTGTTGGCGGTCATCTGGTCCATGATGTCCTGTGTTGGACCCATGGTGACGTTGGCGCCGATGAGGTAATTGGTGGTGGGGGTAGTGAAGGAATCGCCGCCGGACGCCGAGATCAGCTCCGTGGCCATCTGGTTATAGGGCTTGTTGTTGGCAACGGCGTCCTTGATCCAGGCGTAGAAGGCGTTGCGACCGCCGGCCTGCCGGTTGGTGCCTGTGGAACTCTTGACGGTAGTGTTCTGGAAGAGGTCACCGAAGAACATGGTCCATTTGTCGACGAACTCCGGTTTGGCAAGCAGTTCCTCGACCAGCTTGGAGCGCTTGTCGGCAGAGGTGTCGGCGACGAAGGAGAGGACGCGGTCGGGAGTCGGGATACGGCCGGTAAGATCGAGGGTCACGCGGCGGATGAATTCCCAGTCGGTGGTGCGAGGCGCGGGGGTGATGCCGTTGGCCTGGAAATCGGCATAGATGAACGAATCGATGGAGCCGGCTGAATGCTGCTGGCCGAAGTCGTAGGTACGGCTGCCGCCGGGCACGAAGCCCAGGGACTGCATGACGGACTGGGTGGTCTCGCCAAGCCGGCGAGCGGGAGCGATGCCGGAGACACGACGATAGGCATCGGTGTAGAAGCGCTCGCGCTGAGGGCCGAAGAAGGGGCAGTCCGGGTCCTGGTAGCCAGTCTCCTGCCCGATGCACAGGGCGGAGAAGCCGAGGAAGACGAGTCCGCCAAAAAACAGGTGTCGCCGAGGCTCAGACATGGAATCAACTCCGAAACGCGCGTTTCCCCCTTGCGCGGATAACGTCATTCTAAACCCTGGTCTTGTGCGATAGTTCCTCAACTTTTGTAATTTGGGTACCATTTGTCCACGAACGGGAGAATTCCGGCTGGCGTGGGTTTATGATTTCGTCATATGAGCCGACGAACGGGGTGGATGTGGGCATTGTTGGCAGTGAGTTCCGGTGGGTCCGCGGATGCGCAAGCCCTGAGTAATCAATCGCTAAACGGAAAGTATTATTTCCGGCATATATCCCTGGGCACGGATGGATCGAGTGTGACGAACCTGAGCGACGTCCGCAGCCTGACCGGAACAATTACCTTCGATAGCAACGGACATTTCAGCTTTACCGGGCAGCAACTGACGGGAAATTCGACGGCAGTTTCGCAGCAGGGATCGGGGAGCTATTCGGTGGACTCGGGCGGCTTCGTCACCATGGACAGCCCGCTGAGGACCGGCGCCAGGTTGAATGCGCGTTACAGCATGGAGGCGGTGCTGGGATCGAGCACGGAATCATCCGATAACACCTTCGATCTGTTTGTCGCGATTCCGGCGCCGGCAGGCGGGGCGGTGCTGGGCGGACCGTATTCGACGATGGCGTTGGAATTTCCGGGTGGTACGACGGCGAATATGCGGGCCACCCAGTTTACGCTGAACACCCTTCCGCTGGGGAACCTCAGGCCGTTCACCGTGAGCGGGCACGCCGCGAATCTCGCGCAGGGGATTCCCCAAACCCAGCAGGTGACGGGCGCTACCTTCACGATGGGCATCGACGGGACGGGCAGTTTTACGGTGGGTACAGCCAATACCGGGAGCCTGTTGAGCGGCACGAAGACGCTGTATCTTTCGGCGACGGGCAACGTGATCCTGGGTGGTTCCACGACGGCGGGCGGGCACGACATCGTGATCGGCGTGAAGGCGCCAACCGGAGTGAGCAACGCTTCCTGGAACAGCACTTTTTGGGGTGCGGGGCTGCGGGTGGACACTTCTTCGGTGAGCGGGTACGCGGGCGCGGTGGCATCGCGGGGCCAGGGGAAGATCACCTGGACGAAGCGGTTCAAGGCGCTGGTGCAATCGGCGGGTGTGGGCGACACGGACTTCACGGGCATCAACAACTACAACCTGAATGCGGATGGAACGGGAACATCGGACCTGAGCGTGATCGGATTGGGGGCCGGCAGCACGCTGGTGGGCGCCGCGATCAGCCCGATCGATCCGGGCGGGTACGAGATCTACTTCGGAGCACCCATGCCGGCTTTCACCGGATCGGGGGTATATCTGAACCCGCTGGGGGTAATCAACGCGGCCAGTTTCGCTCCGCCCGGCAATCCAATTGCTCCGGGACAGTTCGTGGCGCTCTTCGGCACGGGGTTGGCGGCGGCCAATCAGACAGCGAAACCACCGTATCCCACCTCGTTGGGCGGGGTGAGCGTGCTCATCAACGGGAAGAACGCGCCCCTGTATTTCGTCAGTCCCGGACAGATCAACGCGCTGGTGCCATTTGCCACCACGGGACCGACCGCGACGATCGTGGTACAGAACAACAGCGCCAATTCGAACACGGTGACGGTGCCGGTGGCCGCGACGTCGCCGGGCGTGTACTCGCTGGATCAATCTGGGTACGGGAGCGGGGCCATTCTGCACGCGGATTATTCGCTGGTGAACGACGCAAGCCCGGCGTTGCCGGGGGAGACGGTGCTGATCTACCTGACCGGCATGGGGACGACGAACCCGAGTGTCGCCGACGGGACGGCGGGAAATGCGGGGACGCTGTACAACACGGTTTCACCGGTGGCCGTTTATGTCGGCGGCAAGACGGGGAACGTCATGTTCAGCGGGCTGGCGCCGGGATTCCCGGGGCTGTACCAGATCAACGTGACGCTGCCCTCGCTGCTGCCAGGGCCGGGACGGCTGCCGCTGGCGATCGGAACGGGGAACGCTTATCACGACCAGGTGGATATTTCGATAAAGTGAGGGTCGGCGGTTATACTAAAGGTATGAAGACCGCGATCTCAATCCCGGACGATGTTTTCGCAGGCGCCGAGCGGCTTGCCAAACGAAAGAAAAAATCACGGAGCCAGCTGTATACCGAGGCCGTCCGGGAATATGTGGCCCGGCACGATGCCGAAGAGGTGACAGCAGCAATCAACCGGGTCGTGGACGCGCTCCCCCAGGCGAGGGATCCCTTCGTAGGTGCCGCTGCGCGCCGGATTCTCGAGCGGACGGAATGGTGATCTCGCAAGGCGAGATCTGGTGGGCCGACCTGCCCGCGCCGGTCGGTTCTGCCCCGGGATACCGAAGGCCAGTCGTAGTCGTGCAGGGAGAGATCTACAATCGCAGCCGCATCGGGACGGTGGTATGCGTCCCACTCACGTCGAATCTTCGATGGGCCGATACGCCCGGGAATGTGGCGCTGTCACGGGAGGCGACCGGGCTGAGCCACGATTCCGTAGCTAATGTCTCGCAACTCCTGACGGTAGACCGGGAGCTTCTTACGGAGTGCAGCGGAAAGCTAACACGATCGAAACTCAACCTGGTGTTCGCGGGAATCGACGTGGTTCTCGGAAGGTAGCCCGGTTTTTCGCTACCATCTGTCTATCCCCTCTGGGTTTCTACCGAATGAACGCAATCGATCTCTCCAGCTTTGCCGGTTTGACGGCGATGGTCCTGCTGGCTCTCAATGTGGTGCTCGGAATTCTGGTATCGCGGAACTATAGCCCCGCGCGGCGATGGCCGCGGCGCAAGATCCCGATCTTCCGCATCCATAACTGGACGGCCTACACTGCGCTGGCATTCGTGCTGGTGCATCCGACCCTGCTGCTCTTCGCCGACAAGCCGCGCTTTCATGCCGCGGACCTGCTCTACCCGGTGAACTCTCCCGGGCAGAACGCGTACAATACGCTGGGGGCGATCGCGCTGTACACGGTGATGGTTGTGGTGGTCACGTCCTATTTCCGGCCGAAGCTGGGCAGCCGGCCGTGGAAAAAGATCCATTACGCGGCTTACTTCGCGGCTGCGGTTCTGTTTCTTCACGGGCTGCTGATCGACCCCGATCTGAAGAACCGGCCTCCCGATTTGCTGGATGGCGAGAAGGTGCTGGTGGAGGGATGTCTCGTGGCGGTCTGCGCAGCCGGGTTGTGGCGTTTGCGGCAGAAGCGGAAAATGGTGTGAGCGGGCGAAAGGCTGATGGGAGAATCGGGATTCCTGTTCGAGTTCGAGGCCGCTCCCGAGCGGCGTGTGTTCACGGTCAGCGAGTTGAACTCCGCGATTCGCGACGTGCTCGATGGCGAGTTCAACGATGTGCGGGTGGCGGGCGAGATCTCCGGCCTGAAGCTGGCGGCCAGCGGGCATTATTACTTCACGCTGAAGGAGCGGGAGTCGCAGATCAAGGCGGTGGCTTTCCGCTCGTCGCACCGCTACTGGAAGTTCCGGCCGCAGGACGGGCTGGCCGTGGTGGCGCGCGGGCGCATCGACGTCTACGAGGCGCGGGGCGAATACCAGCTTCTGGTGGAGATGCTGGAGCCGCAGGGACTCGGAGCGCTGCAACTGGCGTTCGAGCAGCTCAAGAAGAAACTGGCGACCGAGGGACTCTTCGCGGCGGAGCGCAAGCGGCCCCTGCCGCGATTTCCGCGGAAGATCGGGATCGTGACCTCGCCGCGCGGGGCCGCGATCGCCGACATGGTGCAAATCCTTTCCCGCCGCTTCCCGGGGCTGCACATCCGGCTATATCCGGCGCTGGTGCAGGGTGAAGGCTCGGTGGACGACGTCTGCCGCGGCATCGAATACTTCAGCCGGACGAAATGGGCGGATGTTCTGATCGTGGGCCGCGGGGGCGGATCGCTGGAAGATCTCTGGACGTTCAATGAGGAGGCTGTGGCGCGGGCGATCGCGGCATGCAGGGTGCCGGTGGTGTCGGCGGTGGGGCACGAGACGGATGTGACGATCGCGGATTTCGTGGCCGACCTGCGCGCGCCGACGCCCTCGGCCGCGGCGGAGCTGATCGTGCCGACGCGCGAGGACTGCATGGAACGCGTGAGCACGGCGGAGCACCGCGCGACGCAGTTGCTGCGGTACCGGATGGCGATGCTGGGCCGGCGCCTGCACCAGCAGGGAGTCGATCGGGCGCACGGGCTGCTGGGGCGGCGCATCGGGCGCGCGCAGCAGAGGATCGACGAGCAGAGCTACCGGCTGAAGGAACTGGCGCGGGGCGCAATCGATTCACGGGCCAGGGGGCTGCGGCTGATGGAGTCGCGGCTGGGGCGGTTCGATATGAGGCCGCGGCTCGCGGCAGACCGGCGGAGGCTGGATGCGGCGGAGACGATTGCGCTGCAGTTGATGCGCGCGCGGCTGGTGCGGAGCCGGGGCGCGTACGAACGGGCAGCGTCGCAGCTCGTGCAGCTCAGCCCATTGAAGATTCTGGAGCGCGGGTACGCGATCGTCACCAACGAGCAGGGAATCGTGACGGACGCGTCGGAAGCGCCGGCGGATTCCGCGATTCACGTACGCCTGGGGCGGGGCGAACTGGACGCGAGGGTGATTTAGAGTGCACGCCCCGAGCCTCGGGCGGACGACAAGAAACGATCGTCCGCCCCACTCAAGGCGCGTACGTGGGCGGCAGCGGCCGAGGACAGACCTTCGAGGCTGTAGCCGCCTTCGAGCACCGAAATGACGCGCCCGGATGCGATCTCCATTACGCGGCGCGTCAGGTCGGCGAAATCGGCATCGGTCAGAGTGAACCGGCCGAGGAGATCGCCGGCGCGGGAGTCGAAGCCGGCGGAGATCAGAACGAGGTCAGGCTGGTAGCGGGCGGCGGCAGGGACGAGCGAGTTCTCCACTGCTCCCAGAATCTCGTGGCGTCCACTGCCGGCGGGGAACGGAAAGTTCATCGTTGTGCCGGCGCCTTCGCCTTCGCCGGTTTCGTCGGCGCGCCCGGTGCCCGGATATAGCGGCCACTGGTGTGTGCTAAAGAAGAATACCGAGCGGTCGCGGTAAAAGATCTCCTGGGTACCGTTGCCGTGATGCACATCCCAGTCGACGATCATCGCGCGCGAGACGCCGTGTTTCCGCTGCGCGTACCGCGCGGCCAGGGCGATGTTGTTCAGCAGGCAGAAGCCCATGCCGCGCGACGCGGTGGCGTGATGCCCGGGCGGCCGGACCGCACAGAACACGTTGTCCGCGGCGCCGGTGAGGACCGCATCGACTGCGGCGAGTACGCCGCCGGCGGCCCGGACGGCGACATCCCAGGAATTGGGGGTGATGTCGGTATCGCCGGTGCTGAGGTAGTGCATGCCGGAAGCGACGTCGCGGCGCGCGATGCGCAGATATTCCGGGGTGTGGCAGAAGAGTAGTTCTTCCTCGGTGGCGGCGCGCGAGTCGATGCGAGGCAGGCGGTCGAGCAGGCCCGCCTGCGCCAGCCCATGCATCACGGCATCGAAGCGCTCGGGCCGCTCGGGATGCTGCCGGCCGGCGAGATGCTCACGGAAGATCGGGTCTGCCATCAATGCTGTTTTCATCACACACCCCGCTGGTTACCCCATAACTCGACGTGCAGGCGCGGGCTGAATCGAAAGCCCTCGTTCTTGCAGATTTCGGCCAGCCAGAGGCCGCGCTCGCGGAGTACCTCGTGATCGGTACCCTCAGGCATCAGGATGACGCGATCCCGGGCGGCTTGCAATGTGGTGATGATCTCGCGCACTTCATCGAGATCCGAGGGACGGGCGACGACGAATTTGAGCTGGTGCTCGTAGCGCGACATCAATTCGGCGAGCACGTCCGGCTGCATGCGCAGGCGCTCGTGGCGCGCGCTCCAGCCGGGATCGCTGGGTGTGGAGTTGGCCAGCTTGGGGCTGATGCTCATCAGGTCGCAGGCCACGGGCTGGAAGACGGTGCCCGCGGTCTCGATGGTGATGTGCAGTCCGGCGGCGCGCAGGCGTCCGGAGAGCGCGACGATTTCCGGAGCGATCATCGGCTCGCCGCCGGTGACGACCACGTGGCGCGCCGGGTGTCCGCGCACTTCGTCCAGGATCTGGTCCAGGGTAAAGTCCGTGCCTTCGGGCTGCCAGGAGGTATAGGGGGTATCGCACCAGGCGCATCGCAGGTTGCAGCCGCTAGTGCGGATGAAGACGGACGGCACGCCCACCAGCGCGCCTTCACCCTGCAGCGAGTAGAACAGCTCAGCGATCCGCAAGGCCGGCCTCTTCGAAGCCTTTCCGGCGGAGCAGGCAGGCGTCGCACTGCCCGCACGGGCGGCCCGCGGAATCGGGGTCGTAGCAACTGAAGGTGAGCGAGAAATCGACGCCAAGCTGGCCGGCGAGTTTCACGATCTCGGCTTTGGTCAGGCGCAGGAGGGGCGTGTGGATCTTGAGACGGGTGCGGCCTTCGACGCCTGCCTTAGTCGCCAGGTTGGCCATGTGTTCGTATGCCTCGATGAACTCGGGGCGGCAATCGGGGTAACCCGAGTAGTCCAGGGCGTTGACGCCGATGAAGATGTCGGAGCTGCCCAGCACTTCGGCCCAGGCCAGGGCGAAGGACAGGAAGATGGTATTGCGCGCCGGGACGTAGGTGACCGGTATCCCGGTGGACATCTCTTCAAGGGCGCGGCTCTTTGGCACGTCGATGGGGGCGGTGAGGGCGGAGCCGCCGAAGGCATCGAGCCCGATTTTCGCCACCAGGTGGCGTTCGGCTCCAAGCGCCGCGGCCACCCGGGCGGCGGCATCGAGCTCGATCTTGTGGCGCTGGCCGTAGTCGAAGGAGAGGGCGTAGCAGGCGAAGCCCTGGCGCCGGGCGTAGGCGAGGCAGGTGGAGGAATCGAGGCCGCCGCTGAGGAGGCAGACAGCCCGCGGCGTACCTGATGCGTTCGTCATGGAGGCTCGTGCCCATTATCGCTTAGCACCGTAGTAATCTGTGTGCAGCGTGCGCCTGCGCTTCCTCACTTCGACCCCGCAGAACATCGCCGGAGGCAGCGGAACTTATGTCGGCATTCGCGTGCTGGCGCAAGCGCTGCGCACTCTTGGCCACGTAGTGGACATCGAGGCTCCTTCGCGCCACCTTCCCGTCTATACGGCCGAGAGACTGTGGTTCAACCGGCGGCTGCGGCGCTCGGCGGAGCATGACCTGACGATCGGTTTCGATATGGACGGCTACCGGATCGCGGAGGGCGCGCCCCACGTGGCGTCATTGAAAGGCGTGATCGCGGACGAGGTGCGGTTCGAGCGCGGCCTGACTCGGCTCACCATGGGAATTCAGGCGCGCTGCGAACGTTTGCACGTGCATCGTGCGTCACGAGTGCTGGTGACCAGCCGGTATTGCGCGGAGCGG
>DATJYW010000040.1:0-6784 GCA_035499435.1 Candidatus Acidiferrales bacterium | reverse complement strand
TGGCGCGGCGTCCGCCAATCATCAGTGGCTCGCCGTGTTCGATCTCGCATCGTCGTCTCCGCAGGTAGCGCCGGCGGTCCCGCTGACGGTGAGCGCCGGCGCGGTGACGGGCGTGTTGCTGCAGTCGTCGGCGAGCAACAGCGCGCTCGTCTTCGGCACTGCCGCGGCCGGGACGGCGATTTCGGGCACGGTGACCTACACGGTGCCTGCTGCTCAGACCCGCCATGTGATCACGGACCTGGCGCCGTCCGGGGCATACACCGTAACGGTGAACGCCAACGGCAGCACGCATACTGTGACCGTGACTTCAGGAGGCAGCATGCACGCCAGCGCCAACGGCGTGCTCTCGTTCGCGCTGACCCCCGGGGGTCTGGTGCAGCCGTAGGCAGAGCGACGTCTGCTTGAGAAATCACGTACCGGCGCGAACCAGCGGCTGCCCAGTTCCTGAACGATCCGGCACCGGCCCTTCAGAAGAGCTTTTGCGATAGACTTGAGCGGATCTTTTATGCTCAACGACTTCTTCCGCTGGCTGGTCAACAGTCCGTGGTCCCACGCCATGAACAGTGCGGAATGGGTCTTCCCCGCCGTGCAGAGCCTGCATTTCATCGGCTTTGCCATGTCCATCGGAACCATCGCGATCGTCGATTTCCGCCTGCTTGGTTTCGCAAAGGGCCACGCCGGGGCGGCCGACCTCGCCACCGGTCTCGCACCGTGGACACGGGCCGGCATTGCGGTCATGCTGATCACCGGTCCGCTCATGTTCTCCACCGATGCGGTCGGCTACCACTTCAATCCTGCCTTTCAGTTCAAAATGGTGTGCCTGACGCTGGCGCTGCTGTTCCACTTTACGGTTCACCGCCGGGCGGTGCGGCCGGAGGCTCCGCCGGTCTTTGCCAAACTGGCTGCCGCGGCCTCCCTGCTGCTTTGGTCGGCGGTGGTGGCGGGGGGCCGCATGATTGCGTTCGTCTGAGACACGGCTATGACGATTCCATCCATGCTCGATTGGATCGAGAGTACCAGCCTCAGTATCGCCATCCGCGAGGGCGGGCTGCCCTATCCAATCATTGGCGGATTGCATCTGCTGTCGCTTGCCCTGTTCGGTGGCATGTTGCTGGTTACGGACCTGCGATTGCTTGGGTGGGCGCTGAGCAGCCGCAAGGTTTCCGACATCTGGTACCTGGCGCTGCCGTGGAAGCGTCTCGGCTTCCTGGTCGTAGTCGTGACCGGCCTTCTGCTGACGTGGGCGGAGCCCAACCGGCTCTACCGGAGCCCGTCCTTCTGGGTCAAGATGGTTCTGTTTGCCCTGGTCGGAGTGCATGCCTTGGTTTTTCGCCGCAGCGTCTACCGCCAGCCGGAAAAACTGGATGCAGGCACAACCTCGCAGGCAAAACTGGCTGCAGCAGTATCCCTGATCCTTTGGGCAGGCATCGTCGTCGCCGGCCGGCTGATCGCCTTCGATCCTTCTTTTGATGAGTGAAACCGGCGGCAAACTCCAGATTCTAAAAGAACTTCCGGTATTCACGATTCGGTCACCATTTGAGCACCGCGGCGTCACGACTCGCCGGGCAGCCTGCCCGTATTTCTGAGCGTGTCAGCAGGGACCGAAATGAATACCGAACTCAAAGCCAACAGCCGGAAGGATCGGGGGATCGATCTGGAAGGGTGCCTGGTTCAAGTGAAAGCCAGCAAGAGGCGCGATGCCAGCCCCGGACTCGGCGAGGCTGTAGTCTCCGGCACCGTGAACCCCGACCATTTTGTGGTCGAACCGGGCAGTGGTGAGATCCGTCGACAAACGGTTCTCGGTACGATCGATCGAGGGCGGAGGTACCCGGCAGGTCGAGAGCGCGCCGGCTGACGGCGAGGCGTGCCTCACCGACCCACGATTAAGGAATGCAGCGAGGGCGACGATGTAGACCGCCATCCCCACCCATCGGTGGAGCCACCGATTCTCGCCGCGGATCGATAGATCCAGAGGGCCAATGCCGCCATTCCGGCCTCGATGGAAAGTTCCAGCGGAAGGTTGCGCCATAATCTCAGCCCAAACGCCGGTCCCTCGCCGCCGGCCAGAGGCAGCCCTTTCACGTTGCACGATCCCGTCGAGCAGAAAATGCGACAGGACGGCACCCGCCACCGCAACAGCGGCTGTCCGCCGCCTGGTGAGACGCCATGCGGCCGCGCCGGCAATTGCCGCCCACGCGATGTTCGTCAATAAGCCGTGCGACCAGGGGAAGGTGAATAGAAGATAGTGCGCGGACGGGTAGTCATTGGGCATTGCATAGCTCTCCAATCCCGCCAGCACGAACCAGCCGAGAAGGAAATCGGGTAGTAGCCAGCCGGCATTGATCCGGCCATCCACGCCTTCAGACCGAGTCCGACTGCAACATGACCGATTCCCATCAGAAAGACGATAGCATCGCCGGGACCGCGACGATAGCCCCTTCCGATAGTGCACGCACCGGTCGACGACTTCGAAACCCAGCGCTTCGTGGCAGCTTTGAGAAGTCCCAGTTGCTTGCGATCGGCCGGCGTTGCCTGCCGGATGCGGGCTTCCATGACTCCAGAATATCTGTGAAATCCTGGACGCGATCGGCACCTGAAATGGGCCGGCCCTCATGACCCAGCACGCGGGACTTCAGGCAGCGGCGCACCGGCGAGCCCTTTCTTCACCAGCCCGGCCAGGAAATCCGCAAACGGCCCGATGTCCTCGCCAACGCTCGCCTTTTCCAGCGCATCCATATAGACCTTGCGGTCCGCAACGGGGATGACGGTCCACGGAAATCCTCCCGCCGCCATCATCAGGTTCATCAGGAACCGCCCCATGCGGCCATTCCCGTCCATGTAGGGGTGAATGTACACGAACACAAAATGCCCCAGCACAACCCGTACGGCGGGGTCTGTCTCATCGCGCAGCAGATCGAAGAAGGCAGGCATCGCATCCCTTACTGCCTCGCGGCTCAGGGGCACGTGCATGGACTGGCGAATGTAAACCTGGGCGTCGCGATAACCGGCGAGATCTGCAGGTCGCACCAGGCCGGCGGTGACGCTTGGCGCGAACATCTCCCGGTACCACGCCCGGTGATCTTCTTCGGCGACTGTGCCGGGATTCTCGCCCTTCAACACCCGGCCGATGCTTTTCTGCACTTCCTGATAAGCCTGCCAGTAGCCACGCGCAGCCATGGCGTTGCGCTGCTCACGGTCCTGTTCATGGGTGTTCGGATTCCACGCCCCGCGGCGCACGCGCTGAATGAGATCGGCGCTGACCCGATATCCTTCGATCGACAGCGAGTGATAGGCATCCGTCACATATGCTTCCGCAACGCGTTTCAGATAGGCGCCGGCATTGCGCGGCAGGCCGGGCGCCCTGGGGAACCGCTCGCTGACGGGTTCCCTCATCCTCTGCCACAGCAGCCTGATGCGGTTCACATAAGGCGATGTTTCGCGCATTGGAAGCGCGAGCGGAAAAGCATCGCCGAAAGGATTCGTTTCACGGATCTTGTACCCAGCCGCCGTCATTGTCTTCACGATGTTTTCCGCGATATGGCCGCGGCCACTGTTGCGGAAGGCACCTGCGAGGCGGCCGGCAATTGTGCTGTGGCCCCCCGCCAGCAGTCTCGACAGCAGTCCGGAGACGTCGCGGACCATGGCCAGCGCCGCGCGCGCATCGGTGGCGTGGGTTAGAAAGTACTGGGTTGAGCAATCGATCAAGGCCGCTTCGAGCGAAAACAGACGGAGGCCGTCAATTTCGGCTCTGTCGCCGGCGGCGGGCAAGGCGGCGCGAAGATCCAGCAGCGATGTCCCATGGGGAAGCACGGTTACCTTGTTGCGGGCCTTTGGTGAGCGCACCACGAGTTGCCTGGGAACGGTCCAGTTCCCTGCATGTAGGGAGAGCGACTGCTCTGGAGAGAGCGACCAGTTGCGGCCAAGCCGCATTTCAAGATATGCAGCGGAAAAACGCCAGAAGGAGGCGTACCACGAGGTGCTTTCTCCCTTCACCTCGTCCGGTCGGCTCGGGATGTACCATCCCTTCATGACCTCTCGCAGGAACCCGTTTGCCACAAGGCGCTCCCGGTGCGTCCGCGTCATGTCCTTCGCGCGTATGGCGGCGGCGCCGTTGGCGTTCTGAAGGCTGTGGAGGACTTCCAGCGACTGGGCGAGTTTTTCCGAGGGTGAAGGCATTAGCTGTGTCCTCGCGTTAGCTTTTCGTGTTGCACGACTATTAGCTCATCGTGCGTATCCATAATTAGCTTTTTACGTTGTATCACTTTTAGCTTATTATGTCGAGCACTCCTGGCTCGGCTGCTACCGCCCGGGCGGATCAACGGCTCAGGCGTTGCAGCAGTTCCTGCGCTTCCGGATAATTCGGCCGCAGCCGCAAGGCCTCGCGCAGCTCCGCCGCGGCTTCGTCCCGCTTCTGCTGCATGGAGAGCGCCGAGCCCAGGCCGAAGTGGGCCTCGGCGTCGTCCGCCTTGTAGCGTAACCCTTCACGGAACTTCACCACCGCCTCGTCGGTCCGCTTCGAATACAGAAGCCCGAATCCCATGCAGAAGTACGCGGCGGCATCGTGCGGATCGAGCCGGATCACTTCCGCCAGTTCTTTCAATCCCTGGCCGTAGTTCTCGCGCTGCATCAAAATGATTCCCAGGTTCAAGCGGGCGACAGGGTTCATCGGGTCGAGCTGAACGGATTTCTGGAGAAGCGCCATCCCCTGGTCGAACTGTCCGGCATCCGCCAGGATGAGACCCAGCTTGTTGTAGACCCGGGCGTTGTTGGGATCGACCTTCAGGGCTGCCTGGTATTGGGCGAAGGCTTCCTGCTTCGCGCCCTGCGCGTCGGCGAGCAGGCCCAGGTAGAAATGGGCTTCCGGGCGGTCGGCATACGGACGCAGAAGCCCGGCGAGCTTTGCCATGGCCGCTGGCGTCTTGGGAGTCTCGAAAAAATTGTTGGTGAAGCCGAAGAGTGGCGCGGGATCGTCCGGCTTGAGCCGCAGACATTCGGCAAGGTGCGTCAGCGCCTCGTCCATCGCTTCCGGCTTGTTCGGGTAGAAGGTCAGCAGGGTTCGCGCGATGAAGTTGTGCGGATCGGGATCCTTGGGGTCGGCCTCGGCCGCGCGGCGGGCCACCTCGATCCCCCGGTCCGGATATCCGAAGCGACTCAGCAGTCCCGCCTCTTTGAGGAGACGCGTAGAGGAATACGATGCCGCAATGAGGCGGTCGTTCAGCGGGTCTTTCACTGGAGGCACGTCGGTGAATTTGCCCGACCCGACGATCTCGCGCACCTCCGCGGCCTTGTCCGGTTGTCCCAATGCCTCGTCAGCGCTTTGCAGCAACTGAAAGAGCGGCCGCACCTGGGGATAGGACCGCGATAGCGGGAGCACGATCTCCACGACCTTGCTCCACTGCTCGCGCCGTGCCGCGACGCGCGCCAGCCCGAACGCCGCCTGCAGCCCGGAATCCTTGTCCGATGCTTTGCCCGCTTGTTCGTAGTCGCGCGCCGCTTGATCCAGCTTGTCCTGTTTGAAAAATGCATCGCCCAGCTTGAGCAGGGCCGGAACGTGATCCGGCTTGAGCCGCACGGTCTGCTGCAACAGGTCGAACTGCTGCTTCTCGTCCCCGTTCTCGCCGGCCAGCACGGCCTGGGCGTACACCCATTGGGCATCGCGCGAAGCCAGGCGGGCGGCGATCCGGTAGGCGGCGCCTGCCTGCTGGAAGTACTCGTTGGCATGATAGGCAATCCCGAGAGCGCCCATCGCGTCGGCCGATCCGGGATGCCGCCTGGCTTCTCTATCGGCGCCCTCCAACAGCGTGCGCTGCCCCGCGTTCGCCGTTCCCAGGTCGGGCAGCTTCGGAAAATCTTCGGGCAGCTTCACCGGAAACAGGACGCTCGATAGCAGCCACGTGCCGGCTGCCAGCACGACGGCGAGCCCGGCCAGCTTGACCCACTCCGCGTTCTTCACGGTTTGACACTCCGCAGGATCTCGGCGATCGAAAGCGGCCCGGTCCATTCAGGGTGGAACCAGCCTGTTTTCGGCGATGCCTGAGGCCAATGGTTGAGCCAGAGCACGACCCGCCCGTCGTTGGTGAATGGCGCATAGACATCCATGCGGACGGAAACCAGGTCGGGCTTTCCGTCGCCGTTCATGTCCGCCGCTTCCAGGCTGATCAGGTGCGTCGGAGAGTGGCTGATGTCGTGCTGGGTGAAGTTCATCTTGCCGTCGTTTTCGAACCAGACGATGCTTTGCGAGTCCGGCTTCTCCCAGAAGTTGTAGCAACTGACGGCCGCCACATCCAGGTCGCCATCGCCGTCCAGGTCCGCCGCGACGGCGGCGCTGGCGCCCGGGAAAAGGCCGATCGGGTGATGCTCGAACTTGAAATTGCCCTTGTTTTCCAGCCATTGCACGCTGTGCCACGGCCGCGGGCGCGGAGGCAGATAGTCGAAGGCGTCCCCGTTGGTGTAGAGGATGTCGACCAGTCCATCCTGGTTCAGGTCCACCAGCCGGATGCCGCTGCTGCCGTAGTCGTCATTAGTGCTGCCCCAAACCAGGTGCGACTTGAAGTTACCGTGCCCGTCGTTTTCGAAGACGTAGATCTCCTCCCACTCCTGGCTGACCAGGCTGACGAAATCCATGTCGCCGTCCTTATCGATATCCACGGGAATCGTGTGGATCACTCCGGAGAGGCTCTGCAGGATGTGCGAACGGAATTGCCAGTTGCCGAGGTTCTCCATCCAGCGGGTCTCGCCGTCGTCGTAACCGAACTGGCCGACCACCAGGTCGAGGCGGCCATCG
>DATJYW010000039.1:0-14460 GCA_035499435.1 Candidatus Acidiferrales bacterium | reverse complement strand
GGCCATGAGAGGATACACGGTTTTCAGCCTGCTTCTCTTGTTCCTCTCGGCCGTTTCGGCGCAGACCGTGCCGCCGGGTTGGAATACGGTGAAAGACAACAAGGGCCTCTGCCAGATCGCGGTTCCACCCGAGTGGAGCTCGCTTGGGGAGAGCACCGGGGCCGCGGTATACCACGATCCAACGAACGCGATCGCCGTGGTGACCAGCCAGCCTGGACAGGCGTTCAAGGCGCTGCCGGAACCGCTGGTGAAGTCACTCGAAATCCCGAAGGAGCGAATGTTCGAGAACACGGCCAAGCGGATCTTCTATCAGGACCAGGTCTCAAAGGGACCGGAGGACTCGAACCGCTTCAGCGCGAGCGTGCCGGCGAAGAGCGGCACGTGCAGTTGCCACGTGGTGGTGCTGCCGAGCATTCCGGTGGAGACGGCGAAGAAGATTGCGATGAGTCTCGGTCCGGTGGCGAGCGAAGGCACACCGCCGGACGGATCTCACTCGCCGTAGCTGATCTCGGTGTGCCGCGCGGATAGGCCGGCATAGCCGAGCAGGATCAGCGCGACCATCAACAGGCCCGGAACCGCGATCCAGAAGGGCGTGGGGTCGGCCTCGATCACCATCACGTTGAACGGGGGCGGAATCGGGATCTCGACGGGGCAGAGGTTCTTCAGGTAGAAGATCACGCTGATCTTCTTGAGCAGGGTGGGCAGGAACGGGTTGATGTTCTCCCACACCATCACCACCGCGGCCGGGATCATCGGGTTGCGGAAGAGCAGGCCGCTCATCAGGAAGACCGCGCCGTAGCCGACACAGGCCAGCGCCGCCACCAGCACGTAGGAGCCGAGCTGGCCCAACCCGGGGCCGTGCATGATGTAGTCGGTGTATGCCGCGCCGAAGTGACGGCCGATAGTGAGGAACGCGAGCGCGGTGCTTCCGCACCACAGGATCAGCGCGGTGGCGAGACCCGCGAGGTATTTGCCGGCGACCAGCAGCTCGCGCCGCACGGGAGTGAGGTAGTAGTAGTGCAGCGTCTTTTCCAGCATCTCGCCGCGGAAGAGATTGCTGAAGATGCCGACGCAGCCGAAGAAGATTCCCAGACGGAGGTAGTAGAAGTGGAAGAGCGCGGCGAAGACCAGCGAGTCCTCGCCGATGGAGTGGCGTCCCATGTGGCGCGTGACCTCGACCAGCCAGTGCAGCATGGTGATACCGAGCGGTCCGAGGGCTAGCAGATAGACCCACCAGCCGCGCCGCGAGAAGAAGGTCTTCTTCAATTCGAGGCGCAGGACGGCGCCGATCTGGCGGAGGTGCAGCGTGCTCATATGGTGCCTCCTTCGCCGCCGATCAGGTATTGATAGACGCTGTTGACGTCGTCATCGGCGGGGGCAACGCTTTCGACTTCGAGGCCGGTATCCATGACGATGCGGTTCAACAGGAGATAGAAGCTGTCGGCGTCGGTGGTGCGCAGCAGGAGGCCGTGGCCATCGGTGTGGAGCTTGGCCTCGACCACATGGTTCTGCTCGAAGAGGCGCGCGGCGAGCGCGTTGGGGTGATCGCAGCGCACCAGGATCTGCATGGGCTGGTCCTTGACCTCGCCGCGCACGCTCTGGATCTGGCCCTCGGCGACGACATAGCCGTGGCTAAGCAGGATCACCTGGTCGCTGATGCGATCGACTTCGTGCAGGATGTGGCTGCTCACGATCACGTGCCGCCCGGCCTTGCCCCAGGATTGAAACAGGGCGATGGCTTCGGCGCGGGCGAGCGGGTCGAGGCCGTTCAACGGCTCGTCGAGCACCAGCACCTGGGGATCGTGCGCCGTGGCCTGACCCAGCCTCACGCGCTGCCGCATGCCCTTGCTGTAGGCGCCCACGGGACGATTGCGTGCCTCCATCAATCCGACCATCTGGAGCGACGCCATGGTGCGGCGGTCGCACTCTTCGTGGCTCATGCCGTACATGCGCAGGAAGGAGTAGATGAACTGGTAGCCGGTGATGCCCTTGGGGAAGGCGTCGAACTGCGAGCAGTATCCGACGGCACGGCAGAGGCGCTCCGGATCGTCGGGCGCGATGCCGAGCACGGTGATCTCGCCCTGACTGGGGCGGATCAGGCCGGTCATCAGGTTCATCAGGGTGGTCTTGCCGGAGCCGTTGGGACCGACGAGGCTGGTGATCCCGGGCGGGATCGAGAGGTTGACCTTATTGATGCCCAGCACCTCGCCATAGAAGCGCGAGACGTTGGCGAAGGTGATCAGGTTATCGCTCACCGGATCACCTCGGCGCCGCGGATCTTGCGGTGGAGCATGTAGAGGCACATGGCGCAGAAGCAGGCCAGCGAGGTCCAGCAGCACCAGAGCGGCAACTCCTGGCCTTGCGGCATGCGGAAGAAGACGCCGCCGTTGTTGACCGCCGGGTCGGCGCCGAAGAGCTGGACCCATACGGCGCCGATCAGCGCGCTGATGTTGAGCAGGTGTCCCCACTTGGTGCGCTGCACGCCGTTGATGGCAACGCCGAAGCCCGCGGCCACGAAGAAGACGCCGAACATCAGTGCTCCGGCGGCGGGCTTCCACTTCACCCAGGCGGAGAGAGCCAGGGCGAGCAAGGCCATGATCAGGATCCACACCCAGGAGCCGAAGAAGAGGCCGATGGCGAGACCGGTGTTATCGTGCAGCCAGGTCCAACCCTCTTCCAGGTAGGCCTGCAGGAGAAACAGGAGCAGGCCGGGGACCCAGGTCATGAGCGACATGAGCACGATCAGGATCCACATCTTTCCGATCACGTATTCGGCGCGGGAGAAGGGGCGCGCGAGATACAGGGAGAGGGCGTTGTTAGAGAGGTCGGGCGAGACCTGGCCGGGTCCGATGAATGCGGCGAGGAACAGCGCCAGCATGCTCTGCCAGCCTAGGAGATTGAGGAAGAAAGTCGCGTTGATGGAGATCAGGTTGCGCGCGCTCTGCGCGCCCAGCAAGTTCAGGGCGCTGGCGTTGTGTTGCACGTAGATGATGAGCGCGCAGACCAGCGGGTAGATGAAGCTGGCGATGTAAAAGATAGTGAGGAAGCGCGACTTCTGCATGTCCTCGAAGGCGTAGCGCGGGATGACGAGGAAGCGGGTTAGGGACGGGGTGAGCGCGCCGTCGTAGGGGCGGTAGGTTTTCTTATAGACAGCCATGGGTGCCTCCGCACAGGGGTCGGGGGTCGGGGGTCGGGGGTCGGGGGCTCCGCTGCGCTGCGCGCAGGGAGCGAGGGGCGCTGCGCGCGGTCAAATGGTTATTGGCCATTGGCGGCCTCCATGGCTTTGAGGAAGATGTCTTCGAGGGAGTCGCGCTTGTGGTTCAGGCGGCGGATCTGGACGTTTTGCCGGGCGGCGATCTCGTAGAGCTGGCGGACTTCGAGGCCGTCGGGGAGGACCAGCTTGAGGCGGCCTTGCGCGCCGGTGGCTGCTTCGCAGCCGAGGCCTTGCATGGCGGCGATGAAGTTGCCGTTGACTTCGCCGCGGGTTTCGACTTCGAGGAAACGCTTGTTGGCGCGGCGCTCCTCTTCGAGGTTGCAAAAGGCGGCGATGTTGCCGTCCTTGAGAATGAGGACTTCATCGCAACACTCTTCGACGTCGCGGAGGAGATGAGAGCTGAGGATCAGGTGCTGATCGCCACGGTCGCGGATCTCCTGGATGAGCTGGATCATGCGCAGGCGGGCGGGCGGATCGAGGCCGTTGGTGGGCTCGTCGAGGAAGAGGAGCTTGGGACCGTGGGCGATGGCCTGCGCGAGTTTGGCGGCCTGCTTCATGCCGAGGGAATAAGTGCCGAGCGCGCGGTAACGGACTTCGCCGAGACCGACGTAGAAGAAAGCTTCGTGGGTGCGCTCGAGGGCGTGCTCTTTGGGCAGGCCGGCCAATTCGGCCATGAGGCGGACGAAGCGCACGCCGCTCATGTTGGCGATGAAGGCGTCGTTCTCCGGCATGTAGCCGATGAGCGAGCGGACCTCGCGGGCGTGGGTGCGGACGTCGCGGCCCAAGATGCGCGCGGTGCCGGCGCTGGGTTTGTGGAAGCCGAGCAGGGTGTTGATGAGGGTGGACTTGCCCGCACCGTTCGGCCCGAGCAGGCCGATGGACCGGCCGGTGAGCGAGGCCTTCAGTTTGTTCAGGATGGTCCGCGTGCCGAAGCGGACTTCGAGACCATCGAGCTCAATTACGGGGTCCATTCCCCTATTTAAACGCAGGCACGCGGCGCGGTGTTCCCATGAATTGCGTGAACGGAATCGCGTTTTGGATGTTCCCGGTCACGAGGTTCGCCGGGCTGAGGCCCATGAGGTCGCCGGTGGAGGCGACGTTGATGCGGTCGGGCTCGCCATAGGCGGCGATCATCATCGGCTTCATATTGCCGAGCTTGTCGAGCGGGTTGTTGCCGTTGGCGCCGCCGCGGCCGGCGAACGCGCCGAGCAACGAGGTGATGGGCGCGAGCGTGGTGCCGAGATTCTGGTAGATGAGCGCCGAGAAGTTGCTGTAGTGATCGCGCGGCTCCATGGCGACGAACTGCGCCGAGCGCGCGATGGAGGTGCCCGCGGTCTTGACCTGGAGCGCGCGCGAGACGAGGGCGCGCGAGGGTCCGGCGATCATGTAGCCATCGGCGAAGGTGTAGTGGCCCTCGGTGAGCGGGCTGCCGTCGGGGCCGCCGATCATATAATAGGTGCGGCCTTCGAAGACTTCCTGGCCGACGCGGAGGGGCTGGCCGCCGCGCTTGACGGTTTCGTCGTTGTAGGTCTGGACGAATTTAGAGAGCGTGGCCTGCATGCGCGCGGGATCGTACACTTCGACGACCAGCTTCCAGGACGGGACCGGGATGGCGGGGCCATCGAGCGAGAGCGAGAACTCGCCGCCGAGGGCGGCCGCGAGGTCGGTGCGGATGTCGATGCCGGTCTGGATTTTGGCGTCGGCGAAGACCTTTTGGGCGGCGGCGGGGGAGCGCTGCTGCATGCCTACGACTTCATCGAGGATCGCGCCGGGGTTGCGGACGACGAAGGCCATGACGATGGTGGCTTCGGGCGAGATGTAATCGAGCGCGCCCATGGGGGCGGGCGCGGCGAGCCACGCGGCCATCCCGGTGCGCAGGCCTTCGAAGCCGAGCGAGGCGCGCATCTCCATCTGGTTATCGACCTGCTTCTCTTCGGCGATGAAGTAGCGCGCGCCGCCGATGGTGTGCTGCTCGCCCATCTGGCTGAGGTCGGCGCAGAGCAGGAGGCCGGCGCCGTTGCGATAGCTTTCGGAGATGCGCTGGTAGAAGGGCGTGCCGGTGAAGCCTCCCGCGGGCGAATCGAGCGTCTGGGCGAAGGAGGCGACGGCATTGGCGTCGGGACCGAATGCGATTAGGCCGTTGCGCTGCTCGATGGTGAGCGGCAGGTTCTCCTTCTTGAGGAAGTCGGCGAGGCCGTCGCGCTTCACTTCGGCGAGGAAGACGGGCATGACGGCCTTGCCGGAGGCGTCGTTGAAACCGAAGACGGCGATTTCGTCGCCGAGGTATTCGCTTGCCGCGCGCAGCTTTTCCAAAATGGTCTGCATGCGGGCGGTGTTCCCGGCGGACCAGGCGCGCAGCTCGGGGCTTTCGGCCATCTTCTGGTTGAGGACCGTCTGGGTCTGGCCGAGGTAATCGGCGAGGTTGGGGATGCTGGCGAAGAAGACGGTGCCGGCCGGGAGGCGGCCCAGCAGCTTACTCGAGTAGCGGAGCCTGGGCAGTTGAATACTCGCGAGACCCGCCTTCAGGCTTTCGAGCTGGCGGACGAGTGTGTCGCGGTTGCGGCTCCAGGAGATGTCGTCCTTGACGGAGACCGGCTCGAGGCTGGGGCTGGTGACGGTCTGATCGCCGGGGTGGAGCAGCTTATCCTGGTTATCCTGCGAGACGCGCACTTCGCCCTGGATGACGCTGACGCGCGAGCCCTTCACGCCGCTGGTGACGCTGAACACGGTGCCGGTGACGGCGACGCGGCAATCCGGGGTGACGACGAAGAGGTGTCCGGAGCTGCGGTGCGCGGCCTGGACGATGACGCTGCCGCGGCTGAGGCGGACGGTGAGATCGCGGGTGGATTGGGAAGTGGTGAAGCCGGAGCGCTCGCGCATCTCGACGGTGCTGCCGTCTTTCAACTGGAGGACGGCGTCGGAGTCTTTGGCGGTGCGGATCTCGACGCCATCGGGCAGCGCCTGGTTGAGGGCCAGGGCCTGGATCCCGTTGGGGGTGATTTCGTAGAGGGTGCCGTTGAGCGCCTGGACGAAGGCGTGGCCGGTGCGGTTGCCGTACTGATCGACGGCGACCCAGACGGAGAGCCCGGCGGCGGCGACCACGGCGGCGGCGATGGCCCAGCGCACGGTCGGATTGGCGCGGCGGGGGGCGGCCACGGGCATGGTGACGACTTTGCCTTCGTAGACCTTGCGGCAGGCGACGCACTCGTGGAGGTGGTCCTTGACGAGCATGGCGCGGGCGCCGGGGAGGCGGCCTGCCTTGTAATCGGGGAGGAGCGCCTGGAAATCGGCGCAGGTGCGGAGGGGCGCGTGGGCCTGCGCGTGCGACAGGTTGGCCCAGACGCGGGCTGCGGCGGCTTCGACGATCGCGTCATCGACGGTTTCTTCGCGGATTTCGGACATGGCTTGCTCCAGGGCAGGGTCCATGGGATTGCTTTCGAGGTTCATGCCACACCTCCCAGGTACGCTTGATATTCCTTCTGCAGCCGGTCGCGCGTGCGGGAGAGAGTCACCGCGACGGTTCCCGGCGTGGTATTGAGCAGACGGGCGATTTCGGGGTTGTCCTTGCCTTCGAAGAAACGCAGGGCGAACATTTCGGCGATGCGGGGGTTGAGGCGGCCGAGGGCGCCGCGGAGCCAGTCGCGGATTTCGCCGGAGCCGTGGGCGCGGTCGGGGCCGCGGTGGGCGGATTCGGCGAGGACGGGTTCGAGCTCATCGAGGGGGATGTTGCGGACGTTCTGGCGGGAGCGGACGAGGTCGAGGGCCGCGTTGACGGCGGCGCGGTGGAGAAAACTGGTCATATTACTTACGGGCTCCGCCGACTGGTCGCGTTTCATCATCCGCAGAAACACGGTTTGCATGACGTCTTCGGCGTCTCCCGCATTGCCGGTGACCCGGTAGGCGGCGCGAAAGACCATGGCATGGTGTTCGCGGAAGATCTGCTCCAGATCGTTGATCGAGGCGGCGGCCGGTTCCATTTGAGCTGCCATCAGCGCTTTCATCCTAGCAAGGTCTTCCTGAAGGTAGGGACGGTGGGGGTGGGGGCGAAATTAGCGGCTCGGGAGCGGGCGGATTGGGTTTTTGCTGGGTTCTGGAGGGGGCGGTAGGGGCTGATTCCAGGTTCGTTTTTTCTGGGTCATCCTTTGTTTTCAACGACATAGTGGGTTCGTTTGGTAATCCGGCGAGTTGGCGGGGCGAGGGGAGGCGGGGAGAGACTGGGATTACGAACGGGTGGTTGTGCGATGGGACTGTTGACAGCATGGCGTGTGGGGACGCCCCTCCTGGTAATTAGGATAGCAGAGTCTGGAATTGAAAGGGGGTTCCGAGGGCACAGGCTACCCGATTTCGAAGCGGAATTTCCAGACCACGCCAGCTGCGTGCTTCGTGCCATAGGCGGCTACGCCGATCTCGGGCCCGCGCCGATACCGGAAATCGGTCAAGCCCTTGTATCCGGAATAGTAATGGATGCCATCTACCCAGACTTCGGCCGTGGTTGCCCGCGGCCCCACACCCAACACATAGCGGTGGCGGCCACCAGGTTTGGGGGTAAGCGGCAGATCGACACCCAGGGACTTGGGCACGACCGCGGTCGGCAGCCGGACGAAACCAGGTCCCTCCGCCGTGGCGACCACGTTGAACAGGTAGCGTGCGGGCGTCCCTGGCATATCCAAATTGACGTAAAGAATGCCTTCTTCGGCCGTTGCATCGAAGGTAATCCGCCAGCCCAAGCGTTGCGCCGCGGCCACCTGCGCCCGGGTTAAGCGGCGGTGGTAGCCTCCCTGGCTGTCGGAGATCAGGCGGAGGGCCTCAAAGCCTGTGTGGTCGGCGTTCGAAACCACGCGGTTGTCGATCTCACCCGTCGCCTGAAACCCGTGCTCCAGGGGCTCGGAGGGCAGGGGCATGTCGATGACACGGTCGTGCGGGCCGAGCGGCGGCTCCCGCATCCACCACGCCACTCCCCCGGCCGCGCCCGCCGCCACGCCGGTGGCCGCGGCTGTCATGACACGCCGCCGCGTCCAGACGAGCCGGACGGGGTGGAGAAGCGCCTCAGCGATTAGCTCCGCCGCCTCGTTCGCGGTTGAGCCGCGGTCCTCGGCGCGAAACGAAAGCTGTTTCAAGATGACGCGTGCCGCCGCCTCGGATACGCCATGGCGGCGTAGCGTCTCCGCTTTCACGCCCGCGCGCTGCTGCTCGTACAACTCCACGGGGCTGGTGGCAGGGAACGGCCGTACTCCCGTCAAGAGTTCGTAGGCCACCACCGCGAGCCCGTAAATATCGCTGGCCGCCGACGGCTTGCCGCGCAATTGCTCGGGCGCCATATAGGGCGTAGTGCCGGCGAATTGGGTCATGCGCGTGTTGAACTCGCGGGACGGCTCGTCCATCCGTGCGATGCCGAAGTCGATCAGCCTGACACGCTCCTCCGATGTCCCGGGCCGCTCCAGCATGATGTTTTCCGGCTTCAGATCGCGGTGCAGGACTCCGGTGGCATGGGCCGCCGCGGCGGCCCTGCCGGTTTCGCGAATAATGCGTGCCGCGCGCCCGATCGGCATCGGGCTTTCGGCCATCTCAGCTCGCAGCGTCACGCCTTCGACATATTCAATGACCAGGAAGGGCAGCCCGTCCGCCGTCTCGCCGAAATCGAGTACGGCCACGACGGCGGGGTGGTGGACACGCGCCAGAGCTTCCATTTCCCCGCGGAACTTTTCCTTGAGCCAGGCGAACTGGCGCGCCCAGGAGTGCAGGAATTTCACCACCACGGGTTTGCCGGCCAGTTGTTCGTCGCGGGCCAGGTAAACGGTGGACATGCCGCCGCGCGCCAGGAACCGCTCGATCCGGTAGCGGGAGTGCAGCACGCGGCCCGACCAGACGTCTTCCGGCTCCGGTGGCAGCGTGAAGAGCGGCCGGTCCAGTAGGCCCGTGGAACAGTCATGGGCCGCCAGCAGACGTTCCACGCTGGCGCGCAGAGCCTCATCGGTCCCGCATTCGGAAGTTAGAAATCGTGCGCGCTCGGGACCGGACAGGTGGATGGCCCCGGCGAAGACGCTATCCGCGCGGCTGTTCTGCATCATGGCCGATTCTGTTCAACTCCGCGTGCAGCCGGGCGCGAGCGATGGCCCAGTCGCGCTTCACGGTTTTGGGTGAGATGCCCAAGGCCTCGGCTGTTTCCTCCACGGAAGAGCCGCCGAAATAGCGCAACTCGACGATCTGGGATTGCCGGGGACTGGCCGCCGCCAGGCGATCGAGCGCATCGTCCAAGGCGATCAATTCGGCGGCCCGGCTGTCGGTGAGGCCGAGCAGTGTTTCGAACTCATTGCCGGCGCCTGGCACCTCCACCGGCGTGCGTTTGCGGGCGCAGCGCCGGCGCGCATGATCGATCACCATACCGCGCATCAAGTGCGCCGCTACCCCCAGGAAATGCGAGCGGTTCTCAAACCGGAGCTCATTCCGCCCCAGCAACCGGACCCACAGTTCATGGACCAGGTCCGTGGGCTGCCAGGTGTGACCCGGCGGTTGGCCGGCGAGAGACCGTGCGGCCATGCGCCGCAGCTCCGCGCCAATGAGCGGCGCCAGGTCCGTCAACGCCCTTGCATCGCCTTCCTGTAAGCGATTGAGCAACAGGGTGATCTCACTTGGGGCGGACGCGGCCATGGCATTGGGCAGTGTAGCGCAGTCCGGAAAGCGCCTGCAATAAGAGATGACCCCTATTGGTGCCAACTCCCGTTTACGAAGATGAGTGCCCACATGAGACAGTTCCCTATTCTATTGGTGGCGGCGGGAGTCGCCGCCGCGCAAACTTACACGGCCGTCGCGATTCCGGGAGCGGCGGGATCTCCTGGTTTCGCCAACATCCTTGCGCTAAACAACAAAGGGCAAGTTCTGGGCGACGCCTGCAACAACAACAACTGCACTGGATTGAACCGGTTTCCCGCCGTGTGGAGCAACGGCGCGATGACTCCCCTGCCGATTCCCTCTGGATTATCTTACGTTGCCCAACCGGCTTACTACGGCATCAACGATTCCGGTGTCGTAGTTGGAACATTGCAGGCGGGCACCGACCGTTTTGGCATCGCCATAGATCACGTTGTGATATGGACGAATGGCGTGCCAACAGTGCTGCCGGATGCCCCGATTGCCGCCTGTCTTGGTCCGGGCTATTCCGTAACCAGCGCTTCCTTCGGCATCAATGCCGCCGGACACATCGTGGGGGCGACCACGTACCTCCCGCAAGGAAACACGCAATCCTGCTCGAGCGCCTGGGTGTACAACGGCTCGAGCTTCCGGCTGCTGCCGGTTCCGATACCGTCCCAGTGCAGCGCGCTGCCGCCGGGCTATTACCCTGGAGTCCGACTGGGTTTTGAGGCTGCCATCAACGACGCCGACCAGGTACTGGAGAACCTCGTCAATTCCTTCTGCGCGCCGCCCTACATTCCGCCCCCGGGTTTTCCGGCCGCGGATCCCTTCCTGATCGAGACCAGCGGAAGCACTTCCTTCCTGCCGTTGGGCGCCCTCGCGGGCGCCACAGGGACGACGATCAATGACCTCGGTAACGTGCTCGGCTACTATACCTCTCCCACCCACCTCGTGGTGTGGGACAAGGGCGGCATTCACGATCTCGGTCCGAGCGGCTACGGGCATATGAATCAGCTGGGCCAAGTCGTTTATACGCAGGTTAGCGGTGGCTCGATCCTCGGCTTCGAGCTATGGCAGAACGGTGTTGCCACTCCCATTCAGGTACCGGCGGGACTCATCCTCAGCGGGCAACTCCAGAGCACTGTTACGACTAGTTTTAATGATGCCGGTCAGTTTACGCTAAGTATAGGCAGCCTGGCGCACTATCTTCTGAGTCCCTCGGGGTCCTGCGGGCAGGACGTCACCGCGCAAGTCCAAATTACCCGCGGCGGTTTCCGCTACAACCGAACCACCGGGCATTTCACGCAAACGGTGACGGTGACGAATACGGGCGCTTCCCCGATCACCGGGCCGATCTCTCTGGCACTCGACAATATCTCGTCCAATGCAAGTTTGTTCGGCATCGCGGGCGCGACCCTGTGCGATGTTCCGCAAGGCAGCCCTTATCTGAATCTCGCTGCCGCATCGCTCGATCCAGGCGTGCCTCAGTCCGGCACCGTCGAATTCATTGATACTGCGAACACGGGCATCACCTATGGCATCCGCGTGCTGGCTGGTCCCGGAGGAAGATAAGAAATGAAAAAGCGACTCATACTATTGCCGGCGCTTGCCCTCGGGCTCGTGCCGTTGGCCCAAGCCGACATTACGTACACGTTCTCGCTGGACACTACTCCACTTATCGGACACGGCACGTTTATGGTCGATCTGCAATTCCTGGACGGAAGCGGCCTGCCAGGCGACCTGAATAACAACACAGTCAAATTGACGAGCTTCGCGTTTGGCGGCGGCAGCGCATCCGGTGGCGGAACGGCGGCCGGCGGGGCTTCCGGCAGCCTGGCCTCGGGCGTGACGCTGAAGGATACGGCCTTCTTCAATGAGTATTTCGAATCCTTCACGCCCGGAACCTTGCTCGCGTTTACGATCGTCACGACCAACGTGCTCGACGGCGGGGGCACGCCGGATCTGTTCACACTGGCGATTCTCGATCACAACGGGATCGAGCTTCCGACCAACGGCAGCGCCGACGAGTTTCTGGATGTGACCCTGGCAGGCGGGGCCAACCCCCAAGTGGAGACTTTTGGCTCGGCGCCGGGAGGCGCCTTCTCGTTGGCTGCTCCCGACGTTCAGCCATTCAGTCCGGCAGCGGTACCCGAGCCATCCACATGTGCGGAGCTGCTGACTGCAATGCTCGGCGTAGGGGTTCTGCGCCGAGTTCACGCTCGAAAGTGAATACCCAAATTCAAGGTTGCACTCGATTTGCAGCATGACGGTGTCCGACGATGCCATCGGCTTCAGCGTGATTTTGCCTCTGCCCTGGACGGCCCCAGCGCATCTTGCGGACACCACCGGTCCCGGGAACAAGGTTGCCGGCCTCAGGGTTCATCCCGAGACGCGCGACAAGTTCGGACCGCTCCTCCTCAACCAATAGCGTCGCTTTTCTCAGGGAAAGGTGCCTCCCCGGGGGGAAGGAGAGGTCGGGCGGCAGCAGGGAGGAAAAGCAGCAGCAAAGGAACGGCAAGTACAGTCGCGCAGACGGAGCGCGCCTTCGGCGCGGGGCAGGCGAGGACGCCTACCCCACAAACACCCCATTGACTTTACCGTTCAATCTGGTGTAATTATCGCTAATAAGTCTCCGAGGTGAGAATATGCGAAGACCGCGTCGACTCTTGCCCTCCGGCATCCACACGAGTGCTGTGCTGTTGCTGGCGTTATTTTTCCTGACCGTGGCGTCAGTTGCCCAAACCCCCACCGCCGTTGTGACGGGGACTGTCCTGGATGCTACGGGCGGCGGGATACCTGACGCGACCGTGACCGCGATCAACCAGGCGACCAACGTCCGCAGCGAGAAAAAGACGGCCGCGGACGGGACGTTCACGATCCTGAACCTGCCGCCGGGCGACTACGTGCTCACGGTGGAGAAAACAGGGTTCAAAACAGCCGCCCTGCCGCCGTTCAAGCTGGACGTCAACCAGAAGTTCACCCAGACCATTACGCTGGCTGTCGGCTCGTCAACCGAGACGGTGACGATCAGCGCCGACGCCATCGACGTGATGGTGCAGCGGGCGTCCACCGAATTGGGGACCACGATTACCGAGGTGATGATCCACGAGCTGCCGATGAACGGGCGCAATTTCAGCCAATTGCTGGTCCTGCAGCCGGGGGTGAATCCGATGGACACCTCGCAGGGCAACTCGGCGGGCCGCACCAATGCAGGGGGCGCGGACGGAGGCAATATCGCGATCCCGGGTTCGACCATTTACAAAGTGTCGGTGAACGGGCAGGGCAACCGGTACAACACGTACTACATGGACGGCATCATCAATACCGACGACCGCGGGGGCGGGTGGAGCGTGCCGCCGATCGCCGATACGATTCAGGAAATGAAGGTGCAGTCGCACAACAACGATGTGCAGTACGCGAATGTGCTGGGCAGCGTGGTGAACATCGTGACCAAGAGCGGCACGAACAATTTTCACGGTTCCGCCTGGGAGTTCGCCCGCAGCCAGATCTTCGACGCGCGCAACCCGTTCACCGGCTTCTGCACGGCGGCGCTCTGTCCCACGCTGGCCAGCAACCTGAACGGCCAGGTGGCCGCGGGCACGCAAACGGCGGCGGGCGCGGCGGCGATTCTTTCCGGCACGCCGGTCTCGCCCATCGGCTATTCGCAGCACGAGTTCGGTGGCACATTCGGCGGCCCCATCATCAAGAACAAGACCTTCTTCTATGCTTCCTATGAAGGCTGGCGCTATTCGGTCCCGACCAACACGTTCGCCATCGTTCCCACCCCCGAAGAACTCGGCGGCGATTTCACGGGCAAAGTGAGCCCGGAGCTGATCGGAACGGTGAACGCGACCAAGACCGGCATTACGCCGAATACGATCTACAACCCGTTCGCCGAGACCGGAGCCAACTCCGCGGTGCCCTTCACTTGCGACCAGACCGGGAATCCGATGGCACTCCAGAATCCAGGCGCGGCGTTCGGCACGCCGGGATACGGGATTCAGGTGGCAGGCGGAACTCCATGCAACAGGCTTCCCGCCGGGCTGATCGACAAGCAACTGGTCGGCATCATTCAGGCTTACACGGGGACACAGGGCAAGAACTGCGCGTTTACCCCAAACTATGTCTCGGCGGTGTACAACTGCCTGGATTCGCGCAGCACCGTCAATAACGCCAATAATTATGACTTCCGCGTGGACCATCACTTCAGCGACAAGAACGTCGTGTTTGCGCGCGCGTACCTGATGTGGAACGACAACAACGGGATTGTAGCAGGCACGTCGTCGATCACACCCAGTCCATTTCACGTGTGGAATATCGGCGGCGCCTGGGATCACATTTTCACGCCGAACCTGATTCTGTCCGTCCGCGGCGGGATCAACTCGCGGCCGGCGACGGTCAACCCCACCAATTCGCTGGGACTGAAGCCGTTCACCGATGCCGGCTACAAGAATCTCGACACGACACAGGGATTCTTCCTGAACGTGGGAGGCTACATCGGCTCGGCCAACAGCGGTATCGGGAATGTGGGGCCGCAATTGCGCGCCAACCCGGAGCACAACGTCAACGCGTCGCTCGCGTGGACTCACGGCAAGCACAACCTCTCGTTCGGCGGG
>DATJYW010000038.1:0-20247 GCA_035499435.1 Candidatus Acidiferrales bacterium | reverse complement strand
CAGCAGCTTGACGCAGTCATTCAATTTCGAGAGCTGCGCCCGGGCCAGAACCCATTGCTCCTCCCGCGCCCTGTTCCGGGCAACCTCTTCGCGCCGCCGGTCCAACGCCAGCTCGACCGGGAACGAATCGCCCTTCAGCGTGTGCCGTTCGAACGCAAGCACCGCCGTACGCGGAATCGTATCGTCGATCCTCTCCATCGCGAAATTCAGCAGGAAGCGGCGAACCGGGCTCCGTTTGAGGTCCTTGCGCGCGGCCGGAAGCGTTTGGACCACGGCGTCAACGCCCAGATCCGCCATCACCCGGGCGCGCACCGGGTCCAGCCGGTTCACCAGTTCGAGCGATGCCTTCGCTTCCTTGCTGTCGGTCATGAGCAGGGCGAGCAGGAACGACGCCATGGCGCCCTCGCGGCTCTGCGCCAGGAAGTAATTGCGGCGGAACGAATCGCGCGCGGCGCCGAACTTGCCGTTCTCGATCTGCTCGAGAACCTCCCGCAAGGCATAAAGGTCCGCTGCGGTCTGCGCGCGTTCCCCGGCGTTCGCGCCACGATCGGGCCGGGTCTGCAGCGATCCCGGCACGCTGGCAAGCTGCGGAGCGAACAGGCCGCGCGGAGTGACGAACTCATGTCCCGAAGTCTCGCCGGGCGGAAACCAGAAGTGGAGCGCGGGCGGGGTGCCCGACGGAGTCTCCGAGAAGACAAACTGCCGCTTGTCGTCCGGGTAGGGCCTCGTGGCCGGAATGGTCAGGACCGTCGTGTAGACATAGTCCTGCCCCTTGCTCAAGACCTGAACCACCTTCATGCCGGCGGCACTATCCACCGTCCGCACGACGTACGTTCCCGGGCCGAGTGTGACCTGCGGCACACCGGCGACCGTGACCGGTTCGTTCAACGAAAATGTGACCGGGGTATTTGCACCGAGAAACCCTGTACCGGCCAAAACGAATGCCAGCGCCACAAACATGTTTCGAGCCATTGGTGTGCTCCTTACGCACGGGTTCCGACGCGGATACACGGTTTGATGCAGGCGGCCCTCGCCCGGGTACATTTTTTGTCGAGTCGAACCCCGGCGATGTGCGGCGTCATAATCTGGAAGTGATGGAACGTCGAAACTTCATCGGCAATCTGCTGGCCGGCGGCGCCTTCCGGATGTTGACTCCGGACTCCGCACCTGCCTTCCAGGCTTCCGAATCCGCGGCGCCGGATCGGGAAGTAAAGCGCGTCCTGGTCATGTTCAAGTGCCACCTCGACGTCGGTTTCGTCGATACTCAGGCGAACATCATCCGCAAGTACTTCGAGCAATATTTCCCGCGCGCCATCCAGACCGCGGCGGCGCTGCGCAGCCAGGGCGCCGACCGTTACGTCTGGACCACCGGCTCCTGGCTGGTCTACCAGTACCTGGAAAAGCACTCCGGCGCGGAGCGCCAGCGCATGGAGCAGGCCATCCGCGAAGGAGACCTCGCCTGGCACGCCCTGCCGTTTACCTGGCAGACGGAGCTCATGGATCCCACCCTGATCGCCGGCGGCCTGGCGCTCTCCCAATCGCTCGACCGGCGCTTTCAGCGCACCACCACCGGCGCCAAGATGACCGACGTTCCCGGGCACACGCGCGGCATCGTCGCTCCTCTTGCCGGGCACGGCGTGAAGTTCCTCGACATCGGCGTCAACTCCGCCAGTACGCCGCCCGACGTGCCGCCCCTGTTCCTGTGGAGGGACGCCGCCGGCAATTCGCTGGTCGTCATGTACCATCTGCACGAATACGGCGGCGTCGTGAAGATTCCCGGATCGGACCTCGCGGTGGACATCGAGGTTCGCGACGACAACGCCGGCCCTCACACTCTCGACGAGATCCGCCATATCTATTCCGGCCTGCGAAAGCAGTTCCCCAATGCCCAGGTCAAAGCCGCCAGCCTCACCGATGTCGCCGATGCCGTCGAGCCGTACCGCGGCCGTCTCCCGGTCGTGACGCAGGAGATCGGCGATACCTGGATCTACGGCGTGCCCAGCGATCCCGTGAAGGTCGCCCGCTATCTGGAAGCGGCGCGTCTGCGCAGCCGGTGGATCGCGGACGGCAAGCTCCAGGCGGGCGGCCCCGCCGACCTGGCGTTCCTCGCCAGCTTCCTGCTGGAGGTGGAGCACACGTGGGGCACCGATACCAAGACGTGGCTGGATTTCGATCACTACACGCCCCACGATTTGCGGATGATGCTGGACCAGCCCAAATACAAGGTGGTGCAGTCGAGCTGGGCGGAAAAGCGTCAGGACCTCTTCGATGCCGTTGCAGCCTTGCCGGCGCCCCTTCGCACCGAGGCGGCCGATCGGTTGCGCGGCCTCGAGCCCCGCGAGCCCGACGTCTCCGGCTTGAAGCCGCACGCCGCCGCCGAGCCCATTGAGACGAAGCATTTCACCGTCGCACTCGACCCGAAAACGGGCGCCATCTCCCGCCTGCGAAGCCGCAAGTCCGGGCACGAGTGGGCTTCGCCGGCCCGGCCGTTCGCCGTGTTCTCCTACCAAACGCTCTCCAAGGCCGACTACGACCGCTTCTTTACCGCATACCTCAAGAGCCAGGCCGACTGGGCTCCGAAGGATTTCGGCAAACCGAACATCGAGCGTTTCGGCGCGCAAAGCCGCGTGTGGCAGCCCGTGATCGGCGATTGCCGCGCCGCTCAAACCGCGGAGGGCCAGCGCATCGTGGCTCAGCTCAAAATCGACGATCCCGAGGCGGAAAAGACCGGCTGCACCGCCTGGCCGCAAAAGATGTTCCTGGAGCTGATCCTGCCCGATTCCGAACCCGCAATCGAGATCCGCTTCTCGTGGTTCGGCAAGGCCGCGAACCGCATGCCCGAAGGTCTGTGGCTGAGTTTCTTGCCGTCCGCTTCCGATCCTCGAGGCTGGATGATGGACAAGTCCGGCAGTCCGGTTTCGCTTTTCGACGTGGTGACGGGCGGCAACCGCGCCATGCATGCGGTCCTCGGCGGCCTGGGATATCGCGGCCCGGAAGGCACTCTGAAAATCGAGTCGTGGGATGCGCCGGTAGTCGCCCTGGGCGAGAAGTTACCGGTGTACTTTTCCAGGAACCAGCCGGATCCGGCCAAAGGATTCCACTTCAGCCTCTTCAACAACGGCTGGGGAACCAACTACATCCAGTGGTTCGGCGAGGACATGAGTTTCCGGTTCAAAATCTCGGCTTGATCGGGATCAAGCCGTAAAGAGCGCCGAAAAGAGTTCCTCCCGTCCCAGGTAGTTCGGGATGATGTAGTCGGCGCCAACTTGCGCCAGCCGGTCGCGCTTCCACGCGTCCACCGTGAGACATTCCTCTTCGTCGGTGGCTACGCCGACGGCCACGCCTCCCACTTCTTTGACGTTCTGGATCTCCACGTACCCGTCGCCGAAGGCGAGAAACTCCTCTCCGCGAATCCCGGCGTTGTGGATGATGTCGCGGATCAGTATGTCCTTCTCGAACTTCGTGTAGTCGTCCAGCGCGCCGAAGACGCCGCCGTCGAAGTACGGCGTCAAACCCAGTAGGTCGGCTTCGCGCTTCATGTAGGCCTCGTCGGTGCCGCTGGCCAGGTAGAGCGTCAAGCCGCGATTCTTCAGCGCCCGGATGAGTTCCATGGAACCGGGCACCAGGTACTCGCCAGGCTGGGCGGCTCCGGATTCGAGCGCGGCCACGCGATGCCTGATTCGCTGCCACAACAGGTCCAGATACTGGTGCTTGTAGTGAAGCGGATCTTCCGGCGTCCCGCCGCGCCGCCTGACCTCTTCGGCAAGCTGCATCATCTGATAAATGGTCTGCTTGCCGTTCAGCCGGTAGATGAACTCGCGCACCAGGGCGGCCAGTTGCTGTTCCGTCTCTCCTGTTTTTTGCCGTTGCAGCACCTGGACCATCATCGGAGCCATCACGTCCATCCATCCGGAGCGGATGAGCGATAGCGTGCCGTCGAAATCGAACAAGACGACTCGCGCGCGGCTCGCTACGGCTCCCGGCGTGAGGATTTCGAGCATGCTGGTTGGCGATTCTACGTTCATAGGGTAGTTCAAGCGGGGTTGGAGGGTTGTTTCGGAGGGTGCGCTGTGCGCCGGCCTGTCGAACGAGCCTCTGCTTCTATTATGCCAGAACCCGTGACGGAATCGAGTAAGCCGGAGGAACGGCTGCGAAAACCTGGGCTGTTATTAGCGCGGACAATCGAGGGACAGGCTTCAGCCAGGCTGTAGCCTGTCCCACAAAACACTTAGAAATAGAATTTGAGCGCGAACTGGAGGTTGCGGGCGCCGATTGACGTATTCACGACGCCGGTGGGGATGCTCGAGGTGTAGGCGGCATCCGTGCCGTAGCGCGACTTGTCGATGCCGCCGCCGGGGAAGACGTCGGTCGAGTAGCCGTTGACGGCGAAGATGGGCGTGTTGAAGGTGTTGATGGCGTCGAAGCGGAACATGAGGTACTTGCTCTCGGTGATGTTGAAACGCTTGGAGAGGCTCATGTCGATCTGCTTGAGGCCGGGTCCGCGCTCGCTGGAGATGGGGCAGTTGCCGAGTTTGCCGGCGGCGGGGATAGCCATGGTCAGCGGATTGAACCAGACGTAGCCGCCGCCGGCGAAGTTTTGATACGGGGTGGCTTCGGAGGGCTGGAGGCAGTCGGGACGCGGTTGGAAGTAGGCGCCGGTGGGATCGTAGCCGAACTGGATCATCGAAATGGGCAGGCCGCCGTGAGCGCTGACGATGGCGTCGTAGTGCCAGTCGCCGATGATGGTGTTGAGGGTCTTGCCGGCGTTACGGGCGAAGGTCTGCCCCTTTCCGATGGGCAGGTCGTAGTTGACGTAGCCGGTGAAGACGTGGGTGATGTCGGCGTCGCAGAGGCCGTAATCGAGGCCGACGTTGTAGACGTACGACTGGAAGGAGACGTCGGCGGTGGTTTGCGCGGCGGCGGCGTTGCCGTAGCGGCCGTAGTAGCCCTGGTTGTTGGTAAGGCACTTGGACCAGGTGTAGTTCACGCGGAAACCCAGGCCGCGGGTGACGTGCTCCAGCGCGGTCACCTGGAGGCCGTTGTAGTTCTGGATGGCGGTGGAGGTGTTGAGGCGCTGCTGGCCGGTACCGCCGAACTTGAGGGCCGGGTTGCCGGCGAGGTAGGGGCCGGGCACGGCGGTGCCGTTCGGCTGGAGCAGGTTCTGGCCCATGTTGTAAATGGCGGCAAGGTGATCGGTATGTTGGCCGACATAGCCTCCCTGCACAGTAAGTGAGTTAGTAAGCTGGCGCTGGAGGGTGACGTTCCACTGGTTGGAGACCGCGGGGCGGTAATCGGGGTCGGTGGCGTGGAGGCGAACGCCCGCGAAGCACGCGGCGGGCGCGGAGGTCACGTTCTGCACGGTGCAGCCGCTGGTGGCGCCGAGCGCGGCGAATCCCTGGTCGAGAGTGACCTGGCTGGCGGGGATGCCGCCATTGACGCCGACGCCGCCCCACTGGCCGACGAGGTCCACGTTCCAGGGGGCGTTGGTGGCGAGGCGGTTGAACTCGCCGGTGCCCTCCTGAAAGCTGGAGCGCGAGAATGCGCTGCGGACGACGGTCTTGTCGTCGAGGCTCCAGGCGAGGCCGATGCGTGGCAGGAAGTTGGCGACGCCGTTGTACTGGTTGTAGAGCGCGCGGCTGGCGCCGTTCTGGCCGGCGAGCTGGATCTGGCCGGAGTACATGCCGAAGTTGGTCATGCGGTCGTGGACTTCGTAGATCGGCGTGAAAAGCTGCCAGCGGATGCCGTAGTTGATGGTGAGGCGGTGGGTGATGCGCCAATCGTCCTGGACGAAGGCGCCGATGGCGTTGTTGCGCTGGCCGACGGTGCCGGCGAAGCCGAGGCCGTAACCCATGTAAGTCGGGAGGCCGAGGAAGAAATCGGCTTCGGAGTAGCCGGTGTACGTGCCGTTGAAGCTGATCTGGCCGGCGGCGCCGTCGTTACTGGTGGCCGGGATGTAGTTATTGCGGTAGCGGATGACCTGGACGCCGGCGCGCACGGTGTGGGCGTTGCGGGTCCAGATGGCGGTATCGGAGAACTGGATGGCGCTCTGGTGGAAGATCTCGGGGCCGTTAGTGGTGCCGAAAGCAAAGGGACCGTTGAGCTGGCCGCCGAGCTTGGCGCTGGCGAAGGAGAGGCCGGGCAGGTACTGCGTGGGTTGTCCGGGGATGAGGCTGGCGCCGGCGGCGGTGCTGAGGGCCTGGATGTTGGCCTCGGCGGGGAAGTAGTTGAAGCCGACGCGGGCGTCGTTGAGCAGAGTGGGGCTGAAGGTGCGCGAGTAATCTAGCACGGCCTGCTGCAGTGGGAAGACGTTGCTGCCGGCGCCGCTGTACTGGAAAACCTCGCTGTTTACGATGGGGTTATCGATGTGCTGCTGCGAGTAGCGCGCGAAGATGTGGTCTTTGTCGGTGGGCGCCCAATCGACCTTGACGTCGCCCTGGTTGCCGTGGGTGTAGTTCTGGACGACGTTATTGAGGTTGTTGACGGTGCCGCCGGCGAGTCCGGGGAGGTTGGGCTTGGGCAGGGCCGAGGCGATTTTGAGGGCGGTGGGGCTGATGCCGGTGATGCACGGGTCGACACCCATCTTCTGGCCCGCGCCGCAGATGGCGGCCTTGGTCAGATCGGAGGGCATGGGCACGGTGGTGCCGGGATAATGGAGGCTGAGGCCGAGGTCGGAGAGGTTGCCGTTGACGTTCTGGGCCGTGAAGGTGGTCTTCGGGCTGGAGGTGGCTGGGAGGTCGAAGCGGGAGCCCTGGTAATCGGCGAAGAAGAACAGCTTGTTCTTACGGATGGGGCCGCCGAAGGTGCCGCCGTATTCGTTCCAGCGCTGGCGGGGCGTGGGCAGGCCGTTGAAGTTATTCGACCACTCGTTGGCATTGAAGAAGTCGTTGCGGAGATATTCGAAGAGGTTGCCGTGATACTGGTTGGTGCCGGATTTGAGGGTGACATTGATTACGCCGCCGAGGAACTGGCCGAATTCGGCGTTGGGATTGCTGGTGATGACATTGAATTCGGAGATGGCGTCCACGTTGGGAGAGAAAGCTACGTTGTTATCGACAAACTCGGTATTCTCGATGCCGTCGAGTAAGTAGTAGTTAGCCTGCTCACGGTTGCCGTTGAGGTTGGGACGCGCGGCATTGAAGGTCTTCAGGCCGGTATTGAAGGATGCCGGGCTGATCGTGACGGAACCGGGTACGAGCAGCGTCAACTGGTTGTAGTTGCGCGTCTGAAGGGGAAGCGCGGCGATGGCGTTGGCTTCCATGACGGAGCTGACCTCGGTGGTCTGGGTCTGCAGCACAGGCGCGGAGGAGGTTACTTCGACCTGCTGCGAGACCGCGCCGAGAGTCAGGGTGACGTCGATCCTGGCGGTCTGGTTGAGGGCGAGGTCGAAGGCGGCATGGCGCGCGGTCTGAAATCCGGCGGCCTCGACTTTGAGCTCGTAGCGGCCGACGGGCAGGCGTGCGATGGTGTAGACGCCTTCCTCGTTGGTCCTGGTGGTCCAGACCGTGCCGCGGTCGGCGTCGGTGGCGACTACGGTGGCTCCGGCGAGCGCGGCGCCGGAAGGGTCGGCGATTTTGCCGGTGATGGCGGCGCTGGACTCCTGGGCCGGCACCGGCAAGGTCAAGGCAAAGAGAACGGCAATGGCGGCGATGGTTTTCATGTCTAATCTCCTGCGCGCTGGGCGCGCCGGGCAGGCCGGGAGGCCTGCCCCACGACCATCCGGACAGTGCGGACGGCGGCTAGTTTCACTTCGGCTGTCGGTTGTTCTAACTGATCGAGTAAGTGGGTCTGTTCGGTGATCCAATCCTGGGGAGCTGGTTTGCCGGATTCAATGTAATTCAGGGCTTCAAGCCCTATGGCGCCTAACTTCGAGAGGTTCTTGGAGAGCGTGGAGAGTTCCGGTACGTTGAGAGCCTGGACGCGGCGGTCGTTATCGGCCCAGAGCTGAAATGTGACGCGCAGGTCGGGCTGCGCGAGGCGGCGCACGAACTCGCTTTCGGGGCGGACGGCGTCGACGAAGCGGTTGAGGTCGACTAGGCTGGTGTATTTGCGCGCGTCGCGGCGGACCGTGATGCCGGTGGCTTCGCAGGCATCGGCGAGGATGCGCAGCGGATCCGCGGGTTCACCGCCGGCGATACGGTCGAGCATGGGCTGGTAGTTGGAGCGGTGCCGGAGTCCGACCCACTCGAGGGTGCGGCTGACGGCCTCCATGCGGGCGTACATGGAATCGACGTCGGTGGTCTGGCGCGGCGACCAGAGACGCTCGGCGATGGCGGCCATGCGCGGCCAGATGCGCGAATCGACGGTTTCGGGACCGACGTATTCGGACCACATGCAGGCCTCGCCGCCGAGGATGCCTTCCCCATCGCCGGGGTCGGCGGCGTAGTGGGTTTTGGTGGGCAGCAGGTGATCGAGGTAGTAGCCGGCGGAGAGAATGCCGCGGTAGCCCTTGCGGGTGGCCTCGCCGAGAGACTCGGCGCCGCGCCAGGACTGGATCACGGTATCGGAAGCGAGGCCGGGAGCGAGGATCTCGTCCCAGCCGATCATGATTTTGCCGTGCTTCCTGACCAGATCCTGCACACGGCTGTTGAAGTAATGGTGGAGGTCGATGCTGGTGGCGAGGTGGTGCTCGCGCATGAAGGCCTGGATGGCGGGCGAGTTCTTCCACTGCATGTCTTCGACCTCGTCGCCGCCGATGTGGAAGTAGGGATCGGGGAAGAGTGCGGCCATTTCGCCGATGAGGGCGTCGAGGAAGCGGTAGACCTCTTCGCGGGTGGGATCGAGGGTGGGCTCGAAAATGCCCCAGCGCCGCTGGATTTCGTAGGGACCGGGCGCGCTGCCAAGCTCGGGGTAGCCGACCAGCCAGCTCGTGACGTGGCCGGGCATATCGAACTCGGGGACGACGCGGATGCCGCGTGCGCGGGCGTAATCGAGGATGTGGCGGACCTCGGCCTGGGTATAGAAGTTGCCGTCGGAGCCGAGCTCGTGGAGCTTGGGGAGGCTCTTGCTCTCGACGCGGAAGCCCTGGTCGTCGGAGAGGTGCCAGTGGAAGACGTTGAGCTTGACGGCGGCCAGGGCGTCGAGATTGCGTTCGATGACGGGGATGGGCATCCAGTGCCGGCAGACGTCGAGCATGAGGCCGCGCCAGGGGTAGCGCGGGTGGTCTTCTATATGGATGGCGGGGACCTGGAAACCGCCGGGGCCGGGCGCGATCAGCTGGGCGAAGGTCTCCATGCCGCGGAGCGCGCCGGTGACGGTGCGGGCGGAGAGGCGGGCGCCGCCGGGGGCGACGTCTAGCCGATAGGATTCGTCCTCGCCGAGGGTAGGTCGGGCGAGCGCCGGATTGGGGCAATCGATGGCGAGCACGGGACGGGCGCCGGGATGAATGGCGGCAAGGCCGGCCTGCCGGTAGACGCGTGCGGCGAAGCGGTCGATGGCGGCCTGGAGGAGTGGGTCGGGAGTGCCGGTGGCGGCGACCCGAAAGCTGGAATCGATGCGTAGCTGACCGGGTGCCAGGGTGACCGTCCAGGGCAGCGGCATGAGGTTGAGCCGCGGAGAGGCCTGCGCCGACGCGAGGGCTGCGACCAGAAAGACCGACCGGAGCATATGATTCCGCATAGTGGAGCGGGTGAGCGGCGGGCGTCCAGTTCCAAACAGTTGCCGGGGGGTTCGTAACGTGTATCGAACGTGCTAGTTTCTAGGTGGGAGTATGGGCGGGGTCACCGAGGAGCAGATCCGCGAGGAACTGGACCGCGTTCTGGCCAGTCATGAGTTCCGGTCCAGCAAACGGAGCCAGGACTTTCTGCGCTACGTGACGGAACACACGCTTCAGGGGCACGGCGAGATGCTCAAGGAGCGCACCATCGGGATCGAGGTGTTCGGGCGGAGCACCGATTACGAACCGAGCGACGACGCGACGGTGCGGGTAAAGGCCGGCGAGGTACGCAAGCGGCTGGGGATTTACTACTCGGGCGAGGGCGCGAACGACCCGCTGCGGATCGAACTGCCCTCGGGGACGTACGTGCCGGAGTTCCGGCCGGCATCCGGCGCTCGGGCAGAAGCGGAGATCCGACCCGCACCAACCAATCGACGGTGGGTGCTGGCGGCAGTCGTGGCCGCGGCGGCGGGCGCATTGATTTGGATTGCGGCGCGGCCGGCTAAGACGCCGGTGGACGAGTTCTGGGCGCCTGTATTCCGGGGGGCTTCGCCGGTGTTTGTGTGTGCGGCCTACGTGCCGGTCTACGGGATGGATCGCGACGCGAATTCCAAACAGCCATTGCGCGTGGAGGATTTTGTCGCGCTGAACGATCAGTTCGTGGGCGGCGGCGACCTGGTGGCGACCTCGCGGCTGACGGCCATGTTCACGCGCATGAAGCGGCCGTACCGGCTGAAGGTGGGGAGCGACGTTTCGTTCGCCGATTTGCGATCGGGGCCGTCGGTGCTGGTGGGGTACAGCTACACGCGATGGAAGGAAATCAGCAGCCAGATGCGCTACTTCATCGAGGTGGCGCCGGACTTCGTGGGGATCACGGATAGCGGCAAGCGGACCGAGTGGGCGATCGCCAACCTGCCGCGCGACCGGCGGACCAACGAGGATTACGCGATCGTGTCGCGCCTGTTTCACCCGGACACGCACGCGATGCTGGTGGAGATCGCGGGGATTACACAATACGGCACGGACGCGGCGGGGGACCTGGTAACCAATCCGGACCTGATGGCGGAGGCGCTACAGGGTGCGCCGGCGGGTTGGCCAGGCAAGAACCTGCAACTGGTGTTGCACGTCAAGGTGATCGCGGGGGCGCCGGCATCGCCGAAGGTGATAAGTAGATACTTCTGGTAATTAGCTCCGGCGGGCAATAGCGCCTGCGGCGCGGGCAGGCCGGGAGGCCTACCCTACAAAGAACCTATTTGGCGGTGAAGCGGGTCCAGGAGCGCGCGGGCATGTCCTTAAGGATGTCGCGCTCCCAGGCGAATTCGGGGTGTCTCGCCAGGTGCTCGGAGGCCTTGAAGCTGCGGCCGCAGGCGTGGCCGAGCAGGGCCAGCATCGACATCCTTTCGGCGCCGGCGGCGTCGGTCACCTTGTTCTGCACGGCGCCGGCGGGGGCGTAAGGCGGCTGCCAGGTGCCCATGCCGCGCGGACTGGTCTCGACGTGGCCGCATAGCGTGCGCTCGCTGCCGCCCGGGCCGCCTTCGTAGGAATCGAAGTGGTCGGCCAGGAATTTCTCGGCCAGCCCGGTATCGATCTTGCCTTTGTTCTGCTCCATCAGCGCGAGCCAGCGCTCGTGGCGGGCGTTTTCGCTGCGGCCGCGGTCTTTGAGGTCGAAATCGGTCTCTTCGCGGGCAAGCTTGGAGTCGGCGGGGAAGTTGGAGCCGACAAAGAAGCCGTTTTTGGTGCGTTGCAGAACCACGTTTTTCAGGCCGAGCTCGAGGCTTGCCACCTCGTTGGTCTTACGGTCGGCCACCAGCCAGTTGTTGGCGTAGCCGCCGTTATTGCCGTCCTTCATGATGCGCGCGTAATCGTCGATAGAGGCCGAATATTGCAGGGCCTTGCGCGCGCGGACGAACTCGGGCACGCCCGCGGTGTCGAATCCGGTGAAGCCGCTGATGGTGGTCTCGGTGATCATGATGCCGGCGGAGTTGATGCCGAAATCGTCGCCGGAGTGGATCAGGCCGGGCATGCCGTCCATGATGATGCGGCTGCCGTTGGCCGGCTGGATGTCGAAGATGATGTTCCAGCGCTCGCCGGAGGAGTAGCTGGTCCAGTTATTGTGCGCGATGACGGGGCGTCCGTCTTTGGTGTAGCTGCCGGTAGCCACGAAGGCGCTGCAATGATCGCCCGGTCCGGCGGCGTTGGTGTGCGTGCCGGTGGCCTTGTCGTGGACCTTGTCGTAGTAGGGCAGCTCGAGCCAGGCGTTGAGAGCGACGATGTCCCAGATGTCCAGCTTCGCGTCGCGCGCCTTCAGGCCCTCGACGATGCCGTTCAGCTCGTCTCGGTACTCCTGCTCGATGTGCGGCCAGAAGACGTCCTGGGCCACCTTGCGGAAGATCTCCCAGTCGCGTTTCTCTTCGTGGACCATCTCCGTGGAAATGGCTTTGAAGTTGTCCTGTATTTCGGAGGAGAGCAGGTAGCCGTGCTGATATCCGATCTCGGCCGGGCTGCCTTCCAGGTGCACCTGGATCCATCCGTTGCGGTCGGCGGAGCGCGCGGATTTCTTGAGGCGGGCGTCGGGGTCGCGGGAAACGAGCGTGAAAGCCAGTCCCAGAAGCAGAACAACGGAGAAAACGGCGATGCGTCGCATTGCCCGCTATTATAGTAAGGGTCGCATGGCAGATACCACCCAGCTCAGGAAATTAACAGCACACGTGAAGGCCGCGGGTTGAGCGAGCAAGCTGAGTCCAAAGTTGTTGGACCGGGTGTTACAGAAGGTTCCCCGCTGGGCCGATGAAAATGTGCTGGTAGGGTTTGACACCGCCGACGATGCCGGCGTGTACAAGCTGACGCCGGAGTGTGCCCTGGTGCAGACGGTGGATTTCTTCACGCCGATCGTGGACGATCCGTATACTTTCGGCGCGATTGCGGCCGCCAATTCGCTGAGCGACGTGTGGGCGATGGGCGGGCGGCCGGTGTCGGCGCTGTCGATCCTGGCCTATCCGGCGAAGGGCGACCTGGACGACCTGGAGCAGATTCTGAAGGGCGGCGCGGAGAAGATGCACGAGGCGGGCTGCTCCATTCTGGGCGGGCACAGCGTGGCCGACGACGAGATCAAGTTCGGCTACGCGGTGACGGGGCTGGTGCATCCGGATCGCGTGAAGGCGAATGCCGGGGCGCGCGCGGGCGATGCGCTGGTGTTCACCAAGGCGATCGGGACGGGAGTGATCGGCACGGCTCTGAAGCGCGGCACCGCGCGGGAGAGCGACGTGGCGGCGGCGGTGGAGAGCATGCTCAAGCTGAATCGCGCGGCGTGCGAAGAGATGCTGGCGTACGATGTTCACGGGTGCACGGACATCACGGGGTTCGGCCTGATCGGTCACGCCCGCGAGATGGCGGTGGCCAGCAAGGTAACGATCGAGATCGCGGTGGAGCAGGTGCGCCTGCTGCCGGGCGCCCTGGATTATGCGCGCGCGGGGGCGGTGCCCGGAGGGCTGAATAACAACCGCGAGTTCGCCGCGTGCGCGGTTGACGTTTCACGCGAAATGCCGCCGGAGCTGGAAGCACTGATGTACGATCCGCAGACTTCCGGCGGGCTGCTTTACACTCTTCCGGAAGCGGAGGCGGCGCGGCTGACGCGGGCGTACCGCATCGGCAGGGTGCTGCCGCGGGGAGAGAAGCCGATCCGGCTGGTATGACCTACAAGAGGACGCACAATCCGATCATCGTGGCGCTCGACGTGGAGTCGGCGGCCGCGGCGCGCGCGCTGGTGGAGCGCATCGGGCCGAGAGTGCAGTTCTACAAAGTCGGCCTGGAGCTGTTCGCGGCGGGCGGAATGGATTTTGTACGCGAGCTGCTGGCGGCGCGCAAGCGGGTCTTCCTCGACCTGAAGTTTTACGACATTCCCGAGACGGTCTCGCGCGCGGTGGCGAGAGTGGCCGGGAGCGGCGTGGATTTCCTGACGGTGCACGCGGTGGGCTCGGTGATGCGGGCGGCGGTTGCCGCGCGGGCGGGCAGCGGGCTGCGGCTCCTGGGCGTCACGGTGCTTACGAGCTTCGGCCCGGAGGACATGGAGGATCTGGACTACCAGGGGACCATCGCGGAGCTGGTCGCGCGGCGCGCGCACAAGGCGATGGAGGTTGGAATGGACGGGGTGATCGCGTCACCCCTGGAGGCGCGTGCCGTACGGGCCATCATCGGCCCCGAGGCTGTGCTGGTGACGCCCGGCGTGCGGTCCGCCGGCGCCGACAAGGGCGACCAGAGGCGAGTCGCCACGCCCGCCCAGGCTGTCGCCGACGGCGCCAGCTACGTGGTGATGGGCCGGCAGATCACGCGCGCCGCCGATCCCGCCGCGGAAATCGACCGGGTCCTGTTCGAGCTGATGCACGTTCCGCTGCCGGCCGCCCAGTAGCACGCGCTCCAGCACGGGGCGCATGGCGGCGACGCGTTTGGCGCGTAGCACCAGATCCCACAGGGGCTCGAACTTCTTCCATCCCGCGGCGTAGGCGAAGTGGCGCAGACGGTGGGTCCAGTTGTCCTGGATCATCGCGCCTCGCGCGATGGCGCTCCAGCGGTAGAAATCGCGATAGGCGCGCCAGTAGCCTTCTTCGAGCTGCCCGGGCGTCATGCGCGCGGGGCGGAAGACGGCGTGGCGCGTGTCGAAGAGGTCCCAATCGTGGTGCAGCATGCGGCCCTGCGCTTCCATGCGCTGGTAGAGCGCGGTGCCGGGATAGGGCGTGAGGATGTGGAAGGTCGCGGTCTCGATGCCGTGCTCGATGGCCCATTCGACAGTACGGTCGAAGACATCGACGCCGTCGTGGTCCATGCCGAAGACGAAGCTGCCGTTGATCATGACGCCGAGCGAGTGCAGGCGGCGGATGGCGGCGCCGTAGTCGCGGTTGAGGTTCTGGAATTTGCGCTGCTCCCTGAGGTCGGCGGCGTTGGTGGTTTCGAATCCGACGAAGAGGCTGCGCAGGCCGCAATCTACGGCCTTTTCGAGAAGGCGCGGCGCGAGCACGGAGTTGACCGTGCCGGCGGCCTGCCAGACGCGGCCCATGCCGCGCATGCCATCGAAGAGTGCGGTGGCGAAGCGGGCGTCGCCGAAGAGATGGTCGTCGAGGAAGTAGAGGTGGTGGCCGGGCAGGCGGTCGATTTCGGCCAGGGCGTCGTCCACGGGCTGGGTGTAGAATCCGCGGCCGCCCTGGAAGAAGGACTCCTTGTAGCAGAAGTCGCAGACATGGGGACAGCCGCGGCTGACCACGATGGAGTTGGGGACGAGGTAGAGTTGGCGGCGGATGAGATCGCGGCGGATGGGCGGGACGCCGGCCAGGGTCCGGATGGGGGCGGCTACGTCGCCGGGGTCGGGAGTCAGGGGTCGGGGGTCGGGGAATCGGCGCTGCGCGCGGAAGGCGGCGAGGAAGCGGGGCCAGGTGTCTTCGCCGGGGCCGGTGAAGATGGCGTCGGCGTGCTCGGCGGCTTCGTCGGGAAGCGAGGTGACGTGCAGGCCGCCCAGGGCTACAAAGACGCCGCGGGCGCGGTAGGAATCGGCGATCCGGTAGGCGCGACGGGCGCTGGTGATGTAGACCTCGATGGCGACGAGGTCGGGGGTGTCGTCGATGCGGACGGGCTCGACGTGCTCGTCTACGATGACGGCGTGGTCGTCCGGTGAGAGATAGGCGGCCAGGGTGGCGAGGCCGAGCGGAGGGAAGAGGGAATACTTGATGGGGCGGAAGAAAGGGCTGGTGGCTTCGGTGAGGGCGGGGAGGATGAACTTGACGAACATGCGACTTCAAGATTAAAGTACTTTGCAATTCAAAGTCAAGTACCATCTGACGAGCGCCGGGCTTGGGGAGAGGACGCGGCGCTGCTATAGCTTCGCGTATTCCACGCGGGCCTGTTCCAGGAGCGGGATGTCCCGGTCGGCATCTTTCCAGATTGCCAGGAAGTTCTCATAGGCGCTCTTGGCCTTGGTCCTGTCGCCCGAGATGACGTACGCACGGCCCAGTTGCAGGTGCGCCAGGGCGCCGATTGGATCGGCGAGGACGATGCCGCGGTGATTGAGGACTTTTTGAAATTCCGTTGCGGCCTCCTGGCCGCGTCCGGCGGCGAGGTACGCCTGTCCGCGTACATATGCGGTATAGAGGCCTCCGAACCTGGCAAAGAACGCCGTGCCCGGCACTGCGAAGTCGTAGGGAACCGCCAGTTGCAGCCGCGCAACCGCGTCCAACGGCGCGCGATGAGCGAGCGCGGAAAGAGCCGCCAGCGTGGGAAGATACTCGAATTGGACAGGGGTATCCTCCGGGAAGCGTTTCTCCAGGTCGGCAGCGAGCCTCTGCGATTGCGAAAGGTCGCCGGAGAGGGCCAGCGCAAAGGCTGCGGCGTATTCCACATCGCGGCTTTTGGCGAGCTCAAGAGCCGCGCGAGCGTGTTGCTTTGCCGCTGTCTCATTCCCGAAATGGGCTTCACACACCGCCGCCGCGGCCTCATAGTGCGCCGCCGTCTCGCGCTTGCCGGCCTGGTGCGCCGACGCGATCGCGCGTTCCCACATGGTGCTCGCCTCCCGCATTCGCCCCGAACGGGCGAGCACCAGAGCCTGATAGTGCGACATCGAGTCTTCCAAGTGCTGTCCGGGAGCGCGAGCGATTTCGCGATCCATTCCCGCCTGATCGTCCTTTAGAAACGCGAGGTAATAACGGATGACCAGAAAATCCGGTTGTTCCATTTTGCGCTCCGCCGCCCGCTGCAAGGCATCCGCGGCCTGTCTCAACCGCTCGAGGTAAAGGTTGTGGAGGGCGATACTCGCATATGGTAACGGAATGCTCGGATCCAGCCGGATGGCTTCTTCCGATGCTTGAATCCCCTTCTCATATTGTCCGGTGCCATAGGCGACCCAGCCCGCGATAATGCCGCGGGCGTAAGCATCGCGAGGGTACGTCTGTGCCCACGATTCGAGAGTCTCCAACTCCTTCTGTAAGTTCCCGGTTACCTGGCGGTCGTAGAGCATCAGGATGTAGCGCTTCTCCCGATCGCTGACGCGATTCCGAAGCCCGTAGGCGATGCGCACTTCGTCGGCCCCCAGGTCGGTTTGGCCCATGCCCCACGACATGAACCCGAGATCGGCGTGCGCCATGGCGAATTGCGGATCGATCGCGATGGCTTGCTGAAGATGAGGGATGGCGGCCGGAGCACCATGCGCGTACAAGCCGACTTTGGCCGCACTGTAGGCTTTCAGAGCTTCCAGCGACGACGTGGTTGCCTGCTCCAGCGGCGTCGAGTGCTCCTGAATGCTGGCCAGCGACTCACCCAGCCGCGTCCGCATTTGAATCGCAATCCCGCTCAGCGCTTTCAGGACCTCCTCCTTTCGTTCCGGCTGTGCCTGCTCTTCGGCGAGGACCGCTCCAGTGCCGCAGTTCCTGGCCCTCAGCCACAAGACGTATTGGCTGCCGAGACCCGCGATGGAGCCCTCCAAGACCGCGCCGCCACCGGTTCGCTCGCAGATCTCGCGCGCGACCTCCGGGGTAAGCCGCGTCTCGGCCGGCCGGTTCATGAGACGGAGTACCTGCTGGATGCTCTGGTCTGAAACAAGAGCGACGAACGGGGACTGTTCCAGTTGTACGGCCAAACCCTGACGAAGCGTCTGGTCAAAGACCGGATCGCCGGTCTTGTTTTCGAAATCCGCCAGTACAACCGTGTCCTTCGCCGTGAGTCTTGGTTGGCGGAGCAGGGAAAAGTATCCCGCTGCCGCGGCCAGCACCAGAATCGCGGCGGCGGCGACCACGTACGCCCTGCGACTCACCGGCCTTACTCGCGCCAGTTCCCGCTGTAACTCGGCGGCAGATTGCCATCTTCGTGCCGCGTCGTTTTCCAGGCACCGCGTTACGATCCTCTCCAGCTTTCGCGGCCCTATCCGCCTCCGCGGCTGCGGCCCCATTCGCGACCCAGTCAGCATTTCATAGAGCACGCAGCCGAACGAGTAGATATCCGAACGTGCGTCCGCCGGTTTGCCTTCCCGCTGCTCCGGCGCCATGTACGCGGGCGTGCCCACGATCATGTGGCTCGCGGTGACGGTTTCATCCTGGCTCACGCGCGCCAATCCGAAATCCAAAACCTTGACGCCGGTTTTCCCGATCATGATATTGCCGGGCTTGAGATCTCGGTGAACGATGCCCTTGCCGTGCGCCTCCACCAGTGCCGCCGCGATCTGGGAAGCGAAGAGGAGCGCTGTCTCGATGGGCAGGGGTCCATTCTTCAGTCGCGCCGCCAGTGTTTCACCTTCCACCAGCTCCATCACCAGGTAGTTGGGACCAACGTCGTGGAGCGTGCAGATATTGGGGTGATTGAGCGCCGAAATGGCGCGCGCCTCCCGCTCGAACCGGGCGCTGAACTGCTCGCGCGTCGTTTTGATGGCGATGGCGCGGCCTAATCGCGTGTCTACCGCCCGAAACACCTCGCCCATGCCGCCCTCGCCTAGCTTGCTCTCGATACGGTACGGGCCCAGACAGGCCCCTACGGAAACCGACGTGACGGTCGCATCCTCCAGCAGTTCGGAGGTGTTATGGATCGCAGGCCGATCGAGGAGCTCGCCGCCGGTGCGCTGTGCGAAGAGTGACTCCAGTTCGCGGCGCAAGTCGGGATCTGTTTGGGCCAACAGCGCCGCACGCTCGTCGGCAGTGGCCTCGCGAACCGCGTGATACAGCTCTTCGATCTGCCGGAAACGCTCCGGAGTCATCCCTCGGTCCCCTATCCCTTTGGTTTACCTATTGTATGGCTTAACTCGGGGCGGACTCCAAAAAAATACAAGAGCCGTGGCCGGTTTCGGGCGGCCACTGCCGCCTGTACCGGCGGACGGAGAACAAATTCTCACCTTGATCTCCGCCAGAAAGCAGGAGGCACAAAATGAAACACCTGACAACGATCGCCCTGACGCTGAATCTCGCGATCGCATGCGCTTACGCACAACAGACTGGCGTCAATGGACAACAGATACCCATCAAGATGACGTTTTCGGGAACCGGCGGGGCCAGCTCCACCGACCTGAAGCAGCCCAACGCAACTACCGGCGAAGAGAACCTGGCCGGGAATGGGACGCTGGGCTCGTTCATCTTTCAAGTTGTCAAGGCCAGCGCAAATGGTCCGCAACCGAACAGCACCTGCTCGGGCTCCTATTTTCAAACCGTGGCCGGCGGGGGCCTCTTTCGCTTCCAGGATGGGAGTCTGCTGTATGTCGCTCTCACGCAGGGAGGCGATTGCATAGATTTTGTGCATCTGGTGGCTCACTGTACCTGGACCTTCAAGATCAGCGGTGGAACCGGCCGTTTCAAGAGCGCGTCGGGCATCGTTACGCTGGCCGAGACGTCGCTGCCGGTGTTGTTCGACGCCCTGGGCGCCCCTGTCTTTTTTTCCGAAACGGGGGAGTTCACGGGAACGATTTCCGGAGTGGCTGTGGGGGACGACGCTCCAGACGGGAGGCGATAAGTCATCGGCTTCCGGCCCTGGCAGTGCGATGTCCAGAGGCCGGAAGCCATTATCGTGGGCGGGAGTGCTATAGCTTAGCGTATTCTACGTTGGCCGGAAACGCTTCCGCAGTCATATCCGGTGCCCTGATGGTTTTTGTTTGGTGTGACCCAACTCGCGCAGCAGCCAGGCTTTGGCGAAATCCCAATCGCGCCTGACGGTGCGCGGCGAAATTTCCAGCGCCGCCTCGATTTCTTCTTCGGTCAATCCACCGAAATAACGCAGCTCGACCACCTTGGCCTGGCGCGGCGCCATCCGGGAGAACGCTGTCAGGGCATCGTCAAGAGCCAGGATGGAGTGCCCGGCCGCGGGCGACAAAACCGCGGATTCGTCCAGATTCACTTTGCCAGGTATTCCATCGCGCCTCCGCGAGCCGCGCCTGCGAGCGGCGTCCACCAGAATGCGGCGCATCATCTGGGCCGCGATCGCGAAGAACTGCGCGCGCGCCTGCCATTCGACGTGGGTCACGTCCACCAGGCGCAGGTAAACCTCGTGGACCAGCGCGGTGGCCTGCAAAGTATGGCCCTCGGCTTCGTTTTTCATGTAGCGGCGCGCCATGAGCCGAAGTTCCGGATAGACGTGCTCCGTAAGCCGGGCCAGGGCGGCTTCGTCACCGCCGCCCCAAGCCTTCAAGAGATTTGTGATGTTCCCAGTGCGTGCTTCGATGGATCACCCGTTCCCCAGAGGGTATCAGAAAATCCTCCGGAGCGAATGCGAGCGCTCACTCGGGCAGTGTGGCCTCGATGCGTTTGGGGTCGAAGCGCCAGAGCTTACCGCCTTTGAGGTGCGTCAGCCAGACGGAGCCGAGACCAAAACGCACGGCGTCGCCGCCTTCGCCGGTGAATTGCTGGACCGCGCGGTTGGCTGCGACGTCGATGCGGGTCAAAGGAGTGCCAAGCACGGTGATCCAAACCGAGCCGCCGCCGAGCGCGATATCGCCGCCTTGACCCGGGGTGCCGGCCTGAATCGTCTCCGCCATCTTGTTGGTCTTCACGTCGATTTTCGAGACGGAGCCGTCGCCCTGATTCAACACCCACACGGCGCCTTCGCCGACCGCGAAGAAGCGCGGCTTCTTGCCGACCGGGATG
>DATJYW010000037.1:0-33191 GCA_035499435.1 Candidatus Acidiferrales bacterium | reverse complement strand
CACTTCACGCGCCTCTCCACCTGGAACTACGCCATCGACTACGGCATGTACCCGTTGGGAAGCTGCACCATGAAGTACAACCCGCGGATCAACGAGCTCGTGGCGCGCACCGAGGGCCTCGCATGGGCACACCCTTACCAGCCGGAAGCTCTGGCCCAGGGCTGCATGGAGGTCATGGCGCGCCTGGAAGCCGCGCTCGCCGAAATCACCGGCATGGACGCGGTCACCCTGCAGCCGGCCGCCGGTGCTCACGGCGAGCTCACGGGCATCCTGCTTATCCGTGCGCTCCTGGAAAAGCGCGGCAACGCGCGCAAGAAGATTCTCATCCCCGATTCGGCACACGGCACCAATCCCGCCACCGCCGCCATCGCCGGGTACGCAGTCGAAAACATCAAATCCAGCGAGACCGGCGGCGTCGACGTTTGCGCGCTGGAGCAGCTTGTCGATAAAGACGTCGCGGCGCTGATGGTCACCAACCCGAACACGCTGGGCGTCTTCGAAAACAACATCGTCGCTGTCTCCGAAATCCTGCATCGCAAGGGCGCCCTGCTCTATATGGACGGCGCCAACATGAACGCGCTGGTCGGCATCGCCCGCCCCGGCGATTTCGGCGTCGACGTAATGCACCTCAATCTGCACAAGACCTTCTCCACGCCCCACGGCGGCGGCGGTCCGGGCGCGGGACCAGTCGCGGTGAAGAAAATCCTGGAGCCCTTCCTTCCTACGCCGCGGCTGAAGCGCTCGGGTAAGAAGTGGGCGTTCGACTACAAGCGCCCACGCTCCATCGGCCGCGTCAAAGCCTTCTACGGCAATTTCGGAGTGCTGGTCCGCGCCCTCGCCTACATCCTGGCCCACGGCGGCCCTGGACTGCGCAATGCCACCGTCGATGCCGTGCTCAACGCGGTCTATATCCGCAAGGCGCTGGAGCCCTACTTCGACCTGCCGTACAGCTCGCCCAACATGCACGAAGTGGTTTTCAGCGACGATCGCCAGGCCAAGGCCGGCGTCCGCACCGGTGACATCGCCAAGCGGCTGATCGACTACGGATTCCACCCCTACACGGTGAGCTTCCCGCTGATCGTTCACGGCGCACTCATGATCGAGCCCACCGAAACCGAAGGCAAGCTCGAGCTCGACCAGTTCATCGACGCCATGATGTCGATCGCCAAAGAAGTCGAGACGGATCCGCAATTGGTGAAGAACGCGCCCTACTCCACCCGCACCAGCCGCGTGGACGAAACCACCGCCGCGCGCAAGCCGGTGTTGCGATGGAAGCCGGCGTAAAGCTCTGGCTCCTGCTCGCGCTCACGGTACTGCTCCGCCTGCCGTTCCTGAACACGCCCATCCAGGGCGACGATCACATTTATCTCACCGAAGCCGAACACGCGCTCATCGACCCGCTGCATCCCAACAACCTCAAGTACGTCTTCATCGGCGATGAAGTGGACCTCCGAGGCCATCCGCATCCCCCCGGCAATGCGTGGATCCTCGCCGCCCTCCTCCTGATTTTTGGTGACGTCAAGGAAGTGCCGTTCCACGCGGCCTACATCGTCTTCTCTTTGATCGCCGTATGGGCGGCGTATCGCATCGCGTCCCGATTCACCGATCGCCCCGGCTGGGCCACACTTCTCTTCATCGCTGTTCCCGCATTCCTCGTCAACGGCACCTCGCTCGAAGCCGACCTGCCGTTCTTAGCCTTCTGGCTGGCCAGTGCGGCAGGCTTCCTAGCCTGCCCAGCGCCGAAGGCGCGCCTGGTCCTCACCTGCGCGACCCTCGCCGCGGCATCCATGACCGCCTACCAAGCCATCTTCCTGACTCCCATTCTCGCCGTCTACACCTGGATCTATCGCCGCAAGAGCGGCCGCCACTGGCTCCTGCTCCTGACCCCCGCCATCACCATCGCCGCCTGGCAGATCTTCACACGCGTAACCACCGGCGAAGTCCCCGCCGGCAAACTCGCGGGCTACCTGGTCAGCTACGGCTTCCTCAAACAAGCCCTGGCCGGCGCCGCGATGCTGCTCATTCATTTCTGGTTCATCGTGTTCCCTGCCCTGGTACCGTTCGCCGCCGTGGCAGCCTGGCGCCGCCGCCGCGAACCCGGCACGCACTTTCTGCTGGCGTGGATCGCCATCTTCCTCGCCTGCGGCCTCCCCATTTTCTTCGCCGGCTCCGCGCGTTATCTGCTCCCCATCGCCGCACCGGTCGCGATCCTCGCCTCCCGGCTACCCGCCAGATTCCTGGCCCCCGCCTTCGCCGCCCAACTCATCCTCGGACTCGGTCTCGCCGCCGCCAACTACCAGCACTGGGATGGTTACCGGACTTTTGCCGCCTCGCTCGCGCCCCCCGCTCCTGGTCACCGCATCTGGGTCGATAACGACTGGGGCCTCCGCTACTACCTGGAAGCCCGCGGCGCCCTGCCCGCGCAGAAAGGCCGCCTCGTGCGGCCCGGCGACATCATCGTCACCAGCGACCTGGGCTCCAGCGTCCGCTACACCGTCCCGCTCGCGCCCATCTCCGATGCAGTCATTCAACCCTCGATTCCCTTGCGCCTGATCGGCCTGGAATCGCACTCCGGCTATTCCACGGTCTCCAAAGGCTTCTGGCCCTTCGGCATCTCCGCCGGCCCCGCCGATCGCGTCCACGCGCGCCGCGTGCTGGAGCGCCATCCCGCGCTCGAATACATGACGCCGAAAGCCGTCGACCAGATCGTCACCGGCATCGATCCCAGCGACGGCTGGACCTCGCAGACTGCAATCGTCGCGCTGAAAGAACCCGCGACTCCGAGGAAGCTGCGCGTCGAAATCTACGTGCCCGAGAACGCCAAGGCCCATCGCATCACCGTCCTGCTCGATGGCCGCGAGATCGTCGTTTACCCGATTGCCGCCCCCGGAAAGTACACCATCGATTCCTCGGATACTGTGCGGGGCAGTACGCTGGAACTCCGCGTGGACCGGACCTTTCGCGTCCCTCCCGATCAGCGCGACCTCGGAGTCGTCCTGTTGGGAGCCGGATTTCCGTAACGCCCGGCTTGGGGACGCCGTCTTATCAGGCATGCAGTACTTCGGAAAAACGCGCCTCTTTTTGGCCTTCGCGCTGCTGGCCGCCACGCCACTCATCGCCCACCTCCGCACCAGACACATCGGCGACCTGGCCGAGCATGCCAAAGAATCGCTTGGCAAGTCCGTCTGGGTCGATGGCTGCGTAACTTCGCAGGGCGATCAGGGCAAGATTTTCCAGCTCAATGACGGCACCGGCGCCATCTCCGTACTCGCCGCCGGCGAAGTACCAACCGCCGGAGCCTGCATGGAGCTGAACGGCGTCGTCCGTTTCCAGGACAGCCGCTACATGCTCGAAGAGCGCGAGCGCAAGATCCACTGACAGCCCGCCTCCCGCCGCGTAGTATCCTGAACCTATGGGATGTGGCAACAGCGGCTTCAACCAGATTTCTAATACCGTCCGTCCAGGCGCTCGTAAGGTATTCTGCGTGAAATTCCAGCGCGAAATGGAAGGTCTGGACGAAATCCCCTTCGAAGGCCATCCGCTCGGCCAGAAGATCTACGACAGCGTCTCCAAAGAAGCCTGGAAGATGTGGGTCGAGCACATGAAGATGCTCATGAACGAGTACCGTCTCAATCTCGGCACCGCGCAGGCGCAGGAATTCCTCATTCAGCAGATGGACAACTACTTCTTCGGTGAAGGCGCCGCGCTCCCGCCCGATTTCGTCCCGCCTAAGACGAAGGCTTGACTGTTTCCAGCACCGCCGCAAATTCGAATTTCAATTCCGCGTGCGCGCGCCGCAGCGCTTCTTCCACCTCCTCCGGCGTTTCCCCGCGCGCAAAAATAAACCCCAGGTAGCTCGACCCTTCCGGCGGCGGCACAAAATGCTGTCCCTCCGTCGCGGTGATCGCGACGTCTTCGATCAGCGGAACCGCTAGCGCGCGCTCCACCCCGTCCACCCCGCGATACAACCCGTCCATGGGCGTCGGGATCATCATCACCCCCGACGCCGGCCCGTCCAACTGCGCCATCGACACATCGCCTCGGCACGCGTGCACCAGGATCATCTCCTCCAGCGGCACCGCGTCCGCCATTCGTAGCGAGCGCGAGCACAGCCCGCCGATCGGGCGCGCGTGTACTTCCAGAATCCACGCGCCCTGCTCGTTGTAGCGCAGCTCCGCGTGAACGGGACCGTGCGTCAGACCAAGCGCCGCGATCGCCCGCTGCGTCGTCTCCCTCAGCGAGCGCTGAACCGCTTCGGGCTCGCGCGATGGCGTCACGTAGATCGTCTCTTCGAAGAACGGTCCCTCCAGAGGATCGGGTTTATCGAAAATTGCGATGGTCTGCAGCCTGCCGCGAGTCACCAGCCCCTCCAGCGCAAACTCCCGCCCCGGAATGTAGGCTTCAACCTGAACGTCCTTCTCGCCCATGCGGACGATTCGGCGGAAGGCAGCCGCGAACTCCGCCGGATGGTTCGCGCGGATCACGCCCTTGCTCGCCGATTGACCCAGTGGCTTGAGCACGCACGGATAAGGTGCCCGCGCCGCGTCATCTTCGGACCCGGCCCGAAAGAATCGCGGCACCAGCATTCCCGCAGCCTGAAACAACTCCCGCGCGGCATGTTTGTCGTGGCAGGCGCGTGCCGCCGCCGGCGGATGAAACGGCACCCCGTACATCGCCGCCGCCTCGGCCGCCAGCACGGCCGGCTTGTCTCCCACCGCCGCCACCCCGTCCACCCGCAGCTTCAAACTCCGCAGCACTTCGAGCGACTCCGCGATCCGGTCGAACTTCACCGGGATGGCGCGGTCGCCCCACGGATCGTCCATGATGTGGCACCGGTCGGTTGCCAGCGTCACCTCGGCGCCCACGTGGCGCGCCGCCTCCGCGAACACGCGGATCTGGTATCCCGTGGTCGAGGCGAAGAGAAGTAAGTGTTTCTTCACTGCCTGTATTTTAATCGTCGGACTTCCACGAGCCGCACGCTATCGTATAGGTGATGAAAGCTCTGGTCAAAAGCAGGCGCGAGCCCGGTCTCTGGCTCGAAGACATCGAGGCCCCCAAAATCGGCATCAACGATGTGCTCATCCACGTCCTCCGCACGGGCATCTGTGGAACCGACGTTCACATCTATAAGTGGGATGACTGGGCGCAGAAAACCATACCCGTGCCCATGGCGATCGGCCACGAATTCGTTGGCCGGATCGTCGAGGTCGGCCCCAACGTGAGCGACTTCTTCCCCGGCGACGTGGTCAGCGGCGAGGGCCACGTGGTCTGCGGCCGCTGCCGCAACTGTTTTGCAGGCCGACGCCACCTCTGCGCTTACACGCAGGGTATCGGCGTGAACCGGCCGGGCGCCTTCGCCGAGTACATCGCCCTGCCCATGACCAACATCTGGCGCCACAACGACGGCATCGACCTCGACGTCGCCAGCATCTTCGACCCTTTCGGCAACGCCGTGCACACCGCCCTGAGTTTTCCCGTGCTCGGCGAAGACGTGCTCATCACCGGCGCCGGACCCATCGGCATCATGGCCGCCGCCGTCGCCCGCCACGCCGGCGCACGATACACCGTCATTACCGACGTCAACCCCGCCCGCATCGATCTTGCACGCAAACTGGGCGTCACCCTGGCGGTCAACGTGCGCGAACAGAAGTTGGCCGACGTCCAGAAGCAGCTCGGCATGACCGAAGGCTTCGACGTCGGCCTGGAAATGTCCGGCAACCCGTCGGCCTTCCGCGACATGCTCGCCAACATGAGCCACGGCGCCAGAATCGCCATGCTCGGCATCCCTGCCGAAGAAATGTCCATCGATTGGCGCACGGTCATCTTCAACATGCTCACCATTAAAGGCATCTACGGCCGCGAAATGTACGAGACCTGGTACAAGATGACCGTGATGCTGCAATCCGGCCTCGACATCCGGCCCGTCATCACCCACCGATTCCCCTACCAGGAGTTCCAGGCGGCATTCGAAGTGATGAGCTCCGGCAACTCCGGCAAGGTGATTCTGAGCTGGGAATGATCTCCTACATTTCCATCCGGCCCTGGTAGGTCAGGTCTTTCACTTTGAACTCGACTTCGCGCTCTGGGAAGTTCAGCCCGGCAAGGTACAGGCGGAACAATACGGTCTTGTCCGACGGCTTCACAACGCGCGGAAAAATCAGGCGCAGCACCGGGTCCGAAGGCGTCGGCGGAAAGTGCCCGAGCATTCTGTACTCCTTGCGGCCCAGCAGCATCACCGTCTCCTCTTCCATGCGCTTACTCTCCTCGGCGTGCCCCAGTCCGGCGAGCGTGGGATAGGCGACCGCCAGTACGAAAGCGTCGGAGCGGTGATCGCGCAGGTACTCCACGTAATCCGGATCGGGCTCGGGCATCGGATGCGGGTTCTTCTTCATGCGCAGCCGCAGTTCTGCTTCAGCCGCCTCCACCGGCGCCGCCGTCGCCAGGTAGACCACCACCTGCGGCGTCGAGCCCGACTGCTGCGCCCACGGACTGCTGTGTCGGATTGCTGCAATTTCAGCGTCCGTCCATTTTTCAGGAGGCTTGGCTTCCCAGAACGGCTGCGCGAAGAAGAACAACAGCGGCGCGATGAAGTGCAGCATACTTCAACTATGCCAGCAAAACAGGTGGAAATTCGCACAGCCACGCCGGCGGACCTTCCCGCCGTCGCTGCCATCCAGGACGCCTCGCCGGAAGCCGCCCACTGGCCCGTATCGGATTACCTGAGCCACCAGTTTCTGGTCGCCACTGTCGGAGATTCCGTCGCCGGATTCCTGGTTTCCCGCACAGTCGGCCCTGGCGAGCAGGAGATCCTCAACCTCGCGGTGTCACCCGATTTCCGCGGTAAGGGAATCGGGCGGACGCTCTTCCAGGCAGCGATTCGGGAATTTCAAGGCCTGATTTTTCTGGAGGTACGAGAGTCCAACAGTACTGCCCGATCATTCTATAAGTCCTTGAAATTTCAAGAAGTTGCATTACGACAGAACTATTACCGGGAACCTCCGGAGGCGGCTATTGTCATGAAGTTTCATTCATGTTAAGGTGCAGGTAGACGGTCACCCGTCATCTCAAAAATGACCGAGATTACCCACCGAGCCATTCCGAAATCCCGACTCGGCGCGGCAACCTCACTGGGAGGAATTGCCCAACATGGAACGGAATCCACAGGAAGAGTTGAAGGCGCATCTGATGGCAACTAATGAGGAGTATCGTCGGCTCGCCACCCAGCACTCAGAGTATGCACAGAAACTGGACGAGCTCGAATCGCACCCTCATCCGACTGAACAGGAGCAGTTAGAGGAAGTGCGATTGAAGAAACTGAAACTCCGGTTGAAGGATCAGATGGAAGCGATCGTATGCCATTCCCGGCAACAGGTCGCTTAACATCAGGTGCGCGCAACACGCGGTAATCACCTTAAGCCCGGTCCCCTTCGCGGGGCCGGGCTTTTTCGTTTTTCAGTGGCGCCGGCCTCCCGGCCTGCGTTCTTCCCGGCCATGTTGGCATGACCCCCGAAGACGAACCGGTCCGCATCCCGATCACCGACGTCTTCGACCTCCATAGCATCCCACCCCGCGATGTAAAGGCCGTCGTCGAGGAGTACCTCCTGGAGGCGCACCGCCTCGGCTTCCCTGCGGTTCGCATCATTCACGGCAGGGGAATCGGCGTGCAGCGCGAAATGGTCCGGGCGATTCTGGCCCGCACGCCATTTGTGGCCGCGTTCGGGGACGCCCCCGCCGAGGCCGGCGGTTGGGGTGCCACGATCGCTACCTTGCTCCCGTAGTTCACGCCGGGCCGATGCGTTTTGTCATAATGATCACGACACGAACGGGGATGGGGGATTCTCCGCTTACTTCGGTGGCACTTCCCCGCCTTCGGCGCCTATCACATCCGTGACCGTGACGCTCACCAACAAAATAGGAACGTCCAACTCGCTTTCGGCCAATCGGAACTAGCGCGCGGCGACCGCCGCCTCCCACCGCGGCGCCACCTTCTGGATCCGCGCCACCGCTTCCATCAGGTTCTCGTACGAATTGGCGTAACTGAAGCGGATGTAGCCGTTGCCATATTCGCCGAAACACCCGCCGTCCAGCCCCGCGACTCCCGTCTCGTAGAGCAGGAAATCCGCCAGTTCCTTCGATTTCATGCCCGTGGCGGTCACGTTCGCGAAGGCATAGAAGGCTCCGCCCGGCAGGGCGCACCGGAAACCCGGGATGCCGTTGAGTCCCGCGACAATGGCGTCCCGCCGCCGCTGGAACTCCGCCACCATCGCGTTCACTTCATCGCGCGGCCCGGTGAGCGCGGCGATGCCGGCGCGTTGCGTGAAGCTGGCGGTGCAGGAGTTCGAATTCACCATCAACTTATTGACGGCGGTCACCAGCCAGTCGGGCATCACGCCGTAGCCCATCCGCCAACCGGTCATGGCAAACGTCTTCGAGAATCCATCCAGAATGATGGTTTTCTCCAGCATGCCCGGGAACTGCGTGATCGAAACCGGCGGCTCGCCGTAATAGATCTCCGAATAAATCTCATCGCTGAGCACGATCACATCGCGGTCGCGCAGCAGGTCGGCGATGGTCCTCAGGTCCTCGCGCGGAATCACGCCGCCGGTGGGATTCTGAGGCGAATTGAGCACCACCATCTTGGTGCGGTCGGTGAGGAGGCTTTCGAACAAATTCAGGTCGAACGAAAACCCTCGGCTCTCTTCCAGGGGCAGCGGCACCGGTTTGGCCCCGCTGAAGCGGATCATCGATTCATAAATCGGAAAACCCGGGTTGGGATAGATAACCTCATCGCCCGGCTCGAGCAGCGCCAGCATCGGGAAGAAGATGATCGGCTTCCCGCCGGGAACCACCGACACTTGCTGCGCGCCGACGCTGATCCCGCGCGTCCGCGAAACGTGCGCCGCGATCGCCTCGCGGAGCTCAGGCATACCCTGCGTAGGACCATAGTGGGTCCAGCCCTCATCCAGCGCTTTCTTCGCCGCCTCGACAATGTGCGCGGGCGTGGGAAAATCGGGCTCGCCGATTTCCAGATGAATTACGTTCTTTCCCTGCGCCTCCAGGGCGCGGGCGCGCACCAGCACGTCGAAAGCCGATTCGACCCCGATGCGGGACATTCGTTCTGCGAGCTTCATGGCTGCCTCTAGGCTCCAGCTTAACTGATGGCGCGCGTTACGGGCCATTTTCTACAACTCGACGAGAATCGACGGATTTGTCCAATCGATCACAAAAGCTCCGAGTACTTTCGTCACGCATCACGAAGCTCATGGGCGCACTCCCCGTTACCACGGCTCCAGTATGCCTGTAGGCAGTGCTGGCCCATCTGTACTACTCGCGCCAAAACCATTGCCAAATCAACGAGATTCCGAAGATAATACCGAGTACGGCAGCGAATGATCTGCATTAGCTGTGGCGCATCCAATCCGGACAGTGTTCGGTTTTGCGGGCAGTGCGGGCGAAACCTGGCCGCCGCCAGCCAAACCGACGCGACCATTGCGATCGACTCCAGTGGATCGGCAGTGGCGCCTGCGCCCGCGCCGCGCGCATGGGCCGATACCGGCGTTCTGTCTCCGCCGCCGTTCGGATCACAGTCCATCTCCCAGGGCGTCGGACCACTCGGCCCGGGGGCGTCCCTAACCGGTTTGCCGCCCGGTACTCCGTTCGGCCGTTACCGCATCGAGGCGCTGCTCGGCGAGGGCGGCATGGGCGCCGTCTACCGGGCGCACGATGCCGAACTCGGCCGCACGGTCGCGTTGAAACTGGTCCGGCCCGAACTCGCCACGCGGCCCGAGACCATGAAGCGCTTCAAGCAGGAACTCCTGTTGGCCAGCAAGGTCTCACACAAGAATATTCTCCGCATCCACGACTTGGGCGACCTCGACGGGGTCAAGTTCATCACCATGGCGCTGGTCGAGGGCTCCGATCTGGCCGCGTTGATCGAAAGATCCGGACGGCTTCCGGTAGACCGCGGCGTCAAATTCGCCAGGCAGTTGTGCGCGGCTCTCGAGGCGGCGCATACCGAGGGTGTGGTGCACCGCGACCTCAAGCCGCAGAACATTCTGATCGACAGCACCGATACCGCCTACGTTTCCGACTTCGGACTCGCCAAGTCGCTCGAGCCGGAAGCCACCGTAATGACCCGGACCGGTCAGATCCTGGGCACTCCGCACTACATGTCGCCCGAACAGGTCGAGGCAGCCGACGTCGATCATCGCAGCGATCTCTACTCGCTGGGGATCATCATGTACGAGATGTTCACCGGCGAAATGCCGTTCCCCGGCGAGAGCATGATGCAGCTTCTCTATCAGCGGGTGAACACGCCGCCCACCGATCCGCGGCAGTCGCGCCCGGATCTGCCGGAGTACTTGGCGAAAATCATTCTCAAGTGCCTGGAACGGGATCCGGCCAGGCGGTATCAGAACGCGCGGGAGGTTCTCGCCGATCTCGAGGCGGAGCGGTCTCCGGCCGGAGCAGTCCTTGCAGCGGCTTCGGGCGGACGTCCGGTGCCGGCGCGCGAAGCCAATCGGACGATTAGCATTCAGATCCCTAAGCCGACGCGCTCGACGTTGTGGAAGGTCGGAGCCGCGTGCGCGCTGGTGTTGGCGGCGCTGCTCGCCGTTCCCGGAATCCGCACCCGCATCCTGCATCCCGCGGAATCCGCAAAGACGGACGCCGGGATCCTGCACTACCTCGCGGTCTTGCCTTTCAGCGTCATCGGCGACGGGCAGAATAGCGCGTACCTGGCCGATGGCGTCGTGGACGCGCTTTCGGCGAAGCTGGCCGGGCTCAAGAGCGTGTATGTGGCGCCGTCAGCGGCGGTGGCCGGGCAAAAAGAGCAAAACCCGCAGAAGCTCGCTCGCGCACTCGGCGTCAAGCTGCTTTTGCGAGGCAGTCTGACCACCGGCATGAACGACAGCATCGCCGTCACCGTGACGCTGGAAGACTCTGCCAACCAGGGGCGCCCCCTTCTGCACCAGAGCTTCTCCGGGGTGCGCCAGGACCTGCTGACTCTCGAAGACCAGATCTTCAACGGCGTCGTGAACAGCCTGGCCATCAAGGAGAGCAACGAGGAACTGGCGCGCACCACGCGGCGTCCTACGCAGAACATCGAGGCGTACGAGCTTTACCTGAAGGGACGGAATGCGTGGCGCGGCGCGAAGACCGCGAATGACCTCGAGGCCGCCATGTCCCAATACGACCAGGCCATCAAGCTCGATCCACGTTTTGCTCTCGCGTATGCGGGGCTGGCGGACACATACAAGCGGATGTGGGACCAGACCAAGGACAGCGTCTGGACGCAGAGAGCGTTGGGGGCTGCGCAGCAGGCGCAGGCGCTGGACGACAATCTCCCGGAGGCGCACTACGCGCTGGGCAGCATTTACACGGACACGGGCAAGACCGAGCAGGCCATTGCCGAACTCCATCGCGCGCTGGACCTGGCGCCGAACTCCGACGAGGCTCTCCGGCGCCTGGGCACGGCCTACATGAAAACGGGACGGCAGGCGGAATCGCTGACAGCCTACGCCAAGGCGGCCGAGGTCAACCCGTACCTGTGGACCAACCTGAATCGCTTGGGCAACGCGTATTTCCAGGCCGGACAGAATGCGCGGGCACTGCAGGCATTCCAGCGCGTCGCGCAACTCGATCCGGACCGGCCCGAAGGATGGGCCAACATGGGCGCGGTCTATTACCGGCAGGGCAAATGGAACGAGTGTATTCCCATGTTCCTCAAGGCCATCGAGCGGCAGCAGAAAGCGGGCTACTATTCGAACCTCGGCACGACTTATTTCAACCTGGGCCGCTACGACGAGGCGGCGGCGATGTTTGAGAAGGGGGTAGCGATGGCCCCAAGGGACGGCGCATTCCGCCGGAATCTGGCGGACGCCTATCGCTGGTCGGGAAAGAAGGATCAGGCGGCCAAAGCCTACGACGATGCGATTTCGCTGACCTACGAGCTCATTCAGGTGAACCCGGCGGATGCCGAAGCACTGGGGACGCTGGCAAGCTGCTACGCTGCCAAGGGAAACTCGAAGCAGGCCCTGGAGTTTATCGGCCGGGCGCGGGCCATCGACCCGAAGAGCAACCTGCTGATGTATGAAGAAGCCGAGATCAATGTCGCCGCAGGGCAGAACGCGGCGGCGCTGAACAGCCTCGAGCAGGCGCTGCGAAACGGATATTCTCTGGCGGAAGCGCTGGCCGACCCGGTGTTGAAGCCGTTGCAGGCGACGCCCGAATTTTCCCGGCTGAGAGGGGAATTTTCCAAGTAGGCTTACGAAGTTGACGATCGTGTGTGGATTGTGGTTGAAGGCCCGTTCAGGCTATGTCTCTCCAATAATTTGTCTTGACTGAAGGCGGTATTTGTGGCATTGTACGTGCCAACTGTAGAACCAACCGGGTGCGTGTCATGGTAAAAAGTTATCTGTTTGTCTGTCTGTTCGTTGTGTTGAGCGCTCCTGCGCCGTGCTCTACTGTTGGCGATCCGACCATTTTTATCGATTCCGGCGACCCGAATCCGCTGTCGCTTGCCCACGATCTCTTCCAGGTCCAGCCCGACGGCACCACGCCGCTGACCTTCGACTTCATCAACGACACCGGCGACATCGTAACCCAGCTTTTGTTCCAAACCACGATCAACGCGGGCCTGAGCCCCGGCGACGCAGCCAGCTTCACGCCATGCTCTAGCGGATATTTCCCGTTCTGTACCGTGACGTACGACTCGAGCACGGGCACACTGGTTTACGATGCCTATACACTTCCCACCTTCGTTGGCGACGGCGGGCAAGCCCCGCAGTATGGCATCCCCGTAGACGGCGCCTTTCATATCACTCTGCAGGGCTGGGTGACCAACGCCACATCCGGCAGTGGCACTCCGCTCTACAGCGGATTGCCCACCTTCGATAACAACTTCCAGGACAACTTCGCAGCATCCTCGCCAGAACCCGGAACCCTGCTGCTGGTTGGCGCCGCTTTGATTCTGGGCGTGTGCATAATCAAGGTCCGCGGCAGAGTGGCCGACTGAGCGCTTCCGATCCATTTCTCTGACCTCGGCAGTCGCGATTTTTTTCCATCCGGCGGTCTACAATGGCTTTGTATCCACGTTTTACCTGTTTTCCCGTCATTCCTGACAGGAAGCACGTGGAGACGGCGGTCTACAGTCCGATGAGTGAAGTCGTCGAACCCGGCGTGGAACTGCTGGACAGGCGCAACCGCTTTGTTTCTGAGCATCTACGCCGCATCTTCCTGCAGATTTACGGGATCGTGCGAAATGTCGCCGATGCCCAGGACTTGACCCAGGAAGCTTTTATCAAGGCCCTCCAGCATCAGGAACAGCTCAAAGACGAACAGAAAGCCGCCCACTGGCTGTCCAGAATCGCAACAAACACGGCCATCGACTTCCTGCGCCGCAACGGGCGTGCATCGTTTTGCGAAATCGACCACGCGCCGGAGAGCCATTGGGAAACTCCGGAAGAGGCGGTGCTGCGCGACGAGCATCGCGACTACCTGGAAGACGGTTTGCGCCTCTTGAGCCCGCGCGAGCGGGCGGCGCTGATCATGCGCGACGTGGAGGATTTGCCCGCGGAGGAAGTCGCGCGGAGGCTGGACTGCTCGAAAGCGACCGTGCGCTCGCATATTGCCAACGCGCGCACCAAGCTTCGGCGGTACATGGAGAGAAGAAAGCGGTAGCAACATGAGGCACCCGGACGAAACAAAACTGGCCCTGCACTCCTCCGGCGACCTTGGCTGGTTCGCCGGCTGGAGGACGGAGCGCCATCTGGCGCGATGCGCACGGTGCCGTGACGAGGTCGCCGGTTTTCGCGAAATGCGTGAAACGCTGCCGGCGCTCGCGGAGTTGCCGGACGTGCAGTGGAACCGGCTGGCGGCGGAAATGCGCGCCAATATCCGGCTCGGGCTGGCCGCCGGCGAGTGCGTCGGCGATGCGGCGGAAGACGTGCCTTCGCCGTTGTTCGGCAAGGCTCGCGCGGTGCTGGCATTCGCCAGTATCTTTACGCTGGTTGTGACCGGATTGGTGCTGGAGCGCCCCGCGCCTTCGGGCTCCGCGGCACGCGAGCCGATCGCGATGGCGGTGGATAACGGAATCGAGATGCGTGCAGGAAACCAGGGCTTCGGCCTCATGCACGCGGGAGCGCGCAACGTGATCAACACGGTGAGCGCGGCAGGAACCTTGGGAGCTCGCTATGTAGACCCGCAATCGGGCTACGTGACGATGACGAAAGTGTATGTGGAATAGTACCCGGAGACTGCTGCTGGCGGTTGCCCTCGCGGGCGCGTCCGCCGGCTTCGCGCAGGACACGGCGATCTCCAGCGACGCGGTCCAGATCAACCTGCCGCCGAACTCGCCGCTGACCATCCGCGGCGTGACCATGGGCAATTCCCGCGCAACCGCGCGCGGCGCCGCCCTCTCGCTCGACCTTCACATGGCGGTCACGCTCGAGAACAAGAGCAACAACCGCATCCACGGTGTGATGCTGCGCGTGGTCGCGCAGGAAGTGGTGCTCGGCGGCAAAGGCTCGGTCGCCTACCCCAGTCTGAACGTTGGCCCCGGCGAAATCCTGCCGGTGCGGATCGATATGCAGCTCATGCGTCCGTCGCAGGTGGCGAACGGTCCGCTGGTCCAGGTCGACCTGGATGGAGTCCTCTTCCAGGACCTCACCTTCTTCGGGCCGAACCGTCTCAACTCGCAGCGTACCCTTACCGCCTGCGAGATGGAAGCGCGGCGCGACCGAGAACACTTCAAGCGTGTGCTCGCCCAGAACGGCCGCAACGGCCTCCAGGCGGAAATTCTCCAGAGCATGAATCGGCAGGCCGAGTCCGCGCAACTGGCCGTGACCGTGAAGCGCGGGCGCGCGACGACCGGCGCGGCATCCTCCGAGCATGCCGCCGAGTTCGCGTTCCTGAAATTCCCCGATTCCCCCGTCGAGCCCCTCAAAGGTTCGGCGCAGATCTCGGGCAACGAAGCCCGGTCGCCCCGCATCGAGGTGCTCAACCGCTCCAACAAACCGGTGAAGTACGTCGAAATGGGCTGGATCGTGAGCGACGCCGCGGGCCGCCAGTACATGGCCGGCTCATTGCCTTCGGCCGACAATGACGTCTTGCTGCCGCCTTCCAGAGCCGGTCAACTGCTCCAGGAGACCACGCTCAGCTTTTCCGTGAAGGGGCAGCCGGTCAGCGTGCAGCGGATGATGGGCTTCGTCAGTCAGGTGGAGTTCGCCGACGGCAAGATCTGGGTGCCCAATCGCGAGAACCTGGAGAACGCGGTCCTGCTGAAGGTACTTCCGCCGTCCCCCGAAGAGCAGCGTCTGACCGACTTCTACCGTACGCGCGGCATGGACGCGCTGATCGCCGAACTGAACAAATTCTGATCCGGTGGCGAGTGAAACTCGTGGGCGGTTAACGCTTCTCGCCCTTGTCCCGTCTTCCCTCCAGTTCTGGAGGGATCCATGTTCTTCAAATCCGCCGCCGTATTGTCTCTGGCCGCCGCCGCGTTCGGCGCCGAAACCATCCCCACCCCCACCGGTGTCGTCGCTCACGAATGGGGCACCTTCACCTCCGTGGCCGGTCTGGACGGCAACCCGGTCCGCTGGTTCGCGCTGGGCGGACCAGCAAGGCTGCCGTGCTTCGTCCACCAACCTGGTGTCATCTACAAGTCGACAGCCTATTCGACCGTGCGCATGGAGACCCCGGTCATCTATTTCTACGCGTCTCGCAAAACCACCGTATCGGTGAGCGTCGCCTTCCCCGCCGGCCGGATCACCGACTGGTACCCGCAGGCCAATGGCGCCCCATCTGGCGGCATCGACTGGAAAGCTGTAGAAGTTCTGCCCGGCGAGGATCTCGCATTCCCGTCGGGGCAAGCGGGCAATCACTACTACGCCGCCCGCGCCACCGACGCCGCTCCCTTGCGCGTAGGCAAGGAGCAGGAGAAGCTGCTGTTTTACCGCGGAGTCGGCGACATCGACGTGCCAATCCGGCCGAAGTTCGCCGCGGATGGCACGATCGAGATCCGCAACGCTTCGGCCCACTCAGTCCCGGCCGCGATCGTCTTCGAGAATCGCGCAGGGAGAATCGGCTTCCGGACAATTCACGACCTGCAAGCCTCCGCCCGACTCGCTCCGTCCGAACTCCGCGCCGATCTCGCTGCGCTCCGCGAGGACTTGGCCGGAGAGCTGGTCCGCGCCGGTCTCTATCCCAGGGAAGCTCACGCCATGATCGAGACCTGGCGCGACTCCTGGTTCGAAGAAGGCATGCGGGTGATCTACATCGTGCCGCGCGCCATCGTCGACGCGGTACTGCCTCTTGCCGTCACCCCGGCGCCCGCGGAAACCGCCCGCGTATTCGTCGGGCGCGTCGAAGTGCTGTCGCCGGCAATGGCCGAAGACATCAGGATCGCCGCTGCGGCGAACGACCGCGACGCGCTCGCGAAGTACGGCCGCTTCCTGCCGGCATTCTGGGAAGAGCTACACCGCAGAGACGGACTCATGCCGGCGTCGGCGCCGGCGAATGCGGTCCCGTACGACGCGGACGCTTGCGCAAAGTAGCAGTCACCGGTTGGCCAGCGTCTTCAGCCGCGAACAGGCGAGCAGTTGCGGGTCTGCGGTAACCAGCGTGAGGCCGTACACCCGTGCGGTTGCCGCAATGAATACGTCGCCCGGGTCGGGTTCGGGAAGCTCGATCCCGGCGGCCTCTGCTCCAACCTCGAAAGAGAGAGCCGCCTCCAAAAGCGGCGGCTGCAAGGCATGCTCCAGCCAGTTCCCGAAGTTCTTCACGGCGTGCAACCTCCCGCGGCGTTCGAGCAGACCCGCTTCCCAAATGGAAACCGGTGAGAGATAGATCTCATTGTTTGGGTTAGCAAGCTGGCGTTGAACCGAGCGGCTGAGTTTTTCCGGACTGATCTCCGACCAAACCCAGATGTGAGTATCGAGCAGCAGTTTCGTCAAGGTTCACGAACCTCCCAGGGCTCCCACAGATCGGCGGTGTGCATAATGTCGCCGACGATTTCCACTTCTCCGCGCGTGCGCCCCAGCCAGGATTTTCTTGTCTTTTTGGATTCCTTGACCGGCACGATATCGGCCACGGGCTTGCCAAATCGAGTCACGCGCAGCGGCACCCGGCTTCGGCCGACTTCCGCCAGCGATGCCAAGCAAGTCGCCTTGAATTTCGAGATCGGCATTTCCCTCATACTTATTTGTACCATGGTCAGTTGACCATGGTCAAAATGCCTGCTGAGATCGAACCTGTCGGCTGATATTGCCAGACCCCTCGGCATCCATATACACTGGCATCAACCATGCCCCCTTCCGCACAGCCAGGCATTACTCTCGAAGCGCCGCATGACGACCGCAGCTTCTTCGGTCACCCGCGAGGACTCGCCACCCTCTTCATGACCGAGATGTTCGAGCGCTTCAGCTACTACGGCATGCGCGCCATCCTCATCCTCTTCATGGTGGACACAATCGGCAAGGGCGGGCTCGGATTCAACGACCAGAAGGCCGGATCGGTCTACGGCCTTTACACCGCCATGGTCTACCTGATGTGCCTGGCCGGCGGCTGGATCGCCGACCGCATCACCGGACAGCGGCGCGCGGTGCTCATCGGAGGGATCCTCATTTCCTGCGGCGAGTTCGCGCTGGTGGTCCCCGGCGAGGCGTTCTTCTACCTCGGCCTGGTGCTCCTGATGGCCGGTACGGGAATGCTCAAGGGCAACGTGAGCACGATCGTGGGACAACTCTACGCGCCCGGCGACCCGCGGCGCGATTCCGGCTTTTCGATCTTCTACATGGGGATCAACCTGGGCGCACTGATTTCACCGATCTTCTGCGGATACGTGGGCCAGCGGATCAGTTGGCGGCTCGGGTTCGGCGTCGCGGGGCTGGGAATGCTCTTCGGGTTGATTCAGTTCGTCCTGACCAGCCGGTATTTGGGCAATGCCGGCCTGCATCCCGCCTCGACCGGCAACGCCGTGAAGGACCGGCGGCAGAAGAGAAATGCGGCTCTGGGCGTGGGAGCGTGCCTGGGAGTCCTCGCGCTGTTCGGGGTGCTGGCCGCAGTCGGCGCGATCACGCTCAGCCCTACGGCCATTTCGGACGGCCTCGGCTGGTGCCTGCTTGGCATCTCGGTCGTCGTCTTCTCCTGGCTGATTTTCTTCGGCGACTGGTCGCCCGTGGAGCGCAAGCGCTGCGCCGCCATTTTCGTGCTGTTCGTATCCTCGGCCCTGTTCTGGGCGGCGTACGAGCAGGCCGGCTCCTCGCTCAGCCTGTTCGCGGAACGCTCCACCGACTGCACCGTGCTCGGCTACAACTTTCCGGCGAGCTGGTTCCAGACCGTGCAGCCGGTGTTCGTGATCGCGCTCGCGCCGGTATTCGCCTGGCTGTGGCTGGCGATGGGCAAGAGAGAGCCGTCCATTCCGTCCAAATTCATGTACGGCCTTTTGTTCGGCGGGCTGGCGTTCGCCATCCTCGTGCCTGCGGCAAGCATGACCCTGGGAGGCGGCAAGGTCGGACCCTGGTGGCTGACCACGACCTATTTCCTGCAGACGCTGGGAGAACTCTGCCTTAGCCCGGTGGGCCTCAGCGCCATGACCAAGCTCGCGCCCGAGCGCGCGGCGGGATTCATGATGGGCATCTGGTTCCTTTCCACCAGCATCGGGAACTGGCTGGCGGGCAGGGCCGCGTCCGTGTACAGCTCGATGCCCCTGCCGACGCTGTTCGGCGCGGTGGCCGCGCTGAGCATCGGCGCAGCCGTGGTGATGGGACTGCTCATCCGGCCGACGGTGCGACTGATGCAGGGAGTGAAATAGGCGCCTTCTCCGGAAGGGAGATCCGGGCGATCGGCTGAATCTTCAGATCGGCCGCCAGCTCCTCATAAGCGAGCACGCCGAGCTCCGGAAACCGGTCTTCGATCAACTTGCGAAAGGCGCCGCGGATGGCAGCGAAGGTCAGGATCACAAGCGGTTCCAACCGGGCCGGGAGGTGCTCGGCGGCGATCGCGCTCAGAATCTCCGCGGCCTGCTCGCCGGTCATGCGCTGCGCGCCGGACTCGCCGCGGCGGGCGGCCACGTCCTGCAGCACGATCTCTTCGACCTCGGGACTCAGCAGGTAGACCAGCAGATTGCCCGTGCCCCGCGTGTGCTTGTGGCCCAGGTAGTTCTTCATCCCCTGCCGGACGAACTCGACGTAAAGATCGGGTTCGCGAAGCGATCCGGATTGCAGGCGGGTATCGATGGCCAGACGGTCGTCGAAGACGATGCGGTGGGAGGTGTCGGCGGCGACCGTATCGTAAGCCGCCACACGGGAAAGAATGGTCCGCAGATCGCGTATGGAGACCTCTTCCCAGAGCAGGCCGCGCAGAATCCTGGTGAGAGCCGCGGGAGAAATCACGTCCATCGCGGCCCACACCAGCGCGGGGAAGGCTTTGCGCAAGCGGGCCAGCTCGGCTTCGGCCATGCCGCTACAGAGAAGGCGGGCGGCGCCGCGCCGGATTTCGGCCGCCAGCGAGAGCACGATGTAGCCCAGCGGGGTCCAGGTGGTGAGACCGAGCTTTTCGGCCGCGGGTCCGTCCGCTTCGACGACGATGGCGCAGGCATTTCCGTTGGCCGGATTGCGCGCGGGCGCGCCCGCAATCTGAACCAGTCTCAAGCGGTCGGGAGTATCGTTGACGAGCATTCGGCCTGCGCCGAGGCCCTGTCTCGGAATGCCGGAGACGTGATTCAGCCGAACCGCGAAGCCATCTTCGCTCAGCGCCTGTTCGGCGCGAAATTCCACGGGCGGAACCCGCATGCCCAATTCGTAGAAGAGACCCTCGCTCATCAGACCGAACATGTCGAGGAACGACTCGAAGCCCGCGCCGATCGCCGCGCGGCTCTCTCCGTCTTGAAGCTCCAGGCTCAACAGGCGGCGCAGACCGTCAGGATGCATTGCGATGGTGATTCGGCCGGGGCGCAGCTCATTCACCAGTTGCTCGACGACCAGGTCGCGGCCGAGCTCCGCGGCCGCGCCTTCGCGGATGTGGCGCAGGATCAATCCGCGGTTACGAATGGAGAGCTTCAGCTTGAGCAACTGGCAGGCGATGTATAGGAACTCTTCAGGATTGACGGCGGGGGCCGCGCTGTCCGATTCGAGACAGGCAGGGACCTGCCCGATCTGCAAGAGGCGCTCCGGTCTCTGCTTCACGATCTCTACCGCGAGCCGGGAAAGAAACTCCACAGCGCGTTGCCACCCGTCCGGTTCGGGCGGCAGGCTGCGCTCGCTCCACTGCTGAATTGAAAAGCCCGAACCGCTGGCTCCGAACGGCGCCCCGGACAGATAGTCCCAGACGGCTTGCGCCATTTCGGAAGGATAGGGGGCGGCGATGCCGCAAACCACCAGCGAAAAGGGGTCGCCGTCCGATTTCCCAAATACAACGCGAAGAAGGCCGGGGATACCCAGATCCTCCAGGAGGCCCTGGAGAGCGGCTTCGATGCATAGGCGCAGATCGCGGGCGTGGGGCCGTTTGAGGTCGACGAGTGCGGCCAAGGCCGGGCCGAATTGCACCTCAACCGTTACAGACGGGCTCATAAATCGATCGTCCTACGCACTTTGTCCCGCAGGTTCGGGCGCAATTCGGCAAGGGACAGCGTCTGCACGTACGGGAATTCGAGCTGGATCAAGCGCCGGACAAACGGGCGTATCCCTTCGGTGCGGGTGACGATGACCTCGTGGCGCTCGGACTGGCCGAGCATGGCGCGCACCGCTTTGAGCAGATCCTGCGCGGTCTCCGGCAGGAGCGAAAAGAGCGTCCTGATACGCAATGGGTCGCCGGAACCGTTAAGCCGGGCGATTCCCTGAAAGATTTGCTCTTCGAACCGCGGGGAGAGCCAGAAGAACTCGGATTGCACGTTGTTCCCGGGCAGCCGATCGCGCAGTTTGAGGCGCACGGCTTCAACCCACGGAAGGAGATCGGCCCCAGGTCCGGTCGGCGTGCAGCGGACCGCGTCGAGAATGGAGTCGAAGTCCTTGACCGGCACGTTTTCGGTGACGAGCGCCTGGAGCAGGCGCATGAAGCGCAGACGGCACGGGATGTCCGGCAAGACATCGCCGGCAGGCGGCGCGTGTAGCGGGAATGCATCGCGGCGGGTCTGGTTGTGCCAGGTTTCGAGCGAGTTTTCGACTTCCTGAAGCCCGAGGAACTGAGCGAGATTGGCCCGCAGGACATATTCGGTGTGCGCCAGGATATATTGGAACTCGTTCCAGAGCGGCAGGCCGGCCTTTTCGGAGGCGGTCCAGTCGCCGGCCGACAGCCAGATTCCGTCCCGCCAGGGAGTCCTGGGGTTGAAACCGGCCCTTCCTGAAATGGTCCGTCCGGCCGCCTGCTGCAACGCGGATTCATCGGAGCAGAACCGGCAATTCCGGACCACCGAGCCTGAAGCCAGTGGGACTTCGTGCAGCAGGATCCGGTAGCTGTCAACCGGTAATTCGGTGGTTTCAGCCCGAAACCGGATGCCGGGAATCGTGACGCCCATATCCGCCTGGATGCGCTGGCGCATCTGCGGCACGTATTCCGTGAACAGCGGGTGGGTCTTGGTCCAGTCTTCTCCTTCGGGATACAGGGTCGCCTCGGCTTCCACCGCCAGCGGGGTCAGGACAGGTAGCATGGCAGCAGCCTTGGCGCCGGCTTGCTTGTCGTATTCTTCGACCGACCTGTCCGCAAAACGGAGGATGGCTTCGTTGACGTCTCTCCTGGCCGGCTCACCGCCGTTTCGCCGGCAGGCCATCGCCTTGCGTTCCAGCCAGGATCTGATCTGATGGTGGCTGCCGCCGACGTCCGGCGAACCCAGAATCTCCTCGACCAGATCGTCGATCCAGGGGGTATCACGCCGGACCTGGTCAAAGTGACGGATGGCTTCCGAAAAGCGGTTCTGGTACCAGTGCAGCCTGCCCAGCGAGATGCGGTAGTCGTCCGCGGCGAGGCGGGCGCGGTTGGCCGCGCGGTCGGGCTTGGCGGCAGGAGCGGCCGAAGGTGGCTCCACCACGTCGACGGCCTTCTGATAGGCTTCTCTTGCGTCGTCCCACTTGTCGAGATGCTTCCGGGTTTCGTCGGCGCGCGCCAGCGATTCCAGGCGGGCGCCGGCCCGCGCCAGCAGTGCGTGATCCTGGGTGATTCTCACCACCTGCTGGTAGGCCCGGCACGCGATGGCCGGCATATTCCGCTCACACATTTCACCGATCCAAAAGCAGGTGTGAGCGGAGACATTCTGCTGCTCCAAAGCGTTGGTGAGCGTGTCCCTGGCAAGCTCATCGTAACGGCCGCCTTCGGAAAAGGCCGGGTCGACCACCCAGGTCAGCGCCCAGTAGTCGGCCGGGTATTCGGAAAACCAGTTGATGACGACGGCGCGCATTTCCGCGGTGTAGCCCGCCGCCGCGCCCGGTTTGGCAACAGCCGCGGAGTCGCGCCCGGCTTCCATCAAATCGAAATCCCCGGGGAAGAAATGCTCGCGGAGGCAGGCGATGAGTTGCCTCTGGAGATCTCCGGCGGCGCCGTTGCGCAGCGCTCTCTCGCTGAGAGCCCTGGCGCGCAGGGCCTTGGCGTGAAGATCGTTCAGCTCCCGCTCCCATTTCCACTCCCTGACGTACTCCTGGTTCGTCAAAGCCGGCCAATTGAAGGCAGACGTGCCGGGCGTACCGGGAGACGGCGTGCGAAGCCAGGTATGCGGCAGCAGGCGCTCGGTATCCTGTACGGCCCTGGCAAACTCCTTGAACCGTTTCTCTTCCAGCTTCTTTTGCTGCTCTTCGCGTTGTCGCAGTTCGTCAGCCTCGCCCTGCTTGGCCTTCGCGCCGGCAGTGAGCGCGGCGGCCCGTTTTTCGAGCGCCCGCGCCTCGATTTCCAGGTCGGGATCGACGCGCGGCTGTGGCAGTGCGCCCGCGCCCGGCGGTTCGAGCGGTTCCGGCGGTCGGGCCTCGATGGGCACATCCTGCGCGCGGATATCCACCGGGGTAGCGCCGGCCGGGAGCGCCGGAACCGGCGGCGTCGCAGCCGGGGGCATTTCGGCGGGCCGCGCCGCGGAAAATTGCCTTCTGGCCTGCTCCTTCTTTTCCGCGGCATCGGCCGACTTTCTGGCGGCGTCTTCGCCCAGCCGGGCGGCTTCCGCCTCGATGCCGGCGATCCGGGCTTGAGCGGCTTGCTCGCGTTCGCGGACATGCCTCGCCCACGCGACATAAATCGACGTCTGTTTGAGCGTGCCGTCGGCCCAATCGGGCTCCAGCTCCGTCGCCCGGGTGATTCTCTTCAGAGCCTCGCTGAACAGGCGGCCCTTTTCCTGGTCGCGGTTCTCGAGCTGACTCTTCAGCCGGTCGGCATTCGCGAGTTGGAACGACGGAATGGCGTACTGAGGGTTGAGGCGGGCGGCCAGCCGGAACAGCGCGCGTGCGCGGGTGAGCCACCTGACATCGCCGCGCCGCAGAAAGTAGGTGTAACAGGCTTCGCCGTAGTCGTTGAGTGCGTACGCATACACCGACTTTTTGACGCGGGTAGGGGCGGTGTCGCTGCCGGCGCAGATCGCGGTTCTGACGCTCTGCCGATAGCGGCCGATGCGGTCCAGCATTTCCCTTCCGATCTGGTTGAAGTAGTAAGTGCTGTCCTCGGCCCCGTGGAAGACACCTTCGGCCAGCAGCGCGGAGACCGCATCGACGTAGTGCCTGTAGGCCGCGAGCATATCTCCCTGCTCGGCGGCGATCCGGGCCAATCCGTAGTCGAGCTCGGAGATGAAGGTCTGGGGCCGCATGGCTTTGTACTCCAGGCCGTTTTCGAATTCTTCCTTGGCCTTGGGATCGCACAACAGCCAGCGGATGTACCCGCGATTGGCCCAGGCGCTGACGTTGCCGGGATTGATCTTGAGCACGTCCTCGTAATCGCGGAGAACGATTTCGGCCACGTTGGATTCCAGCGTAGGGCGGGTGCGCCACATGGTCTCCCGCGTGATCGCCAGGGACCACTGCGCTACCTCGAAGCGGGGCTCCAGTTCAGTGGCGCGGCGCAGGAGGTTCATCCGCGAGTTCAGATGCGACTGGTTTCTGCCGGAGACGAAGAGGTACCTCGGGTCCTCGTCGCTACGGCAGGGATCGAGCTGGTGGGCCTTTTCGAGCCACTCGGCGGGCCCCTGCACATCGCCCAGGCTGCCTTGGGCGAGCGACACGGTTACATAGGCATCGAAGAGGCTCTCGCGGCGGCCGGGCACGTCGGGATGCAGGCTTTCCAGTCTGCGGACGGCGTCGAGCACGATCGGCCGGGCCTCGAAGATCGGGTTGAGCCGCTCCCCGGATAGACCCGCCAGAATGCGGCGGTAGAGGAGCATGTTGGCATAGCCGATCTCGGCTCGGGCACACATGAGCTGGGTGCGGGCGGCGCGCGGCCGCAGAAGCGAGCTGGAGCCGGCCATGCGCGCGCGGGCGCTGAAGACTTCGCGCCGCGTCTTTTCGAAGAACTTGAGAAGGCGGGTTTCGGGCAGCGGCTTGAGGCGCGGATCGAAAAGCTCGATTGCCTTGCCGTAGAGCTTGCTGGCCTCCTTGTAGGCATCGAGCGTGTTCGAGCGGGAGTAGTCCTCGGCTTCGTAGAAGTACGCCAGGGCGCGGAAATGGCTGGTGGGCAGCAGATCGATCTTGCCCGCCACGTCCTCCCGAATCTGGCGATAGAGCTCGGTGGCGACGCTGAAGTAGAGCCGCTCCTGAATCCGCTCGTAGTGGTCGCGGTCGATCGATGTCTGCTCGAGGCGGTAGGCGACCGGATGGGCGAGCGCTTCGGAGGCTTCCGACGGGCCGATACGAACGCGCGGCATGATCTCGAGAGCCCAGTGATGGTCCCTGTCCTGCCGGAGCACGTACATGCCGCGGATGTGAATGTGGGACTGGTTGGGAACGCCCTCCCCGGGCTTGGTTTCCGCGGGTTTATCGCGGAATCGGATGCGGCCGACGCGTTGGCTGAAACGCTCCGCCAGGTCGTGGCTAAGGCAGGAGAGCCTCTCACGCAGAGCGGGCGTGAGCCAGGGCGGGTCTTCGCCCGCCTTGTAGCGAACGGGTTCAAACTCGGCGATGGAACAGGTGTAGCGAAAGGCTTCCCGGGACCCCTTCAACCAGAAGCGGGACCAGGTATACAGGAGGGCAAAAAACGCGAACGCGGCGAAACCGAGGAGGTACGGCCAGTCGCGCGCAAGCTGGGAAAATTTGAATTGGCTGAGGTCCTGCCACCACTTGGAGTTGGCCAGGGTGACCGTAACCTGCAACGCGGCTACGACCAGGGCTCCAGCGGCTCCCAGGTTGCCGAGGGACTTGCGCCGGCGCAGTCCGCTCTCGACCCCTTCGATTTGCTTGAGCAGGTCGGCGGGAGGTAGCAGCTCCGGGAGTTTCATGAGAGGCGCCCGCGATCAGAATCCTTCCCACACGAAGGCTGAAAACCTGCGGATGGTTTCGAAGCCGACGCGCTCATAGAGTGTGACGGCGTCCTCGTTGGATGAGGTCACGGTGAGAGTGGCGGAGCGGCACCCGATATCGCGGAGGCTGGTAAGCGACAGGCGCAGCAGTTCGTGGCCGATGCCGGTTCCGCGCACAGCGGGGCTGACGCAGATTTGTGTGATGTGGCCGACGCCATCGGCGACCAGGCTGGCCAGGGACACGCCGCACATGCGGCCATAGAGGGGCTCGAAGGCGGCGTAGGACGCGGGGCGATAGAAGCTGCCGCACCCGGGGTACTGCACGATGTTGTAAAGAAATTTGCGCGCTCCCACAACGCTGCGGTACTGGTCGTTGATGCGGCTATCGGTGTGGCCGGTGTAGGCTTCGGCGATCAATTGCGCGGCGGCGTTATTGTCGTGGTCGTTCCATGGCTCGAAGTACACCGGCCGGCGGACGCGTCCGCGGCCCAGAGCGGCGTGCGTCAGATCGATGCGCATGAAGTTGCGTGTATAGAAGCTGGCGTATTCCGAGCGCGGGACCTGGTGCGCGGCATCGTGGGGCAGCATCATGAGCTGCGCTTCGATGCGGGTGACGCCGGGAACCGCGACCATCGGCTGCAGCGCAGACTCCATCAGGATGTCCTCCATCTCCGGGGTGCGCGAACGGCGCCGGACATATAGGTCGCCGATGAGACCCTTGTCGTCTTCCAGGACGTAATACATATAGCCGGTGACGCTGCCCTGCTCTACGAGGGCACTGCCGCTCAGGGCGCGCATATCGACGAAGCGGCGGACCAGGTCGGCTGACTTGGAGAAGTCCCATTCGAGCTCGTCGAGCCAGGCTGCGCATTCTTCTTCGAGCAGCGGATCGAGGTCGCGCGATTGCAGCCGCCGCAGGTCTACCACCTGAGGCCAGGGCTCGGGATGGAGCCGGGCAGCCATCGGGTTATTTTACTCCTCCCGCGGGCACGACGCCGTACATAGCGGCGTAGCCAAGCTGCTGCTTGACATAGTCGCGGGGGTACGAAATGCCGACGGCAGCCCCGCTGAGACTCAGGTCGGCATTGAGGCCGGCCCAGTAGGTGGGGACGTTGAGTTTCGCGTAGCGGGCCACGACCTGGTCGCGCAGCCTGGGGTCGAAGTGAACACCGTACTTATCGACCAGGGCCTTGATCGCCGCGTAATCGCCTTCGGCCTTGATGCGCATGAGCTCGCTGAGCAGCATGCCGACGCCCTCCTTCATCCGGGCGAAGTCTTTCAGTTGGAAGTAGGTCTTGCCGTTACGGTCGATTTTCTGAATCGCGCCGGTCTTATCCATGATGTAGTTGACGATGAGCTGGCGGTTGCGTTGGTGGTCTTCCTCGATGGTGTCGCCCTGCGGGATGCGCTGCAACTGCGTGAGGACGGTGCGCACAGCGGCGTAATACATGGCCTTCATGACATCGGGACTGGAGACGATGCCGAGCTCCTGGAGCTTCTTGTCGGAGATGTTCCAGAGCGCCATGAGATCCGCGCGGGCTTCTTCGAGGGTGGAGAAGTACTCCTTGAGATGAGCTTCGGCGCCGCCCTGCAGCTTGGGATTGAGCTTGCCGGAGCCGTGGCCGATGATTTCGTGGAGAGCGGTCATGAGGTCGGAGGCTTCTTCGCCGTATTTTTTGGTGACGGCGATCTCTTCGGGGGAGGCGGCGAATTCTTCGAGCGGTCCGAAGCCGGTGCCCTGGCGCAGCGTCCGGGAGCTGCCGGTGAAGAGGAAGCTCTTGCTGCCGTACTTTTCGCGGATTTCGTTTTCGTTGGGCAGATTATCGCCGATGGTGCTGATGTGGAAGTCGCCGGTCTCGATCAGGGTCTCGCAGGCCTTGGCCATGGGCGGCTTGACGCCCTGTTTCTTGTATTGCTGGGCCCACGGAGCCCGGTCCTCGAAATACTGCGCGTTGGCGGCGAGCTTAAGCATGAGCTGGTTGAGCTTTTCGTCGGTGATGCTGACGAATGCCTGTGAAGTACCCTTGGCGGCGCGGGCATCGCGGTAGACCTCGATGAAGCCGTTGACGAAATCGACGCGCGGGTTGGTGGCGACCCAGGCACGGTCGAATTCGAGCCAGTCCGTAAACTCGCCGGTCTGATAGAAGCGGATGAGCGCGGCGATGGCCTGTGCCTGGGCGGGCTCGGCGACGGCGCGGGCCTTTTCGAGGTACTGGTTGGCCTTTTTGAGGAAGGGCGCGTAAAGGCCGGATGGGACTTTGCCGTCGGGAGTACCTGCGCGGTAGACCTCTTCGACGAGTTTGCCGGAGTCGCTTTTCACGAGGCGCGAATTGAGCGGATAGTGCTCGGTGAAGCCCTTTAGGTCGGCGAGGCTGACGCGGTGGTAGAAGTTGTTGGCGCTGGATTGCAGGATGTCGCGGCCCCCTTCGGGGCTCTTGGCGGTGATAGTGGGCTCGAAGTTGGGGTCGAAGAGCGAGGGGCGGAGCTCGTCGAGCGAGGCGATGCTGCCGCCGTAGGCACCTTTGTCGCGGAACGCGCCGTTGCGTGCGGCCTGGGCCGCGGCGGCTTTGAGTTCTTCGAAGGTGAATTCAGGTAGGAATTTCTGGGCGGTCATTTCGTTGTGGTTGCCGCGATTGGCCCAGAATAGCTTGGTGAAATCGGTGATCTTACGGAGAACCTGGGGATCGATGCCTTTGGGGTTGAGGAGGATTTCTTCGAGGAGGCGCTTCTGGCGCAGGCCCCAGATGGAGTTCTGGTCGTAGTTGATGGGGTCGATGGCGATGGCAGCCTGGGTGAGCCAATAGGCGAGGGTCTGCTCGCGGGAAGCGAGCGAACGGAAGCTTTCGGCTTCAAGCTGAACGAACCCGGTGGAACCGACGCGGTCCACGAGAGAGGAAGTGTCGGCGGCGGCGGCCGCGAAAACAAGAATGAAGGCGACGGAAGTGATTCGCAAAGTGGCTTACCCCTTTACTGTCTCCATATTAGCTTTCACGACGCGGACGTGCGGGCCGCGCGGGGCCCAAATGGCGGGATCAGAGTCGCGGAAGATGGCGAGTACGGGCGTTCCGACGGCCGCCGCGAGGTGGGTAATCCCAGAGTCGTTGCCGATGTAGAGGCGGGCTCTGGCGAGCCAGCAGGCGAGCTCGTAGAGATCGGCGAAGCGGTGGGCTTCGGGAAGAGGAGAGTCCTCGTCCCCGGCACACCAGCGGACGGGCATGACGCGTTCGAGGCGGGCGGCCAGGTCGCGGAATTTGGCGAAGGGCCAGTTTTTTCGCACGCTGCCGGAAAAGGGGTGGATGACGGCGAAGTTCTCGCGAGGGCCGGGGCAGGCGATTCGGGGGACACCATCGGTTTGGATGTGGGTGAGAGCGCGCACCTGGTCGAGGTAGAAGTCGGTGGCATGCATGGAGGCGCCCTCGGGAGGGAGGGGTGGGAAGAAGCGGAAGGGGAGTCCCGAAACGGCATCGCGGAAATCCGGGCGGTTCGTTCCGTACCACGAGACAATTTCGTCGAACTCCCGGAAGGCGGGGAGGGCGGGTTGGGTGATTCCAATCAGGTCGAGGCCCGTGCCGTCGATGGTGCGTACCCGATTGGCAAAACGAACCAGGGGGACGTTGCGGCGGGTGGTCCAGACCTCGAAGTACGCGGTCTGGAGGGATTCAAGGGCGGGAAGGGAGACGATGAGATCGCCGATGGCGCCGGGACGGATCACGAGGCGGCGCAGGGGGATCTGGGAAGGCATCGATGACCGGTCTCCGCTTTCAGGTGTAGCATGCGGGCAGGCCCAACAACCGGCCCAAGGCGCGTATCTTTTTGGAAATAAGGGAGATGAAAAAGTGATTTTTCGAATATAATGAATCGCCTGGAGGAACACAAATGGCTAAGTATCTGATTGAAGGCAGTTATACGGCGGAGGGCCTGCGCGGGCTGGCCAAGGACAAGGCGTCGGGGCGCAAGGCGGCGGTGGAAGCGACGATTGGCGGGCTGGGGGGCAAACTGGAGTGCCTCTATTATGCGTTCGGGGAGAATGATGTGTATTTGATCTGCGACTTTCCGGATAACACAACGGCGGCGGCGATCGGGCTTGCCGTTGGGGCGAGCGGGATGGTGCGGACAAAAACTACAGTGCTATTGAGCGTTGGCGAGGTGGATGCGGCTCTCGCCAAGACGGTAGGATACCGGGCGCCGGGGGCTTGAGCCCGCCCTGGACAGGCTGAAGCCTGTCCTACATGGGTGATATGACGCAGCCGGGGCGCGTTAACCCTTGGAAGTTACTGATATTATTAGGGAACCCTTTGGTAGAAAGGGTGCAGTATTTCATTGGTTCGGAAGAGCGCCGCCCTTATGTTTCGATTCGATCAGTTGATCCGCCGCGAGATGATCATCCGTGATGTGAAACAACGTCATCCTGAAACCATCCCCGTATTTGAAGGTTTGCACTATCGCGCGGTCTGCGATGACTGCGATATCGAAACGGTGGCGCGCAAGAACGGACTCAAGGTGCAGGATGTCATCGACGCATTGAACCAGGCGGCGTTCGGCACCAATCCAGATACGGAGACGGAAAATGCTCGCAACCAGTAAGCCGGGGAAGAAGAAAGTCCAGCGCAAGCGGCAGCGTCCGCTGGACGTGTTTTTTGCGCCGAAGTCGGTGGCTATCATCGGCGCGACGGAAAATCCGGGAACGGTCGGCAGGACCCTGCTGTGGAACCTCGTGACCAGCCCGTTCGGCGGCACCGTGTACCCGGTGAATCCGAAGCGTGCCAGCGTACTGGGCGTGAAGGCGTATCCATCGGTGTCGGACATCCCGGAAGCGGTGGATTTGGCGGTAGTAGTGACTCCCCCACCCTCGATCCCGGGAATCATCAAGGAGTGCGGCGAGAACGGAGTTCAGGGCGCGATCGTGATCTCGGCCGGCTTCAAGGAGATCGGTCCGGAAGGCGCGGCCTTGGAAAAGAAGCTCCTGGAAGAGGCACAAGCGGCCAATATTCGGGTAATCGGGCCGAATTGCCTTGGCGTCATGAGTCCCATGACAGGAATGAACGCCACATTCGCCACGACGGTAGCTCGACCGGGGTCGGTGGGATTCATCAGCCAGAGCGGCGCGCTCTGCACGGCGGTGCTGGACTGGAGCCTGAAGGAAATGGTGGGCTTCAGCGCGTTCATCAGCGTGGGCTCGATGGTGGACGTGGGATGGGGCGACCTGATCTACCACCTGGGCGACGATCCGAAAACACGGTCGATCGTGATCTACATGGAGACCATCGGCAATGCGCGGTCGTTCCTTTCGGCGGCACGCGAGGTGGCGCTCACCAAGCCGATCATCGTGATCAAGCCGGGACGTACGGCGGCGGCGGCGAAGGCGGCGGCCTCGCACACGGGTTCGCTGACCGGCAGCGACGAGGTGCTGGAAGCGGCGTTCCGGCGCAGCGGCGTGCTGCGGGTGAACAACATCGCGGACCTGTTCTACATGGCGGAAGTGCTGGCCAAGCAGCCAAGCCCCAAGGGGCCGCGGCTGACGATCGTGACCAATGCCGGCGGACCGGGTGTGCTGGCGACGGACGCGCTGATCATGGGCGGCGGCGAGTTGAGCGATCTCTCGCCGGAAGCGATGCAGGCGTACAACGAGGTGCTGCCGGCGACGTGGAGCCACAACAACCCGGTGGACATCATCGGCGACGCTTCGCCCGAACGGTATGCCAAGGCGCTGGAGATCGCGGCGAAGGATCCGAACTCGGACGGCATGCTGGTGATTTTGACGCCGCAGGCCATGACGGATCCGACGCGGATCGCGGAACAGCTCAAGCCGCTGGCGAAACAGGAAGGCAAGCCGCTGCTGGCGAGTTGGATGGGAGGCGTGGATGTGGCGGCGGGCGAGGAGATTCTGAACCGGGCCAACATTCCGACGTTCCCTTATCCCGACACGGCGGCGCGGGCTTTCAATTATATGTGGAAGTACAGCTATAACCTGCGCGGGCTGTACGAGACGCCGGACATGCCGCAGGATTCGCTGGACTGGACACCTGACCGCAAGCTGGTGGAGAGCCTGATCGCCAAGGCGCGGGAGGAGAGGCGCGAGATCCTGACCGAGTTCGAGAGCAAGCAGGTACTGGCCGCATACGGCATCCCGGTGGCGAAGACGATTATCGCGCCCACCGCGGAAGACGCCGCCGAGGCGGCCGAGCAGATCGGCTACCCGGTGGTGCTGAAGTTGTTCTCCGAGACGATCACGCACAAGACCGATGTGGGCGGGGTGCAGTTAAACCTGAACGACGCGAAGGCGGTGGAGACGGCGTTCGCGGCGATCCGGAACAGCGTGACCGAGAAGGCCGGGGCGCAGCATTTTCAAGGTGTCACCGTGCAGCCGATGATCAAATTGAAGGACGCATACGAGCTGATCATCGGGAGCAGCCTGGACCCGCAGTTCGGGCCGGTTCTGCTCTTCGGCACGGGCGGACAACTCGTGGAAGTGTTCAAAGACCGGTCGCTTGGACTGCCGCCTCTGAATTCCACCCTGGCGCGGCGGATGATGGAGCAGACCAAGATCTACAAAGCGCTGAAGGGAGTGCGCGGCCGCAAGGCGGTGGACCTGGTCGCGCTCCAAACCCTGATGGTGCGGTTCAGCGCGCTGGTGGCCGAGCAGCGGTGGATCAAGGAAATCGATATCAATCCGCTGCTGGCCTCGCCGGACGGGCTGGTGGCACTGGATGCGCGCGTGGTGGTGCACGGGGCGGAAGTTACTCTGGACCAGGTTCCGCGCAGCGCCATCCGGCCGTATCCGACCCGGTACATGAGCAAGTGGACGATGAAGGACGGGACCGAGGTCATGATCCGCCCGATTCGTCCCGAGGACGAACCCGCGATGGTGGGTTTCCATCAGACGCTGAGCGAGCGGACGGTGTACCTGCGCTATTTTCACCTGATGAACCTGGAGCAACGGACGCAGCACGACCGGCTGACTCGCATCTGCTTCATCGATTACGACCGCGAGATGGCGCTGGTGGCCGAGCGGCGGCATCCGGAGACCGGCGAGAGCGAGATTCTCGGCGTCGGACGGATGATGAAGATCCACGGCACAAAAGAAGCGGAGGTCGCCGCGGTGGTGAGCGACAAATGGCAGGGCCGCGGGCTGGGCAAGGAGCTCTTGGCGCGCCTGCTGATCGTGGGCGGCGACGAAAAGCTGACCAAGTTGACAGCGGATATCCTGCCGGACAACCGCGACATCATGCGGATCTGCGAGAAGCTCGGCTTTTCGCTGAAACACTCGCTGGACGACGAAGTGGTACGGGCGGAGTTCGCGCTGTAGACGACGCCGCCCGATTTCGGTCCCGAAAATCCCACTTGTGGGACAGCCTTCATTCAACGCGAAGACGCGGAGACGCTGAGAAAACGCTGAGAAGCAATGGAGGCCGAATTGCAGAGATAAGACTCTGAAATGCGGACCATTTGGCGGGACCTCCAATTCGGGTGCCGGTTGTTTCTGAGCAGCCCGGGATTTACAGCCATCGCGCTGATAACGCTGGCGCTCGGGATCGCGGCCAATACCGCGGTCTTCAGTTGGATCGACGAGCTGCTGCTGCGGCCGTTCCCGGGCGCAACCGACGGCGGACGGCTCGCGGTGATGCAGGCAGTCACGCAAGGTGCACCCAACGGGGCCAACCAGATCTCCTATCCGGACTACCGCGATTACCGCGCCAACTTGAAATCGCTTAGCGGGATGGCGGTGCATCACGAGGATGTTTTCACGCTGGGAGAATCGGGGCGCAGCGAGGCGGTCTGG
>DATJYW010000036.1:0-2352 GCA_035499435.1 Candidatus Acidiferrales bacterium | reverse complement strand
CGCCCTCGCTCTCGGGCTCATGGAGAATTCCATCAACTGGTCGAATGCCCCGGTGCGCGGATCCACGGCGGTGGGGGGCTGGATCGCGATTTGTCTCATCGTGATTCCCAACCGGCCGTGGAAAAGCATCACCGCAGCGGGGCTTTCCGCGGCGATGGTTCCCTGCGCGCATCTGCTGGCCGCGCGAATTCTGGGTTATCCGCCGCTGCCGTGGAACCGGTTGGCGGCTTACTCACTAGTGGCCCTCTTTATTGCTGCGTGGACGCCGTTCATCAGCACGTGGATCCATGAGATGCAGCAGGATTTGGGCCGGACGCAAGACTTGGGCAGCTATCATCTGGAAGCTCTGCTGGGCCGCGGCGGAATGGGCGAAATTTGGCGCGCTACCCACAAACTCCTGAGGCGCGAAGCGGCAGTGAAACTCATTCGCCCGGCGCTTTTGACCGCCGCAGAGGAGAGGGAGAAGCACCAAATCCAGCGGCGCTTCGAATTGGAAGCTCAGGCCATGGCCTCATTGCGCTCGCCGCACACGGCGGCGCTTTACGATTTCGGTCTGTCCGAAGACGGATCCTTCTATTACGTAATGGAACTGCTCGATGGATTGGACGCAGAGACGCTGATTACCCAGTACGGCCCCCAGCCGGCCTCACGGGTGGTCTCGATCCTCCGCCAGGCCTGCGAGTCGCTAGATGAAGCCCACGACGCCGGCATGGTTCACCGCGATGTGAAACCCGGCAATCTTTTCGTTTGCCGCCTGGGCAAAAGAACGGATTTTATAAAGGTGCTCGACTTCGGACTAGTGAAGGCCATACTCAACTCTGGAGAATCGCGTTTGACTGTGCAGGCGGAGACCATCGGGACTCCGGCCTTCATGTCGCCCGAACAGGTGCGGGGGGACGCGGAGGTCGATGCCCGCGCCGATATCTACGCACTCGGTTGCGTGGCTTATTACCTTTTGACCGGCACCCTGGTCTTTGATTCTTCGAGCCCGCTTTCTATGGGAATTGCGCAGATCGAGGAGGTGCCGGAGTTGCCCTCGAAGCGCGCTGAGTTGCCGATTCCGGCGTCTCTCGAGAGGGTTGTGATGCAGTGTCTTGAAAAGAAACCCGAGGACCGTCCCCAGACAGCAGCGGAACTGGACGCCCTTCTGCAATCGTGTGCCGATATTCCGGAATGGAGCCAGAACGAAGCGACGCGTTGGTGGACCCTGCATCGGCCGCGGCACTCGCGCGAGGCGGCAGAATGAATTCGGCGGATCAGGCGCAGGATCGAGCGCAGGTTCACGTAGCGATGGCCATCTGCGGGCTGATCACGGCGCAGCAGGTCGCGGGCAAAGCGGCCCGGGACGCGATCTTCCTTACGCAATTCAAAACCTCGGCCTTGCCGATGATGGTGGCGGCGGCCGCTATCGCAGGAGTAGTAATTAGCTTTCTCCACAGCCGGACGCTGGTCCGCTTCGGCCCCTTCAAGACCACCGCGACGTCTTTTGCAGCCAGTGGTGTTCTGCACGGCGGGGAGTGGCTGCTGCTGCGTTACGCCCCTTCTGTTGTAGCCTGCACGATCTACGTCCACGTTGTGGCCTTGGGAGCTATCCTGCTGTCTGGATTCTGGTCGGTGATGAACGAATCGTTCGATCCGCGCTCGGCCAAGACCAACTTCGGGCGCATTAGCGGCATGGGTAATCTGGGAGGGTTATGCGGGGGAGTGTTGGCGGAACGCATTGCTACGTGGATATCCCTCCCGGCGGTTCTCTTTGTATTGGCGATTCTGCACATACTTGGCGCCGTTCTGTTATGGCGCGCGTTCCCTTCAACTGGCTCTCCCCGGAGCACCTCTAAAGACCCCCGTGTAACGACTCTACTGGACGCCGTTCACCGCTATCCGATATTGCTCACACTGGCGGGTGTGGTGTTGGTTTCGTCGACCGGCGCATCGCTGCTGGATTACGTGTTTAAGGTCCAGGCCGCGCACTCGATCGGCCAGGGCGCGCCGCTGCTGCGGTTTTTTGGACTGTACTACACAGCGACCAATCTACTCACCCTGGTCCTCAGTTTCGTGGTACGCCCAGTCATCCAACATTCCGGGCTGTCTGCAGCCGCGTCCTCCTTACCCTGCACAACTATGATGGGAAGTTTCGCAGCGGTCTTCTTTCCCGGATTCATGTTTCTTTGCGGCGCCCGCGCTGCCGAGAATGTGGTGCGTGGCTCATTCTTCCGCTCGGCTTATGAACTTTTGTTTACGGCGGTCGCGCCAGACGACAAGCGGGCGGCGAAATCGGTTCTCGACGTTGGAATCGACCGCATGGGGGACGCGGTCGGCGCCGGCGGAGTCAGCCTGTTGTTGCTCCTGACG
>DATJYW010000035.1:0-34670 GCA_035499435.1 Candidatus Acidiferrales bacterium | reverse complement strand
AGAAACCAGCCGTTCAGGGCGAGGGCCGCGAGGAAGAGGTCGCGTACCAGCGCGTCGGCCGGATCGCTCAGGCGCACCAGTCCCGCGAGCCACAAAAGATGCACCCACAAGGCCGCGAATCCGGCGAACCCCAACACCGTGAACAACGCCACCCGCAGCCGCAGGCCCGCCCGCTTCAGCTCCGCCGGAGCTTCACCCCAGTCCGCCAGCAGCGCGGGATTCACGCCGCTGTGCGCTTCCTCCGCCAGCACGGCCAGTTCCTCGCGCAGGTCCACACGGGCTCGCAGTTCTTCCAGCGCCTGCTGCCTTTCGCGCACCACCTGGGCCGAACCCGGGTGCAGCAGCCACTCCGCCAGTGTGTCTTCGCCGATGCGTGTGCGCGCGGTCGATAGCAGTTCGAAAACGCTGCCCTTGCCGAACAGGTCCAGATCGGCCGCGTAGGGGTGCGCCGGATCGAGATGCCGCTCCCCGGTCTCGCCGGTGCCGGGCCAACTCCCGTCCAACCGTCCGAGACTCTTCTCGTAATAGCGCGCCGCCCGCTTCTTCCGCTCCAGGGCTCGCAGCAGCTTCTCGTGCGCCACCACCAGGGCCACGAAGACGGCTATCGGCGCAAGTACCCACAGGATGGTAGACCCGCCGCCGGTAAGCGCGATCCAGACCAGCACGCCCGCGGCCGCGATCGTCGCGAGTTGCGCGTAGCCCATCCGCCGGTGGAGCTCTTCGCGCCTGGCGATTTCGGCGCGCCGTTCTTCGAGCAGTTTCGCGTAGACCGCGCGTGGATCCTGGCCCATTGGACTTCCCCATTGTCGCGCGTTACTCACGGCATCGACGATAGTACTTAGCCTCCCATTAACCGAGGCAAATCTGGCATTCCGCGTCCCGCCGCCCGCAAGCTGAGAGTATGCGACTTCTGCTCGTGGCCGCCCTCTGCGCCGGCCGGCTCGCGCACGCCGAGCTCCCCGATTTTCTACCGCCCGAAAGCAAGGTGCTGATCGGACTGTCGGTCCGCGGCCTCATCAACTCGCCCCTGCTGGCCAGCAGCCTGGCGGACGCCAAAACCGCCGCATCGCATCTCGCCAGCGGCGGACCGCTAGCCGGACTGAACCTCCTCAAAGATATCGACGACGTGATCATCGCCACCAGCGGCGAAGGCGACAATCCGCCGGCCCTGCTCGTCGTCCGCGGCCGTTTCAGCCCAACCCTGATGCCGGCGAATTCGAAGCCCTACCATGGAGTGCCGGTGCTCGAGGACGCCAAGTCCGCCAGCGGAACCTTCGCCCTGCTCGACGCCGCGACGATCATCGGCGGCGACCTGAAAATGGTCCATGCCGCCATCGACCGGCGCGGCAAAGACTCCGCGATCGCGCCGGTGCTCGCCGAGCGCGTCCGCGCGCTCGAATCCCGCTACGAGTTGTGGGGCGTCGGCGAAGTGCCCAAGGGCATCCATTCGTCCCAGGCGCCGTCGCCCGAGCTGGAAGCCATCGACCGCTTCGAATTCGGCGCGTCCCTTCGCAGCGGGCTGGAAGTCGCCGCCCAGATGCACGTCCGCTCACCCAAGGATGCCGAGAAGCTGATGCAGTCCATGAAGCTGATCGAGATGATGCTCAGCGCGCAGGCCAAGCCGGGCAACGGCACCAAGATCGACATTCAATCCGACCAGGAGAATATCAAGCTCTCGCTGTTCATCTCCGAGGAAGATCTGAAGAAAGGCATCGAGGCGCAAAAGGCCAAATTCGCGGCCAACGCGGGCTCGCCCGCCGCGCCTGCCCCGGTCAAGCCGGTGGTCAAACCGGTTGCGCCCACTCCGGGAAGCATCACCACCGATGATCGCGGCAATACCGTCACCGTGACGCTGCCTCGAAAAAACTGATCGCTCACCTCAGGGATCGAACCGTTCCCGCAGTTCCGCCGGCACCACCGGGCAAAGCTCTTCGCGACGGCCGAATACCCGGAACCGGATGGCCGCCACGAAATCGTAGCTCCAATCGCGCAGCGAGCGAGGTATCACCCTGAGCACACGGCCGAGGATTCTCCATCCCCCGCCTAGCTGCGCCAGAATGTGTAACCACGCGTCGGAGCGCACCAGCAGCTTGCCATCCACGGTACGCAACACCATGCTGTCCGGCAGCCCCGCGCGCTGTTCCGGCGAGAGCGCTTCTTTAAACGTCCGCCCCTGAAGCGGCGCGAAGCGGAACGCGGTCCCGCCCCGGTCGTGCCGCAACAGGAACTTTACCGCGCGATGGCACAATGCGCAGTGGCCGTCATAGAAGAGCGTCTCCGCCTGGGAGTTCGAGCCCACTGCAGGCCTATGCGCGCCCGTGGCGCGGCGGCTCGATATTGGGCAGGAACGCCGTCAGGATTCCCAGCGCGGGCAGGAACGCGCAGACGTGGTAAACGAAATCGATTCCCCGCGCGTCGGCGAGCTGCCCCAGCCCCGCCGCCGCAATTCCTCCGATGCCGAACGCCAGCCCGAAGAAGATGCCCGAGATCGCACCCACGCGCCCCGGCACCAGCTCCTGCGCGTAAACCAGGATCGCCGAAAACGCCGATGCCAGGATCAGGCCGATCACCACGGTCAGCACTCCAGTCCAGAAGAGGTTGACATACGGCAGCGCCAGTGTGAACGGCAGCACCCCCAGAATCGAAGCCCAGATCACGTATTTACGCCCGATCCGGTCCCCGATCGGGCCGCCCGCGAAGGTCCCCACCGCAATCGCTACCAGGAAAACGAACAGGTGTACCTGCGCCGAGTAGACCGCGACGCCGAACCGATGAATCAGATAAAAGGTGTAGTAAGTGACGATGCTCGAGATGTAGACGTATTTCGAAAACAGCAGCGCACTCAGGATCGCGAGCGAGCGGCGCAGCGTCCCGCGGCTTACCGGAGAAACCGGCCGGCCGGCGGAGGTGTGCGCCGCGGACGTCGGACCGTGGTGGAAGCTGTACCAGGCGCTCACGCGCGTCAGGATCAGGATCGCGGCCAGTGCCACCAACGCGAACCATGCGATGCTCCGCTGTCCGTTCGGCAGCACGATAAAGGCCGCCAGCAGCGGCCCCACCGCCGACCCGGCGTTCCCGCCCACCGCGAACAGCGACTGCGCGAACCCGTGCCTCCCGCCGGAAGCCAGCCGCGCCACCCTGGACGATTCCGGGTGAAAGACCGCCGAACCCATGCCGACCAGCGCCACCGCGACCAGGATCGCGGCAAAGCTCGGCGCCGCCGCCAACAGCAGAGTGCCCCCCAGGCTGAGCGTCATCCCCACCGGCAGCGAGTACGGCGTGGGCCGCGCGTCCGTCGCAAAACCGACCAGCGGCTGCAGCAGCGATGCCGTGAAATTCACTGTGAGCGTGATCAGCCCGATGTGCGAGAAGTCCAGGCGATAGGCGTCCTTCAGGATCGGGTAGACCGCCGGGATGACCGATTGCAGCGTGTCGTTCAGGAAGTGGCACACACTAATGGCCGTCAGCACACCCAGCGCAGTTCGCCCGGCTGCGGCAGCGGTGGAGGGAAGAGCTTGTCGGACCTGAGTGGACACTATCCAGCTAGTGTAGCTAAAACAGCCGGTCCGACTTCTTCAGGTTCCCGAACGGGGTAGCGATATTCGCAATCGTGAACGCAAAGCGTGGAATCGTCTCCACGCGCGCGCCAACGTTGAACGTGTGAAGCTGGACGCTGAAACCGCAGCAATCCGTGTTGTAGGTGACCTGCGACGTGGTGTACTGCAGCACGCCCTGGGTATAGTCGTAGATGGCCTCGAAACCCGCGCTGAAGCCCCGGTGATTGTAGTCGCCGAATCCTCCGCGGAAGTGGAACTGGTTGGCGACCGCGGTCAGAATCGGGTTGGTGTGCACCTGGTTCTGTCCCGCGGAGACGAAGAATTTCGAATAGCGGTACTCCACGCTGATCGAGCTGTCGATGACCCCGTGCTGGCGGTGATCGTAGTCGGCCTGCCACTGCACGTTGAGACCGCGCAGCGGACTCATCCGCAGAATGCTCACTACCGGCGACGTGCTGCGCGGCCCGACCAGGAACGCGTAGGCCGTCAGGTCCGCGGTCGCCGCAAACAGGTTACGCTCACCGGCAACGATGGCGCCGCCAAATGTGGGGTCGAAGTAGCGTTTCTGGAAAACCTCCCAGGTGAAGATTTCCTGGATGGAATCGCCGCGCTTGGCATAGATCCGGTTGGTCAGCCCGAGCAACAGTTCATTCGTATTGCTTTTGATATCGGTTTCGTCAAAGCGGATGAACCGCGCATAGTCCGTGCCAATGCCGGTAACATAGCGATAGGTAGCCCGCGGCTCGATTACATGCTTCAACTTATCGCCGAAAATCGTCTTCTTCTGGAAAACGCGCGCCAGCGACGGCAGGATGATGTCCATCGAAAAATCCTGGGAGCTCCGCACGATGTTCGTGCCTACCGCGGTGAATCCGGTTGGCGTCGGCGCCTGCGCCTCGCCGTAGTAGGTCTCCTGGATGCCAAAACTCGGCACCAGGTGGATGTTCAGGAAACTGAAACTGCCGGTCACGTGCGGCGCCAGGCTGGAACGGTTCATGAACTGGCTGGTCTGGAAGCTATTGACCAGGGTGTTGCCGTTGAACACCGGATACGAGCGGTAAAGCAGCCCCGTCGCCGTCTCGAATGAGAACCAGAGCGGAAGGGACTTGAAGATCTGCCGGTCGCGGCCTGTGAATTCCACCTCGGGCAGCTTGCGGATGATCACCGCGTTGGTCAGATACTGGGTTGACGTGGAATTCGTCGGAGTGTAAGGAATTTCGCTCGATTGAAAGTTCTCCAGGCGCGCGAAAATCGCGTTGATCGTGTAAGTCGACCAGTTCTTGTTTACAAATCCGACCGAGTGAATTTCCGAGCCCGTAATTTCGCTGTAAGATTCGCTCCACTCCTGGCGAAACCGGAAACTCGTAATATAGTTTATAGCCGCATGGGCGGTCCATCCGTTGCCCAGGTCGCTCTTGCCGACGGCCAGAATGCTCAGGCCGCTGTACTTCACCGGCGGATTGCCGCTGCCGGGGACGCCTTTATCATTTGCGCCGAAGAGGATCACGTCGTAATCGGTGCCGGCGTATGGTTTGCCCCGGAAATCCACGTGGCTGACCAGGCCGCGCTCGGGGTAGTACTGGAAACGGTAAGTCAGGTCGTAAGAGCGGTTGATCGCCCAGAAATATCCCCCTGTAAGCTCAAAGCCGCGCAGTGAGCTGTTGCCGGGCATGGGCAGCAGAAAACCGCTCTTGCGCGGTTCGCGTTCCAGTGAGTGATAAAAGAACGGCAGATAGAGTATCGGAAACGAGCGCAAGATAAACTTGGAGTTGCGGCCCGTGGCTTTCACGTCCGGAACGATATCGAATCGTTTGCCGCGCAGGCGCCACCACGGCTTGGGCATTTTGCAGTTCGTGATAAACCCCTGGTGCAGAATGTATTTGTCGCCAATCCTTTCGGCCCACGTGCCTTCAAAGTGAAAGGGATTGCTGGTAGTAAGTAAACCCGGCTTGGCGATAATACGCGGATGGCTCTCGCCGATCACGTCGTAGAACTTACCCTTCTCGTCATCGGTGTTATACTCCAGCCGGCTGCACCAGATCCGCACGTTGCGGTCGAAGTTATGGTAGAAAACGTTCCCGCGCGCCGTCACGTCTCCCGTGTCCTGGTTATATTCCATCTCGTCGGCGCGAAACAGCAGGTGATCGTCTTCGAGCTCAGCCGGCCTGCCGGGGCTTCCGACCAGCCGGATGATGCTGTGGTCGACGCTCTGCTCCGCGAATTGCGCGTTCCAATCGCCGATGCTGAGCGTGTGGATCGGCACGGCCGGCGGTGGCTCCGGTTGGGCGGCGGGGTTCTGCGCAGGCGGGCCGCCGGGCTTGGCGGGCGCAGCCCCTTGCCTGGCCGGCGCCGTTTGCTCCCCATCTCTGGTCTGCGGTTCATCTAAGGGATTCACCTGAGCTCTACAGGAAACGACTAAAATCAGGCAATACAATAAGGTATGAAGCAAATAGCACGTAAAACTCGAAGATTTTTCGTGACAAGCAGAGCGCTTTATGTTAAGAACTTTAGGAGAGCTTTTCCGAGTGTGCCTCAATCGTTGAAGCTAACACAATTCCCGGGGTGAGGTTTCTCGGCGATTGAATTTGCTTGGGTTTACGGACACGAAATGACCTGTCAGTATTGTGGTACCCGAAATGGCGACGGTGAGCACCGCTGCACGCGCTGCGGCCGCCGGCCCGGCGATAGCCTGACGGTGAAGGCTCCGGTGATGACCGGCGCTTTGGCGACCATGCTGGAGCCGGTCGCCCGCCCCGATTCCGCGCAGCCCGCTCCAAAGACCAGGCGCGCTGGTCCGAGTCTCGCGCGCCCGATTCAGACCGAACTGTTCGACCATCCCGGCGAGAAAGTCATCCCCATTGCGCGCTATGCTCCGCAACTGGAGCCTAAGCCTCGCACCAGGCCCGAGACGGGCACGCGGACCGGAACTTCCAGGCCGTCCGTTCGAAAGAGCAAGCCGGTCCCCGAAGGCCAAGGCACGCTGGATTTTCTGCCGCCGGCGCCCGCCAAGCCCCGCGAACTCAGCTCTACCGTCGATTCCGTCATCTTCTGTGAGTTTCCGGTGGCCACCACCTTGCACCGCGCAGTGGCAGCCGCCTTGGATTGGAGCATGGTGCTGATCGGTTACGGCCTGTTCCTGGGCGCCGTCCGCGCTTTGGGCTGCGAACTGACTCTCACCAAACAGAACCTGGTGATTTTCGGTGCCATGTTCCTGATCATCGGCTTCGCCTACGGCCTGTGCTTCGCCATCGCCGGGGCCGATACTCCCGGCATGGTGTGGACGCGCCTCCGCCTGACGACGTTCGATGGATTTCCGCCGGAGATGCGGCAGCGCATCGGTCGCTTCGCCGCTGCAAGCCTTAGCCGCTGCACAATCCTGGGACTGCTGTGGTCGCTGGCCGATGAGGAATGCCTTTCCTGGCACGACCACATGTCGCGGACCTTCCCGACGCCGCGAGAAGCGGAGACCGCTGTCTTTCAGCGCCGGTAAAGGGTCCGCCCCGGGCTCAAGCCACCCGCGCCTCGGCCTCCGTGGCGAAGAATTCTTCCTCCGCCAACCTGTGCGTCACAATGTAGTGAAACCAGCCGCGAAGCCGCAGAGTGGCAGCGTGAATCTCTTCGTCGTGGGCCGCGTAGCAGATGGGACAATCGTTGTCATGAATGCAATTGGCTTCCGGGAACATGCGCGTCTCCATTTCCTGGACTAGTACTGTGGCGAGCATATTCCCGTAACCTTCCGCCTGCAAGACTCGTTGTAGATAACCTGTTCGTGTATACCTGGATAACTACCGCCCGTTGACCGCGGTTAGCACCCCTCGTTTTCGCCGAGTCCTCTGAAAGGGCGCGCCTCCCCATGGCATTCCCCCCGTGAAACCGCTCCCCGGCGGCCAGGCACGGGAACAATCGCCGCCGCCGGGAGCGTCCAAGCACACGGAGAAGCATTATGACTTCCAGGTTCTGGCTTGTTCTTTCTGCTGCGCTGGTGATCACGGCGCCGCTGTGGATCGCGGCTCCGAGCGAATCGGCAACCGCCACCTACACCAATCGCACGCTGCATGTGGCCATCCCCTTCGACGCGCCGCGTTCCGGCGCCGGACAACTCGCCGTCGAAGTCCTCGATCCCGAAGACAACGTGTTGGGGCGATCGGAACGCCGCATCGACGTTGCCGCCGGCCAGGGCCGCTGGCAGGAAGATGTGCAGCTCGCCAAGGCCTTGCCCCTCGATGACCTGGTATGGCATCGCGTCAAGTACCGTTTCCTCTACGCCGCCCCCGGCGTGGACGCCATCGAAGGCACGGAATCCATCTCCCAGATCCTGCGCCGGCCCGTGGTCCGCGTCCTTGGACAGCAATCGTATCTCGCCGGGGCGCGCGCCGCGGTGCGGATCGTCGTCACCGATTCAAAGAACGACGTGATCGCGGGCCCCGCCTCGCTGCGCGTCGAACTGGCGAAGCCCGGCGCGCAGCCGGTGGTCCTCTTCACCGGCCGCCTCAACCAGCGCGGAACCACGGAGGCGCAGTTCCGCTTCCCCACAGGCCTCACCGGCACATTCCCCCTGCGCTACGTCGCCGAGACTGCCATCGGTTCCACCGAGGCCACCGAACAGGTGCGGCTCGAAGAAAAATCGTCCATCCTGCTCACCACCGAGAAGCCCATCTACCAGCCGGGGCAGACCATCCACGTGCGCGCTCTCGCCCTCGATCGCGGCACGCACCAGGCAACCGCCGGCCACAAGCTCACCTTCGAGATGGAGGACTCCCGCGGCAACAAGGTTTTCAAGAGAGAAACCCAAACCGACCAGTTCGGCATCGCCTCCGCCGAGTTCACCCTGGCCGACGAAGTGAATCTCGGAACCTATCACCTGCGCGCTCTTATGGGCAATACGGCGGAGATTGCCATCAACGTCGAGCGTTACGTGCTCCCGAAATTCAAGCTGGCCATCGATTTTTCGGGCCAGGACGGCAAGGCTCGACATGGCTATCGCCCCGGCGATCATGTCACCGGCACTGTCCGCGCCAATTACTTCTTCGGCAAGCCGGTGGAAGGCGAGGTGGAGGTCAAAGCATCCGGTATGGACGTGGCCATGTTCACCACTACGCCCGCGCACGGAAAAACGGACAAGGACGGCGCGTACCGCTTCGATATCGAGCTGCCTTCCTACTTTGCAGGAAAGCCGCTTGCCGGCGGCGCGGCGCGAGCGCTCGTAGAGGCCACCGTGAAGGACACCGCGGGCCACTCCGAAACGCGGGGTGAGCCGGTCACGGTCAGCGTTTCGCCGCTGATCCTGACAGCAGTGCCGGAAGGCGGCACGCTGGCGCCCAATCTGGAAAATCAGGTGTTCATCCTGGCTTCCTACGCCGACGGGAAGCCCGCCGCCTCCCAGCTTCACGTGCGCGCCGCCGGCAATCCGGAGCAGAGCGCCTCCACGGACGCCGGCGGCGTGGCGGTCGTACGCCTGAAAGCAGCCGCGGATCTCAGCTCGGTGACGATCGACGCCTCCGATCAGGAAGGCAATCGCGTCACCAGTACCGTGCCGCTCCAACTCCGGCAGGGCGAAGAACAGGTTCTCCTGCGCACCGAACAGGCCGTCTATCGAGCCGGCGATCGCATCCTGCTGCGCGTGTTGTCGACGAAAGCACGGGGCTCGGTCTACATCGACGTCGTGAAGGATGGGCAGACCGTGCTCACCCGCGATCTCGACCTGGCAAACGGGCAGGCCGAGCTGGCACTGGCTGCCACACCCGACCTCGCAGGCACGCTCGATTTCAATGCCTACCTGTTCGGCCGCGATGCGCGTCCCACCGGCGATCACCGGCTCGTTTTCGTGCAGCCGGCCGACGAGCTGAAGATCGAAGCGTCCGCCGATGCAGCCGTCTACCGCCCCGGCCAGGATGCGCGCGTGCGCTTCCGTGTCACCAATCAGAAGGGTGAAGGCGTGCAGGCGGCTCTCGGATTGCAAGTGGTGGATGAGGCCGTGTTCGCGCTCGCCGAGAAGCAGCCGGGCTTCGCAAAGGTGTTCTTCTATCTCGAGCAGGAGGCCATGAAGCCGCGCTACGAGATCCACTCCATCGGCATGCCCGACGTGGTCGAGCCGGTGGAACCCGCGCAAGCAGCCCGGCGCGATCGTGCCGCGCGTGCCCTTTTCGCCGCTACCGAAATGGTGAACACCAACCGCTTCGAGACCGAGGCCGGCCGTGCGGTTCCCGCCGGGAAGTTGACGGTGTACCAGGAGCGGTACCGGGCGCGCTTTCTCGCGCTCGCCCGCGACGTTGCCGCCGGCCTGAGCAGCTCCTACGCCGCCAACCCCGGCGCCGGCGACCTCACCGAGCTATCGCGGCGAGTCTCGTACCGCGATGCCTGGAACACCAGCATCGAGGTGCAGCGGGCTCCGTGGTACCCTCAGGGCCGCTACGTCCTCCTGCGCAGCGCGGGTCCCGACAAACAGTTCAATACCGCCGACGATCTTCTGGCGTACCTTGAAGTCAACACGCGACGTGCAGCAGGTCCGGGCAGAATCGACACCGCCATCGAGCACGACCGCGGCCCGATCAACGGGACCGCCGAGATCGCCGGCACCGTGCCTGCGGGTGTGACGGTCGTGGCTCGCGCCATTTCCACTGGAAAGATGCGCACGACCATCGCCGATGGCTCGGGGCAGTTCCGGCTGCCGGCGCTCCATCCTGGCGAGTACGAAATCAAGGTCGGTGAAGGCGCGAGCGCGCTTTGGAAGAAGGTGACGCTGAGCGCCCGCGATCGCGCGGTGGTGACGGCGGCGATGCTGCAGGAGACTTTCGTAGCAGTGGCGCCGCCGAGACAGATGGCCATGATGGGCGGTGTCGTGGGTGGCGTTGTAGGCGGAGTTCCTGCCGGCATCGGCGGCAGGGTTCGTGCCGCGATGATTGGAGGCATGGCCCCGCCAGCAGCGAACATGCTGGAATTCGATGCCGCAGCGCTGGCCGCACCAATGGCCCTGAAGAAGGCCGAACTTCGCGATGCCAAGGACCCTGGCGCCGCTGCTCCACGCGTCCGCTCCTACTTCCCCGAGGCTCTCTACATCAACCCCGAAATCGTCACCGACGGCAAAGGCGAAGCCGCCATCGCCATCCCGCTGGCCGATTCCATCACCACCTGGCGCATGGCCATGACGGCGTCCACCACCAAAGGTGCGCTGGGCAGCGGCACTTCGAGCGTCAAGGTGTTCCAGGATTTCTTCGTCGATCTCGACATGCCAGTGACGCTCACCCAGGGCGACCGCGTGTCCGTCCCTGTCGCCGCCTACAACTACTCGGGTGTGCGCGGCGACGTCAGCCTGGAATTGAAGCCCGACGCCTGGTTCTCGCTGGTCGAAGACACGGCCGGCAAGACAGTGACCGTCGATTCCGGCCGCGTGGGCGGAGCCCAGTTCACCATCGAAGCCAAACGCATCGGCAAGTTCAAGCTCACGCTCGCCGCTCGCATGAACGGCGGCGCGCGAGCCGATATCGTGGTTCGCGAGATCGAAGTCGTGCCCAACGGCCGCGAGCAAAACGCCGTTTTCAACGGACGCCTGGAGAGCTCGGTTCAACAGCAGGTCAGCTTCCCGCCGAACGCGATTCCCGAAGCGGGCAAGATCCTGGTGCGCCTCTACCCGGGCTCGCTCAGCCAGGTGATCGAAGGCATGGACGCGATTCTCCGCATGCCCTTCGGCTGTTTCGAACAGACCTCCTCGGCCACCTATCCCAACGTGCTCGCGCTCGACTACATGAAGCGCACCAAAAAGCTGACACCCGAGGTCCACGCCAAGGCCGAAGGCTTCATCGCCAACGGCTACCAGCGTCTGCTCACCTTCGAGGTACCCGGCGGCGGCTTCTCCTGGTTCGGCCAGGCGCCCGCCAACAAGATTCTGACTTCCTATGGCCTGATGGAATTCTCCGACATGAGCAAGGTGCACGACGTCGACCCTAAGATCATTCCGCGCACCCAGCAGTGGCTCGCGTCTCAACAGCAGGCGGACGGAAGCTGGAAGCCCGATACCAGCTTCATCAACGAAGGCGCCACCAACCGCTACAACACCGACACCCTTCGCATCGCCGCCTACATCGCCTGGGCGCTCGAGAACACCGGTTACCAGGGTCCCGCCGTCGAGAAGGCGCGCCAGTTCGTCGCCACGCACATGGCCGACAACGCCGACGCCTATACCCTCGCCATCGTCGCCAATTTCGCGGCCGACTATGGCAAGGACCGCGAGTTCACCAATCGCGCCATGCGCACGTTGCTGGATGCCCGCACGGAGAAAGACGACCAGGCGTGGTGGACCGCCGAGGAGACCGGCGTCTATGGGCGCGGCAACAGCGCGTCCGTCGAGACAACCGGTCTCGCCGTGCAGGCGCTGCTGAAGTGGGGCCAATGCTCCGGCACCGTGGAGAAGGCGATGAAATACATCGCCGCCAAAAAGGACGGGTCCGGCACATGGGGCACCACGCAGGCCACCATCATGGCCCTCCGCGCGCTCCTTCTCTCGACCGACAAGTCGGCAGCCGACGTACGCGGCACGCTCGAAGTCGCGCTCAACGGCAAGACCGTCGAGCACCTGACCCTCACTCCCGACAACAACGACCTGCTGCACCAGTTCGTTCTGAAGGGCATCGACCCGGCGTCCAACAACGTCGTCCTCAAGTTCGAGGGCAAGGGCGGCCTGGCCTACCAGATTGTCGGCCGCTACTTCACACCGTGGGGCGAAAAGCCGGCCAGCGAGCCGCTCTCCATCGACGTCACATACGACCGCACCCATCTGTCGCAGGACGATATTGCCACCGCTACCGCCACCGTCCGCAACAATCTCCCGCAGTCCGCCAAGATGGTCATGGTGGACCTCGGCATTCCGCCCGGCTTCGACCTTCTGAGCGAGGATCTTCAGGACTTCCACGAAAAGACCGCGGGACGCAAGAGCGGCCGCCTCGAAAAGTTCAGCATGACCGCCACGCAGGCGATTCTTTATTTCGATTCGTTCGCGCCGGGCGAGACGGTGACGATCAGGTATCGTCTTCGCGCAAAGTATCCGATCCGCGCGCGCACGTTCCAATCGCGGGTGTACGAATACTACGATCCGGAGGTGAATTCCGTCGCGCGGCCGGTGGCGCTGGAAGTGGGGAAGCGGTAGCGTTTGACAGCCCTGCTTTGTCGTCCTTACGCTATAGTAAGGAATAGAGGCTCGGTAAGGAGACAAAGATGCCCTCAGCCACTCTGACCAGCAAGGGACAGATTACGATTCCGCAGGAGATCCGCGATGAAATGGGGCTTCGCAAAGGCCAGCGCCTCGATTTTCGCGTGGACACAAAGGGCCGCCTGATTCTGGAGCCACTTACCGGGGATGTGCGCAAGTTGAAAGGCATCGTGCGCTCCTCCCGCAAATCCGCACCTTCGCTCCGTGAAATCTCGGAAGCCATCATCCGTGGCTACTCGAAATCATGAGAAGCCTCGACACCAATGTTCTGCTTCGCTATCTGGCCGGAGATGATGCCCGGCAATCGGCCGCGGCCGAACGTGTGATCGAAGAGGCCCTGCGGAATGAAGAGAAGCTGTACCTGACCTGCATCGTCTTGTGCGAATTAGTTTGGGTTTTGGCGCGTCTGTATCGGCAGGGCAAGCCGCAGATCATCGGGCATCTGGATCAGATACTCGGTACGGCGCAGTTTTCCATCGAGCACGATGCCCTGGTGAGGGCAGCCGTTCGGTCGTGGCGCTCCGGCAAGGGAGACTTCTCCGACCACCTGATCGGCCTGATCAGCCGGAATGCGGGATGCCAGGACACAGTGACATTCGACCGGGCTCTGCGGCACACCTCCGGATTCTCGGTGATCCTCTGATCGGCCTGTCGTGAACTTGGTATCCCATCTATCCGGATGGCGGCACCGTCCAGTAGCGGAACGACAGGAAATTGTTCGACTCGCTCACCTCCGCCACCTGGTTGGCCGAATCGACGATCATGTCCAGCTCGTAAACGAATTTCGGATTCTCGGTGCGGTACAGCAGGGGCAGGTTCTTGATCGAATCCGTGACGTACTGCGCGCCATGTCCTTCGATCCGTACCGTGGCAGGCACCTGCACATTGAGTTGCCGCGTGATCACCGCCAGGTTGCGGTCGGTGTAGGAGACGCCCAATGTCACCTGGAACGGTCCCTGGGCCGGACCGTCCCCGATATTCTGGATCACTCCCGCCACTTCCAATGTGCGCGCGGTGTGGTTCGGCTTGATCTGGAATGTCTTGGCGAGCAGATCGGGCTTCGGCGCCGGCGGATGGATGCAGTCGTTGTATCTCTTCTGCTCGGCCGCGATCTGTGAGTTCAGCGATTTCATTTCCGCCAGCAGCCTGCTGCGCTCCGCAGGTGTACGCGCGTCCGCGATTTCTTCCCGCAAATCCCCGCGTTCCGTGATCAGTGCATCCAGGTGCGTCTTGATTGTCTGACAGTCTGCCATGATGTTACTCCTCCGCTAACAGGCTCCTCCCGGGCAACTCCAATAAACCAGGAGCCGTCCGTCAAAACCGAACGCCACGGTCTCCTTTCGCGGCTTCATCTCGCCGTATTTCGTGATCTCGGGTGTGCGGCGCGTAGCGGTGACGCGGACCCGAAAGGGTCCGAAGGGGCCTAGCGATTTGAAGGTCACCTTCACGGCTGCGTTTTGATCGCCCGGCGTGCTCGCACCGATCGTGGCCTGCGGACTCGGCCGCGGCGGCGGAAAGATGTCGAACTCCACCGCGTCCTGCGGTGAATCGCCGCCCGAAAAAAACCAGTTCACCCAAGTGTCGGCCTGTGTGGCGGGCTTGCCGTTGCGGCTCACCATCTTCACCGCCGTATATACGGATGGCGGATGGACTTCGGTCTTGAAAGCGTCGAGGTTGGTGCCTCCGTGACCGCAGTCCACCACGAATCTTCCGGCCGCGAAGATCAGGTCTCCCGGCGTTGGATCGCCGTAAGCCACCAACTGGTGTTGAAAATCGACCCGCTCGAATTCGATCTGCACCGCGTCGCGGTGTGCGGCCTGCATGGAGCCGAAACCGGGCAACGGCCGGATCTTCAGGTCCCAGTCGGATGGGCAAATGGTTTCGTTCACCAGCGCCTCGAGCACCGGCGCCGGGCAGGGGTCGAACTTGTTGCGGTGCGTGAACGGGTTATCGCCTTGCGCCAGGTGAACATCGAACAACACCCCCCAGATCGGCACAGGGAGAAAATCGCCGCGGATCGGCACCCATTCGGGCGGGTCAGGCTGGAACGTCGAGAGGCCCCTCACCTGCTGCTTCCAGTCGAACTCCTTGCCGTGGCACAACGCCGTGGCCCCGGTAAACGGGGGCTCAACCGGTGGCGCCGCAACCGGACACGGTCCCGACGTCGTTGTACAGGCGAACGACTCGACGATGACCGGGTTGTTCGGGCGCTGCACGCCGGTGAACAGCGAGAGATCGCCGCCCTGCCGCTCCACAAAAAGCCGCGGAGGGTCGCCGCGAATCTCGAGCGTCGAAGCTACGGGGACGCCGGCGCGCACGAAGCGCTGGAAGAGCCAGGTCACGAAGGCGGGGCGCGAGTCGCTGGTCGGGTCCCCGTTCGGCAGGCCGACGCCGGCCTCGCCGCCAAGCACGTCGATTGCGGCGGCGAACACGGGCGGAACAAAGAACGTTCCCGGCTGCGAGGTGTAGATTCGGCCGCCCGCGAAATCCTGCGCTCGAGCACTGCCGCCTGCGCTGCGTTCCTCGCCGCGCGGACAGCCGAGTTGCGGGAACTTGCCAGGATCCTGGAGCCCGAGCCATTTTTGCAGAATCGGCCCGCGCACCACCGAGGTCGTGCCGCCGGCTGCGGATATCGCCGCCCGGGCGTAGACCGCGTATGTGCATGCGCCGATCGATGTCACGCTTCCGAACGCGAATGCGCCTACAGCCGTGGTCCCGCCTTCCTGCCGGAGCCGGGCGCGAATCGGGTCCGGCAGCGCGTCCAGAACCGCCGTGGCCTTACCGTGCAGTCCCGCGGAGTTCTCCGCGTCCATGGTGATGGTATTCGGGCCCACGCCGAGCGAGATCGTCTGAGTGAAGAACTTCATGTCGGCAGGTCCGCGATCCACCAACTGGATCGGATATGTGAAATCCGCTGTCGTCGTCGAACCCGGAGGCCGCTGCACGTGTACTGTGAGTACAGCGTGCGGGTCGACCTGCGGACCGGCCACCGTGCCTTCGACAAGAAAGGTCGCCGCCCCGGTTTGCTGCCCGGCCTTGGGAGAACTGATCGTCACGGTGGGAGGCTGTTTCGGCAGGCCATCGCCCGCCGCGCCGGTGAACGTCAAGTCGTCCATCACTTCGTTGTGATCGTTGGCGTATAGCAGTTCCACGCGGCGGATTGTCTGCCCGGCGGAGCGAACCTCCAGCAGGGTATTGAATGCGCCTGGAGTGACGGTCTTTGGCCCGTCGCGCATCACGACATTGCCTGCGGCGTCGAAAGCCGTCAGCGTCGCCGATTCGGCTTCCGTGCCCGCGGTGCCGGCAAACAGTCGCACGGAGCTCTGCCCGCCGTCGAAGTCGATTCGGATCGGACCGGGAAAAGTGAAGGCCTCCACAATCGGCGAAACCGAGTACAGAACGTTCTGACCCGAGTGCGGAGCGTTGTTGGTGAATATGGTCTGGCCGCCGAAGTGTGCGCCCTTGGCGGCATATTGATTTCTCACTTCCGTGCGGACCGGAAATTCTTCGAACGTAATCGTGGTTTGAGCTGCGGCGCGATTCGCCGCCAGACACGCAACCAGAACAAACAACCGTGGCAGAGTGGTAGCCATCGATCTCCCCTCAATCGATTGCAGTAGGTGCACCTGCGCATTTGCCCGTCGCAGTGTTCGCGCGGGCTTGTCAGCGCATAAGGCTTCTTGTCGATTGTAGAGCCGGCGGCTTGGAACTCAACTGTATCTTTGGGCCACGAATGTCAGCCGGTGATGAACAAAACAATTCGCGCGGCCCGCAGCTCAGTGCGGCGCCTTCCGCGCGCGTTGCTTCCTCATCTCACCTTGAACGAATTGCAGCGCCCCGGCCAGCAGGTCACGTAGCGCATCGGGCTTGATCTTATGCAGACGCACCAGCACAGCCGGATACCCCACGTAATGGTCGGTCACATAGTAGACGTCCGGCGCCTCGGCCAGCAATCCCGCACGCTGAGCGAAATCGACGCGCACCGCCAGCGAACCCGGCTCCGCCGAACGATGAGACGCCACGCAGGCGAACATCTTTCCCCGGATCTTCAGCGCCGGCTCCCCATAACAGGTTGATTCCTCGACGCCCGGGAACGTCCTCCCGATCTTCCGCACCGCCTCGAAATCCGTCGCACGCATCGGTGTACCCCGCGCCCCCTAAGGCCGCCCCAGCGCGTGCCAGATCACGAAGTCCGTCATCGGCGGGGTCACTCCGAGCGCGCGCATCCGCGACGCGTTCTGCCCGCGATGATGCTGTCCGTGCGTGATCGCCTGCAACAGCAGCACGCCCGCCGGCGCTTCGAACGGACCCTTGGGGCCGCGCGGCAGCGCGATCATCCGGTCCAGGTCGGCGCCCGGCAGCGCGTCGATCAGCGACTGGTTCTCCCGCTCCATCGCGGCTTGCAGGTCGTCGGCCGATTCCCGATCCTTCATCGACGCAAAATCCGGCGTCTCGCCGCGCGCCAGCGTTTGCAGCATCTGGCAGGCGGAGACCATGTGATTGAGTCGCTTGCAGATTTCCCCGTCGTCGAGCGCTGCCGCGTGCTCGCGCAGCACGCGCCAGTGCTCCCTGTCGGCCCACCGCTGATGGCGCGCCAGGTCAATGAGAAGCTCAGCCTGCATGGGTACATCCTCCCACACCGGCGGCCTCCCGGCACGGGTTACAGGCCGTTGATGGGCACCGGCGTCGGGAACGCGCGTAGCCGCGCCAGGCCGTCGACAAGCTGCTCCAGCTCGGTCTCGCGCTGCGAATACGCCGCGCACATCGAGCGGACGGCCTCCGCCTGCCGGTCCAGCCGCTCCACCAGCGCGTCCACCCGCGAGGAGAACGTGCACAGCGCTGCCTTCACGGCCGCGATATCTTCCTGGTGCACGCCCAATTCCTTGCACAGGTTGTCGATGCGCTCGGCGAGTGCCTTCGCCGACGCCCCGGTCTCCGCGCGCAACGCATCCAGGTCCGCGGACTGCTTCGCGGTCGCGTCCTGCTGCGCCGCGACAGTTGCGTCGATCCTTTGCGAAACCGCCGCCGACGATTCGCGCGCCTCGGTGCGCAGCGCTTCCACGTCGGAGGCGTGCCGCGTCGAAAGTTCCTGCAACTGTCCCGCGACGGCGGAATTGGTCGAGCGCTGCTCGCCCATGAACCTGGTCAGGTCCTGCAGCGTGATCTGGAGCGTGTCGAGCCGCCGGTCGACCGTGTCGCTCACCTTCCGGGTCTCGCTGGCAATGTGGTCCTCCAGCTCCTTCACCGCCACCACCAGGCCGCGCGCAATCACGTTGGCGATTTTGTCCACGAGCGGCGCCAGGGCGAAGTCTTCGGCGATCTCCGCGGTCTCGCTCGCGCGTTTCCGGACGCCGGGTCTGTCGAGCGTGCCGAAAACCTGACCCTCCTCCACTGCTATTTCAATTCCGTTTGTCGCCATGTCCAGGTCCTTTCCAGAATCTCGTCACACCAAAAACTGTTCCGCCAGCTCCACGTTGCCGCGCAGCGCCTCCTGCCACGCCGCCTGCGCCTCCTCATGCTTCCCCAGCGCCATTAGGGCGTGCCCCAGGTTGATCTGTGCTTGCGGAAAATCCGGCCGCAGCCCCAGCGCCTGCCGGTAGTGCCGCACCGCTTCGGCAGGCCGGCCGCGCTTCTGGTAGAGCAGCGCCAGGTTGTGGAGCAGGTCGCTCGATGGCTCATCCATCTCGAGGAGCTGCTTGTGCAACGTCAGCGCCTGTTCGTATTCCTGCTGCTCGAGCGCGATCGCCGCCAGGTACCGCACCGCCTCGACCGGCCGCGCCGAGTTGAGGCATTGCCGGAACGCCTCCTTCGCCGCCTCGAGATTGTGCATCTTCCAGAGGGCCACCCCGATGTTCATAAGCGCCTCCGGGCACTTCTTTGGAAGAGCCAGGCAGGCTTCGAACGCCTGGATCGCTTCCGGCAATTCGCCGAGGTGCAGGCGTACGTAGCCGAGCCGGAACCAGGCGTCCTGCGCGTCGGGATAATACTCCACCAACCGCGCATACAGGCTCTCGGCATGGCGCGGTTCGCCGCGGCCCTCATACAGCAGCCCGAGATTCCACAGCGCGGTCTTCATCTGCGGCGCGAGGGCCAGCGCCTCTTCGTAGGCGTTGCGCGCCTCATCCAGCCGGCCGGTCTCCGCCAGCGCGCTGCCCAGGCTGAGGTACGCTTCGGCCGAGCGCCTATCCAGCGACGTCGCCACCGAATACGCATACGTCGCTTTCTCGTATTCCCCCATGCGCTGCAGCGCCACGCCGTAGTTGAACCACCCCGCGAAGTGGCCCGGATGCGCCTCCACCAATGCGGCCGAGCAGCGCGCAGCCGCGTCGAAATCGCGCCGCGCGAACGCCGCCAGCGCCGCGCCTTCCAGCCCGATCCGCGAGCCCGGCTGAATCTCTATCAGGCGCGCCGCGCATTGTGCCAGCGCCTCAAAATCGCCGCGCGCGATCGCCACCGAGATTGCGTTGCCCAGCAGCTCCTCGGAGCGCGGGTCGCGCGCCAGCAGCCGCTGGTTGCAGCCGGCCGCTTCCTGGAAGCGTTCGAGCAGGTGCAGCGCCACCGCCTGGCCGCGCAGCGCCGCCTCGCGAAAAGGCTGTCGCTCGAGGCACTTCTCGAAGGCCGTCAGCGCCTCCGCGGGTTGCCCCAAGTGTAGCCGCGAAATCCCCAGCCCCAGGTGTGCGCTGGCCCGCCGCGAATCCAGCTCGATCGCTTTCTCGAACTCGGCCGCTGCATTGGCCCAGTCCTCCAGTCTTTCCAGGCACACGGCGCGATTGTAGTGCGTCGTGCTGTCACCGTCCTCCATTCGCAGAGACTCTTGGTAGGTGTCCGAGGCGGCTGGGAACTGCCTGAGCTCGAACTGCAGATGGCCGATCGCGTCGAGCAGCCTGGGGCTCCGTTGTCCGGCATCCCGCGCCCGGCACAGCTCCGCGAGCGCGTCCCCGGTCTTGCCCGCGATGGCGTGCGAAGCCGCCCGAATCATCGTTTCGGCAAGCGGCAGACTCATTCGCTTCCTTCCTTTCGGCAAACCGCCCGCGGGTCCCACCCGAGCGGCGCCAGATCGCCGGCCGGAATCGCCGCGTCCGGCGCGGGCGCCAGCACCTCCTGCAATTGGACGGGCCCGGCGGGACAATCCACCCACGCGGCGTCACATCGCCGGAAATCCGACGACGGCACGCGCTGGCGGCGCTCGATCCCGAGCCCGCTCCACTCCGGCGCCGCTGGCGCCGGCTCCGGCTGAAACCACATCGCAAGGTGCAGCGGCCACATCCCGGCGTCCACCGGCGCGGCTTCCGTCCTCAGAAACGGCGCGTCCGGCGTGTGCTCCGCCGCATGCGCCGATCCGTTCCCACGCTTCGACCCCGATCCGTTCTTCTTCCCCGGGCGGTGCGAGCCGTTGGCCGCCGCCGGAGGAACGGCGGCCAGGCCCTGGAGATCCGCACTCTTCATATGCGGAGGCTCCGTTTCACCGCCATCGCCAGCGCGGTGATGTCATAGTGCGCCGGGCTAAGCGGAGCGTACTCGCCGATCCACTGCCCCGCCCCGAAGGCGTCCACAAAGGCTGTGCGCTGGTGAACCGCCGGCCCAATGCTTTCCCCGAATTCCCGCACCTGCTCGTCGATCCGCCTCCCCGCGTCCGTGCGCCGGTCGATCTTCGAAGGCACGATCAGACACTTCGGCGTGCCGCTTCGGCGCACCTCGCGCGCCCGCCGGACCAGGTCCACCACCGTCCGCGTCGCCACCAGGTCCACCCCGCTCGCCGTCACCGGCACCAGCACGAGGTCGGCGATCTTCCCCGCCGCGAAAGCCGCCGCGCCCACATGTGCCGGCGCGTCCAGCACCACGTAGCGCTCGTTCCGTCCGGCCACCGCGCGCACCAGGCGCTCGCCGTCCTCGTCGGTTTCCAGGGGCATGTACTCGCCGGCCACCGGCAGGCGCCCGTGCGAAAGCCAGTGGCTGGCCGTGCCCTGCGAATCGTTGTCCACGAGCAGCACCGACTCCGTGCCCGACGCCAGCTCGCACGCGAGATTCACCGCAATCGTGGATTTTCCGCAGCCGCCCTTGAGGTTCAACACCGCGATCACCACCGACGGGTCGCGCTGCGTGTACCGTACCGAGCCGAACAGGTACCGCGTAACCTGTCCTGCGATCTGACTTACCGGATGACTCGACACCTTACCTGCTTCGATCTCCAAATACGATCTGGATCGCCACGTTGGCGGCGATCGGCTTGCCGTTCAAGGTCGCCGGTTTGTACCTCCACGTCAGCACCGTCTTCTTCGCCGCTGCCGCGAGCACGGGATCGCCGGCCAAAATCTTCACATTCTTCACCTCGCCGTGTTCATCGATCACGGCGTCCATCCTCACCATCCCGTACACGCCGCGCGTCCGGGCGAACATGGGATATTCGGGCAGCGTGCGGGTCATCAGTTCGGCTTGCTGAAAATTGCCGCCCGGTGGCAGCACTGGCTTCGCGACCGGAGCCTGAGCCGGAGCGGGCGGCGCCAGGACATCGCTGGGCTTCACCTCCGCCACCGGCAATCCGGGAATCGCCACAGCCGACACGGCCGGCTCCGCGCCCGGCGGCGCCGGCAGCGCCGAAGCCTGGGAGGCCGTCGCCTTCGCACCTGGAGGAACAAACTGACGCAGCGCCGCCGCCCGCTCGGGAGCAGGTTGCGTCTGGGACTTGCTGGTTGCGGGATCCGCTGCAACCGTCAGCGAAACCGGCGGCGGCGAATCCGGCGGCTCTGTCACACTCGGCTCCGAAGCCGCCGCCGCGCTGGAAACCTGTGCTACCTCCTGCCTCTGGGGCGGCCTGGAGACCGGCGCGTCACCGCGCGTCAGCTTCCAGGCCGCACCGCCGGCCGAGACCAACAGGAGCGAAGCAGTCCCGGCAATCGCCGCCCGCCGGAAGCGCGAAGGTGCGATTTCGCGAACAGGTGCATCATCACCCGAGGCGGTCTGCAACTCGGGCAATGGCTCCGGCTCCGGTGCTGCCACGTGCCCGGCAGCCGGCGCGGTGTCCGCGGCCTTCGGCTCCAACCCGGCTTGGGCGGCCGACAAATCCCTCTCCAAAAACGGATTCCCTGGAAACAACAGGAGCAGGTTGCACAACAGGTCGGCGGCCGCCGCGAACTGCTGCTGCTGGATCAGCTCCAGCGCCTTCTGGCGTCCGTTCTCCAGAAAATTTTCTTCCTCCATCGCGGCCCGCGCCTCGCGCACGGCTTCCAGCAGCGCACGCGCCTCCGGACGGCCCTCCGCCACAAGCTGCGCGAGAATCTGTTCGGCCTCCGGCAACTGGCGTCTGCCAAAGAGAACCTGCGCCGTGCGAAGGTCGTCGCGATACTTCTTCTCCGCCAGCAGTTCCTCGCGCAGGGCCTCGAGCGCCGTCTCCGCGCCCAGCAACTTCCGCCCCTGCCGCAGCGCCGCCTCTGCCTGATCGAGTTCCCCGTCCGCCATGTGCTGGCGAACCTCGGCCACCACGGCATCGCATTCGGCCTGCCGCACGCCGGCATCGATTTCGCGCCGCAGGGGTGCCAGCTCCGGCGCTCCCGGGAACTCCGCCCGCGTGCTTTCCACGAGCGTCAATGCCTGCCGCCAGGATTGCGCGGCGATCTTCTGCGCGATCAGCTCCAGCCGCCGCGCGAGCTTCTTTCGCCGCTCGTGCTCCACCAGGCATTCGCGCACGCGCTGCGCCCCGGCCAGCAACTCTTCTGACGCCGGGTACGCTTGCAGCGCTTCTTCCAGAACCGTCAGCGCGGCTTGCCATTGTGAGAGTTGCTCCAGGCTCGCCGCGCGCGCCAGCGCCGCCTGCGCGTGTCGCTTCTGCTCCCACACAGGCAGCAGAGCTTCCAGCTCTTCGAGGCGTGCGACCACTGTCTCCTGGTTCGCCAGCGCCTCCGCCTTCTCTCTCAGGAACTGAGCCGCGAGATCGACACGGTCCTGCTCGTACAGCCAGTTTGCTTCCTGGAGAGCGGCCCGCGCCTCGACTTCGCGGCGCCGGGCCAACAGCGCCGGGTCGCCGGGAAATACGAGCAGTCCCGCGTCCAGCGCTTCGAACGCCTTGCCGAACTGCCCTTCCCCGAGAAATGTTTCGCACTGCGAGACGGCGCGCGCAATCACCTTCGCGCGTTCCAGCACTTCCCGTGCCTCGGCCAGCAGGTAGGCCACCTCCGCCTCGTCCGGCACACCGCTGTCGCTGGACTTCAGGCGCGCGATCGCGTCGCGCAAAAGTTCCAATGGATTCTCGCGGTCCCGTTCCGCCGCGGGCGCGGAAATCTCCTCCTGCTGCGGGATTCGAACCTGCCGAATAGCACTCATGCGAGTTTAAGCGTTTGTAGCAAACCGCCCCGTGAGGTGTCCATGAGAATCCTGATAACGAAGGGTGATTTCCACAAGTTTGTGCGAGCGCAAAATCCGGCGTTTCGCCGATTTTGCCTGTTCAAAGATTGTGAATAAAACGACCGCGGCAAGGTTTGTAAATGGGAGTACACCAGCCAATCGCGATTTCCCGCGTTTGCACTCCCCGGCCATACAATCTCTGGTTAGGGCAGTTGTGCGCTGTGTAGAGCTGACCTGTTGGGCGATCGGGATCGCAATTGCGTCCAACGCCGAGGCATCGGATCACGAGCTTACCGGTTTCGTCAGAGACGAAAACGAAGCACCGGTATCCGGCGCACGCGTCACCGTGCGGCCCGGGCCTCCTGCTTCGGGCGGCCCCTGGCAGGCGATCACCGACCCGTCCGGCGCCTTCTCCCTCAGTCTCCCGTTGCCCGGCGATTATCTGGTCGACGTCCGGCAGGAAGGCTACTACCAGCTCAAAGACCGCCTCGTCCACGTCGAACTCTCGCAGCAGGTCACGTTGGTCATCAACACCGTCCGCGAAGTCTTTCAGTCGATCAATGTCGATGAGCAACCTTCTCCGGTGGATGCCGCCCAGGCGCGCAATGAAGAGCGCCTGACGGGCACCGAGGTCAATGACGTTCCCTACCCCAACAGCCACAGCCTGCGAAGCTCCATGAAGCTCATGCCCGGCGTGCTGCAAGACCCCGGAGGCGGATTGCACTTCAACGGCTCGTCCGAGAATCAGGTGCAATACCTCTTGAACTGCTTCAACATCACCAACCCGATCACCGGACAGCTCCAGACCGTTCTCGCCGTGGAAGGAATTCGCTCGCTGGACTATTCATCCGCCCGTTACTCCCCGGAATACGGCAAGGGCTCGGCCGGCGTTCTGGCCATCAGCACCGAAAACGGAACCGACGCCTTCCACTACACCGCAACCGACTTCATCCCGGGCCTCAACATCCAGCAGGGTGTCCGATTCGGCAATTGGTATCCGCGAGTGGGCGTCTCGGGACCCATCGTCCGCGGCCGCGCCTGGTTCTCGGACACATTCGATTTCCAATACAACAATTCCGTGGTCACAGGCCTTCCAAAAGGTGAGAACATTCGGAGCGGGTGGGCCGGCAGCAACCTGTTTCACACGCAGGTGAATCTAACCACCCGGAACATTCTCTATGCGGATTTCCTGGTGAATGTCGATAACGAGGACCGCGTCGGATTGAGCCCGCTGGACCCAGCCTCGACCACCCGGACCGTGAACACGCGCCAGCACCTCGGGAGTGTGAAAGACCAGGTCAGTTTCGATGGCCGCAGCGTCCTCGAGTTCGGCTACGCCCACAACGATTTCTCGAACCGCCAGACGCCGCACGAAGGACGTCACTTCGTAATCCGCATCCGCTTTTTCGGCCGGACTTCAACCAAGTAGCTACCGGAATGTATAACTGACGCCGAACAGAGGCGTGAACTGCTGGAAGATCCCCCGCGCGGTGTTGTGCGGCGCCGGCACGATCTGCGTGCGCGGAAACGTGGTCAGGTAATCCAGAAACTCACCGCGAAACTGGAGGTGATCGCGCACTCGCAGCTTGACTCCGCCGCCCGCGTTGAACGCTACCTTCCACACATCGTTCGCCGCCAGCGTCGCGATCTGCGGAATCGGCTGCGGAAACGGCTCCGGGCCGGCCACGGTGTAACCCTTCGCACCGGCGCCGGCAATCACGTAGGGGCGCCACCGATGCTCGCGATTCTTGAAAGGGAACACCGCCTCGCCGGTCAGCGCCTGCGATTGTCCCTGCATGTCCACCTTGACGCCGGGCGGCCTCGAGAAAGGGATGACCGTCATGGTACAAATACCGGAATTCGCACGACACGTACTCCTGCAAGTCGTAAGGATCGCCGGCAAAACTCGCAATCCCATAGTTCTCTCGATGTTGGCAACGTGGGGCAGGTTTCCGCCTGCCTGTTTCCTACTGCCCTGTCCGTTGGCAGTGCTATGCTATCGCAGGGTACCATTGGTACCAAGGAGGACTAGTGTCCCAAGCTTCACGGCGTACTTTCCTGGCGGCCGGAGCAGCCGCGATTTCCCTCCGGCGCGTGTTGGGCGCCAACAACCGCGTTAACATCGGTATCGTCGGAATCGGCGGACGCGGCAACGATCACATCAAGACCTACGCGCCGCTGCCCGACGCCCGCATCGTCGCGCTCTGCGACGTCAACCAGCCCGCCCTCGAGCGCGGCCAGGCGGCGGTGCTCAAGCTCACCGGCGAGAATCCGAAGGGCTACGACGACATGCGCAAGATGTTCGCGGACAAGAACGTCGACGCCGTCTCGATCACTACTCCCAACCACTGGCACGCGCTCTCCACCATCTGGGCCTGCCAAGCCGGCAAAGACGTCTACTGCGAAAAACCTGCCTGCTACAACGTCCACGAAGGCGAGCGCATGGTCGAGGTCGCGCGCCAGACCGGACGCATGGTGCAAATCGGGTCCCAGGGCCGCAGCATCCCGCACAAGATGAAGGCCATGCAACTCCTGCGCGACGGCGTCATCGGCAAGGTCTACATGGCTAAAGGCCTCTGCTTCAAGCGCCGCAAATCCATCGGCCACAAGCCGGACGAGCCCGTTCCACCCGGCCTCAACTGGGACATGTTCCTCGGTCCCGCGCCCATGCGCGCCTACAACGAGCTCCGCTTCCGTTACAACTGGCACTGGTTCTGGGACACCGGCAATGGCGATATCGGCAACCAGGGCGTCCACGAAATGGACGTCGCCCGCTGGGGCCTCGGCGAAGTCACATGGCCCAAAAGTGTAGTCTCCACCGGCGGCAAGTTTGTGTATGTCGACGACCAGGAGACTCCCAACACCCAGCTCGCCACGTTCGATTACGGTGACAAGCAGCTCATCTTCGAAGTGCGCGGCCTCATCACCGGCGGCGAGGGAAGCATTCCAAAAGGCGGCAGCAACTACATCGGCAACCTCTTCTACGGCTCGGATGGCTGGATGGAGGTCGATAGCCTCGGATTCAAGGTCTACAAGGGCGAAAAAGAAGATCTCGTCATGGAAGAGAAGGCGCAGAAGGAGTGGGAGACTGCGCCCCACATGGAGAATTTTCTGGGCGCCTGCCGCTCCCGCGACCACAAGAGCCTCCATGCCGACGTCGCCATCGGCGTCATGTCCGCCGACCTCTGCCACCTCGCCAACGCCAGCTACCGCGCCGGGCGCAAGCTGGCCGTGGATGCGGCCAAAGGCCGCTTCGCAGGACCCGGCGCGGAGGAAGGAAACGCGTTGCTGACCCGTCCCAGGTATCGGGCCCCCTATGTCGTCTGACTTCGAAACCCCGCGGAACTTCAGGCCCCCACCCCAGATCCTTACCACAACGGTGGGAAGCTATCCCGTGCCGGATTGGCTGTCCGCCCTGCCCAGCGAGCAGGCGCGCCTCGACGCCACGCGCGTCGTGTTCGATGTCCAGCGCCAGGCCGGAATCGATCTGCCCACCGACGGCGAGCTCTACCGCTTCGACGTCAACCATCCCGACACCAACGGCATGATCGAGTATTTCGTCCAGCCGATGTCCGGGGTCCGAGCCCGCGTGGGACGCAGCGATCACGAGGCCTTCGCGCGCCAGTCCATCATGCAGTTCCGCCATAAGGCCGCCGGGGTAGTCGAATCGCCTCTCGGCGAAGGCTCGCTCAACCTGCTGGCCGATTGCGAGCTCGCCGCCGCGGTGGCCGGCGGCCCCTTCAAGTTCACCGTGACCAGCCCTTACATGCTGGCCCGCACTCTACTCGACCGCCACTATGGCAGTTTCGAATCGCTCCTGACGGCCGTGGCCGAAGTGCTGGCGCGGCAGGTCTGCAATCTGCCCTGCGCGTGTCTCCAGATCGACGAGGCCAATATTCCCGGCAACCCCGCCGACGGTCCCCTCGCCGCCGCCGCCGTCAACCGCGTCCTCGATGCCTTCCATGGACGCCGCGCCGTGCACCTGTGCTTCGGCAACTACGGCGGCCAGACGATTCAGCGAGGCGAGTGGCACGCCCTCATCTCTTTCCTCAACTCGCTGCACGTTGATCACCTGGTGCTCGAGATGGCGCACCGGCCCATGGCCGATCTCGCGTCGCTCCGCGATCTCGACCGGCGCATCGGTCTTGGCCTCGGAGTCATCGACGTCAAAATCAATCACGTGGAGACCCCCGACGAAGTCGCCCACGCCCTGCGCCGCGCCGAAGCTATGCTTGGCCCCGGCCGCGTCACCTGGATTCATCCCGACTGTGGCTTCTGGATGCTCAAGCGCTCCATCGCCGACCGCAAGATCGCCGCCCTCACCAAAGGCCGCGACCTCTACCTCGGACGCACATGACCCGCCAGATCACGGACGGACCCCACATCAATCACCCGACCTACTTTCTGCAAAGCAGCTTCTTCCCCGGCGACCGCGAAATGTTTTTCACCAGCTATCGCACCGGCGATGCGCAGCTCTTCGAAGTCTCGCTCGATACCGGAGAAACCCGGCGCCTCACCCACGGCGCGCCCATCCACCCCTTCTCCCCCGCGTTGCATCCCGATGGCGAGACTCTGATCGTCACGAGCGGCGGCGGCCTGTGGGCCGTCAGCCGAACCACTCTCGAAGAGCGGCGCATCTTCTCCTTCGAAGGCGCGCAGCTCGGCGAGTGCTCCATCGCGCGCGGGGGCGAATGGCTCACCGCCGCCTTCAAGCGCGGCAGCCACAACGGCCTCGTCGCCGGCCGCTTCGACGGCGCCGGCTGGCACGTGATTCCCTTCCCGCGCACCGTCATCCATCCGCAGTTTCATCCCCTCGAGCCGGATTGGATCGAGTTCTCCGGCGACCCCGCTCCCCGCATGCACCGCGTCCGCCGCGACGGTACCGGAATGGAGTGTCTCTACCAGCACGGCAACGACGAGTTCATCGTCCACGAGACCTTCCTCGGCGCCACCGGTGATCTGGTCTACACGGTCTGGCCTCGCGCCCTCTGCCGCATGGACTGGAGCACACGCGCCATCCGCACCATCACCCGGTACAACGCCTGGCACATCGCCCCCGACCGTGCCGGCCGCCGCATCCTCTGCGATACCAACCACCCCGACGAAGGCCTGCACATCGTCGACGCCGAAACCGGCGCCCGCCGCCACCTCTGCGAGGCTCTTTCCAGCAATCAAGGCTCGCAGTGGCGCAAGTCCTGTTACGCGCTCGCCGAAGACTTCCAACACGCCCGCGAGACTCTGAGCTGGATGGAATCCGCCGCCGACACCGTCTACGGCCCCCAGCACACTCATCCGCACCCCAGTTGGTCGAGCACCGAGAGCATGGTCGCCTTCGCCAGCGACCGTTCGGGCGTAACTCAAGTCTACGTTGTGGCAGTAGGGTAGGCCTCCCGGCCTGCCCAGCGCGGGACTTCAGTCCCGCCGGCTCGCTTGGCAGGCTCACGCCCCGTCGCGGTCAGCCTGTCCCCTTCAGCACCTCGCGCACCATGCCGATCAACCGCTCCGCCGTGAAGGGCTTTTCGAGCAATCGGGCATTGTCGTCCAGATTCACGCGGTCCGTATAGCCCGACATGTAGATCACCCGTGTGTCGGGGCGCAGCGGCGCCAGCCGCGCGGCCAGTTCTTTGCCGTTCATGCCCGGCATGATGATGTCGGTCAGCATGAGCCGGATCGGGCCCGGGAAACGCCGCGCCACGGTCAACGCCTCATCCCCGTCGGCGGCCTCCAGCACGTCGAAGCCGCGTTCCCTGAGGATAGTGCAGGCCAGCCCGCGCACTTCCTCCTGGTCCTCCACCACCAGCAGGGTTCCGCCCTCGTGCTTCGCGGTGCGCTCTGCCGCCGCGGCGGGTTCGGCCGGCGCCGCGCCGGCCAGCCGGGGAAAGTGAAGGTGGAAGGTGGTTCCCCGCCCCGGCTCGCTGGTCACCGAGATCTGTCCGCCCGCCTGTGTGACAATGCCGAACACCGTCGCCAGTCCGAGGCCGGTGCCCTTGCCCGCGCCTTTGGTGGTAAAGAACGGCTCGAAGGCGTGACGCCGCGTCTCGTCATCCATGCCGACACCGGTGTCGCGGATGCGCAGGCAGAGATGCTCGCCCGGCGGGTCCTCGAGGCGTATATTCGTTGTCTCGATGGTCAGAACGCCTCCGTCGGGCATGGCATGGCGGCCGTTCACCACCAGGTTCATCAGCACCTGGTGCATCTGGCCGCGATCGGCCTTGATGGTCCAGGGATCCGGATGAAGCTTGAACTCGAGCTCGATATCCTCGCCGATCAGGCGTTGCAGCATGCCCTGCGAATCGCGGATCAGCGCGTTCAGATCCAGGGCGCGCGGCTGCGTCGCCTGCTTGCGGCTGAAGGCCAGGAGTTGCTGGGTCAGCTCGGCGCCGCGCTCACCGGCCCGCCGGATTTCGTTCAGCCCGCGCCGCAAGGTCTCGGAATTGGCGAGGTTGTTCAACAGAAGGTCGCTGTAGCCGCTGATGACCATGAGCAGGTTGTTGAAGTCGTGCGCGATGCCGCCTGCCAGGCGGCCCAGGCTCTCCAGCTTCTGCGATTGCAGAATCTGCTCTTCCAGACGCTTGCGGTCGGTGATGTCGAAGAAGGTCACTACCACGCGCGACCAGTCCTTGGGCGATCCTTCCACCGACACGATCATGCTTACCGTACGCTCTTCGCCATTGAGAATGGGCGTCTCGAACTCCGCCTTGTAAATCGGCTGCCGCACCAGCACGCCCAGCTCGTCACAGAAGAGTTCGTACGAGCGCTCGTCGAAGAGGCGGTTCAGGTCGCCCAATAATTGGTCCTTTCTGGTTGCGCCGTAGAACCGCAGCGCCGCCCGATTCACATCCAGAATGCGCACCCTGCGGACGCATTCTTCCAATTCGCTCCGGTTGGCCATCAGGTGCGCCCGCGGGTCGCTGACGCCGCGCGCCGCAAGCTCGTCGATGAACCGCTTCACGCCGGAGCAATCTTCCTCCCACATCGGAAACGGCGAATCTTCGAAAAGGGACCGGTAGCGCTCTTCGCGCATGCGCAGCGCCTCTTCCGACATGTGGCGCTCGGTGACCTCGTGCTCGTGGCCCTGCACGCCTACCTGCCGCCCGCCATCGTCGTAGATGGGCCCCCAGGAGGCGGAGACCCACTTGATCCGGCCATCCCTGGTCACCAGGCGATATTCCTCTTCGTGGAACGATCCGCCTTCGAAGAGCGGCTCCCATTTCGCCAGCATGCGCTCGCGGTCGTCGGGATGGACCCAGCAGATGAAATGCGCACTCTCCAGTTCGCCGATCGTGTAGCCCGTCAGCGACTGCGCCGCCGCATTGACGAAGGTCAGGCGTCGATCCATGTCGTACGCCATCACCATTTCGGTGAGGCCTTTTGCGATCAGGCGAAAGCGCGCCTCGCTGTGCCGCAGTGCGTCCTCCAGACGCTTACGGACAAGGCGCTCCTGCGCGAGTTGGGCCTCCAGTTCTTCGTGCCGGTCCACGTTAGAAATATCGTAACTAATGTGGGCCCCGGGCTTCAGGAACCATTCAAACAGGCTTCAGCCGAACCGGTACGGAATCGCGGCCGCCTCACCCAACGCGCGTGATTTCGAAGTCCACCCTTGTATGGAAGTTCCCGATGTTTTCCCAGAACATCACCTGGAAGACCCCGGAGCCGCCCGGCTGTAGGCCACTCAGGTCGAATTGCTGGCCGGCGGGCGTCGGGTCGGAAATGACCGTTCCGCCACGCGGGGTGGGGTCCGTGATGATGCCCTCCACGGTGAGCGACGCGTAATCGCCCGCCATCTTGAAATTGCCATCCAATGCCTGAGTGCGCTGCATCAGACCGCACTGCCCGTTCAACGGAAACTGGTTCTGGGGGACGCCGTTGCGGTTCAATCCGCGGATGGTGAGATTCCAACTCGTGCCTTCCAGGTCGTTATCCGGCCCACCATCCAGCCGCACGATCTGGAAAGCCCGCACGTTGAACCGGGGCACCGCCGCCGTGGCCAGTTGATGGCTCTGCAGATACGACATCAATACCTGAGCGAGTTGCATCCGTTTCAAGTCGATGGCCGGGTCACCGGGGAAGTACTCGGACGTCAGCAAGGCCGTATACGGCGCAAATACGACAGAGACGGGAATCATGTTGGTCTGCCAGTTCTGCTGCCAGTCCTGAAAGCTGGCGTCCACCGCGTTGCCCCCGCCGGCTCTCAACTGTTGCTGCATCAGCCCAATTCCCTGGGCGTTGGCGCTGCTCTGCCCGGTTTCGAAACCGACGGAGCCGCCCAGCTTGATTCCCTCCACCACGCCTTCCACACCGGCCTTGAAGCCTGCGTCGTCCTGCGACGAATGCTCCCAGGAGCTGGCGCTGATTGTAAGATCGATGAAGTAATTGCCGCCATAGCTTACAGACTTGGCGAAATGCGTTCCGAAATTGGCAATCAGTTGCAGATAACTTTCCTCTGTCCCCAGATTCGCGACGGTTGCCTGGAAGGCCGGAGAAAGAAACTGAGGCCAGAAATTCGCGCCGGGGAGCATCTGCATGGCTAGCGTGTATAACTGTTTCACATGGCATTGGACGTAGTGGAAATTCTGCTGCGACGACAGATCGTTGGTCACCCTCTGATAAAAGGTGCTGGTGTTGAAGCTCGCCGCATCCTCCACGCCAACCTGCTCATCCACGGTGACCCGGAATTTCTGCTGGAGGCTCGAAGTGGACCAGACCATGGTCCCGTCCGAATCGTCGAACTCGCTGCTGCCCGGCAGATATACCATACCTTGGGGGATCATATGTTGACCGTCCGGGAAGAACCCGCTCGGAGTTAGCACGAAAGCGCTCATGCGCTGGCTGGTCGAATCGCCATATGCGGTAGGATCGGTGAAAAGAAGGTCATATCCCGCTCCGACATACTGAATGTTCGGGAAAGCCTGTGAAAAGTCGAAACCCGGCGCGAAACTTGCCATGTTTGAAATCCCCTTCCTATGCTCGCGCGCATCCCTACACCCGCGAGTGCAGATGGAAGAGTATCACAGTTTTTCCGCAGCGAGTCTGAGAATCGCATTCTACGATTCCGGTTTCCACGGAGTGAGGCGTGGAATCCACCTCGGCACCGCGGCGCGGAATAACTCGTACACCGTGAGCGCCGGCGGGTAGACCAACGCGCCGGTAACGATCGCCTTAAAATGAGACTGAAACTACCCGGAGGTCCAGCTATGATACGATTCGCTCTTTCCGTGTGTCTTCTCGGCAGCGCGCTCTGTGCGCAAGACCGGGGACCAGCCGATCTGTTGAAACTGCCGGTGTCGCCCGGAGCGCGCCGGATCGCTTACGGAACGGACCCGCTGCAGTTCGGCGAGCTGCGAGTGCCGGGCGGGAGAGGTCCGTATCCCGTGGTGGCGATTGTGCACGGCGGCTGTTGGGTGTCGAAGCTGGGGAACCTCGATGAACGTGCCGTAGCGCTGGATCTGTTGCGCCCGATGGCCGAGGAGTTGACGAATAATGGAATCGCCACGTGGAACCTGGAGTACCGGCGCGTGGGCAATGCCGGGGGCGGCTGGCCCGGCACCTTCGAGGACGTTGCGCGCGGAACGGATTACCTGCGGAAGATCGCGGACGAGAACCGGCTCGACCTCACCCGTGTCGTAGCCATCGGGCATTCGTCAGGCGGGCACCTGGCACTGTGGCTCGCAGCGCGGCCGAAGCTCTCCCCGGCCAGCGAGCTGTACGCGAAAGATCCGCTTCGAATAAAGGGCGTCGTAGACCTCGATGGACCCGGAGACTTGAAGGCGACGCTGCCCATGCAGCAATCGGTGTGCGGAGCACCGGTGATCACGCAGCTTCTGGGCGGCACGCCGGAAGAGCGCCCCGAGCGCTATCGGGAGGCGTCGCCCATCGAGATGCTGCCTCTAGGAATTCCGCAGGAGTTTTTCGCGGGCCGAATGTTCGCGCCGCAGGCGCCCGCATATGAAGAAGCTGCCAAGCGCGCGGGAGACGCCGTGAACGCGGTAGTGTTGTCGCAGGCCGGGCACTTCGTGTTCATCGACCCCGGTTCTGCCGTGTGGCCCCAGGTGGTCCAACGCACACGGGCACTATTGGGCCTCTCGCGGTGAGGGAACCTACCACGTCGGCCTGATGACACGCTAGTGGCGTTATCATCTGTGGCATGACCCGTCGCGATCTCGCCTGCTTCTCCGCCGCCGCCGCATTGCTGGCACGCCGCCAGGCCAAAGCGGCACCCGCCAAGTACGCCGGCGCCCTCGATGGCCTGGAGAATAAAGTCGATATCTCCACCTTCGACCCCATCGCCTACACGCTCAAGCTGCACGACGAGGCGCCCCTGCGGCTCACCTTCCGCGCCACCGATCGCAAGCAGGCCCTGGCGTGGCAGAAGCAACTGCGGCCGAAGATCGTCGAGCTGATGGGCGGCTTCCCCGAGAAGCGCACGCCGCTCGCACCGCAGACCATCGAGGTCAAAGAGTATCCCGGCTACCGCCGCGAGAAGTTCGTGTTTCAGAGCCGGCCCGGAGTCGGCGTTCTTGGCTATCTGCTTACTCCGACAGCGGCCAAGCCGCAGTATGCGGCAGTTATCTGCATCCCCGGCCACGGCCGCGGAGTGGACGACCTGGTCGGCATCGACGAGAAGGGACAGGATCGCACGGTCAAAGTACCGTACCAATACGACTACGCGGTGCAGGTGGCCGAGCACGGGATGGCGGCGGTGGCCATCGAGCCCATGAGCTTCGGCTGCCGCCGCGATGCGAAGACCATCGCGCGCTCGCTCGACGCCAGCGTGTGCCAGCCCACCGCCGGCAGCGCGCTCCTGCTGGGGCAGACCATGATCGGCTGGCGCGTCTACGACGTGATGCGCACCATCGATTGGATCGAAACGCGCTCCGAGCTCGATGCCAAACGCGTCGGCTGCATGGGCTGCTCCGGCGGCGGGATGGCCACACTATTCGGCGCCGCCGTCGAACCGCGCATCAAGGCGTCGCTGGTGTCGTGCTACCTGAACACTTTCCGCGAGTGCGTGATGAGCATCAGCCACTGCATCGACAACTACATCCCCGGGCTCCTGAATTGGGCGGAGATGTACGATCTCGGCGGGCTGGTGGCTCCGCGCCCGATATACTTCGAGTCCGGCGAGCGCGACAACATCTTTCCGGTCGCCGCCAGCCGCGCCAGCTTCGCCCGCGTGAAAAAGATGTACGAAGTATTCGGGGTGCCCGACCTCACCGGCCAGGAAGTGTTCGAAGGTCCCCACGGCTTCTCCGGCAAGCAGGGCCTGCCATTCCTCGCGAAGCATCTCGGGGCTTGAACCAGACCTACAGGGCCGCGACTTCAGCCGGTTCCGGCTCTGCCGTTTTCCGGCGCCCCATCCGCTCCTGGAAGCGCTCCAGGTAGAGATAAATCACCGGCGTGATGTACAGCGTCAGGAACTGGCTCACCACCAGCCCGCCCACCACCGCCAGGCCCAGCGGCTGCCGCGCGTCCGCGCCCTCGCCGTAGCCGAGCGCGATGGGCAGCGTTCCGAACAGCGCCGCGACGGTCGTCATCATGATCGGGCGGAAGCGCAGCAGGCACCCGCGCCAGAT
>DATJYW010000034.1:0-15821 GCA_035499435.1 Candidatus Acidiferrales bacterium | reverse complement strand
CGCGGCCGCCGCGAAGATCTCGCCGAAATGCCCGACTGGCTCAAGAAAAAGCGCTGCCCCAACCGTGAAAAATACCTCGCCGGCAAGCGCATCCTCCCCAGGAACATCACCGGCCGCGAGAAGTTCCCCGACGTGATCGACAACGCATTTCTGGCCTACAACAGCGCCCGCTTGCGCGAGGCTTGCCAGCTCTTCACGCAGAAGATGCTCGAGCAGGATGTGACCATCGGCATGAGCCTCTCCGGCGCGCTCACGCCCGCAGGCCTCGGCTGCTCCTCGATCGTGCCCCTGATCAAAGCGGGCTTCGTGGATTGGATCGTCTCCACCGGCGCCATCCTCTATCACGACATGCATTTCGCGCTCAACTATCCGGTGCGCCAAGGCGATTTCCGCATGGACGACACCGAGCTGCGCGACAACGACATCGTGCGCGTCTACGACGTCCTCATCGGATACAGCGATTGCCTCATGGCTACCGACGAGATCCTGCGCAGCATCCTGGTCCAGCCCGAATTTCAGAAGGAGATGGGCACCGCCGAGCTGCATAACCTGCTCGGCAAATACTGCGCCGAGTGGGAGCGAAAAGCGGGCTTGAAAGACGTATCCGTGCTCGCGGCCGCCTACCGCGCCGGCGTGCCGTGCTACACCTCCTCGCCCGGCGATTCCACCATCGGCATGAACGTGGCCGGCGTCGAGCTGCGCGGCAACAAGCTCCGCATGAACCCGTCCATCGACGTCAACGAGACCACCGCCTACGTGCTCGCCGCCAAGCGCGGCGGGGGCAAGAGTGGCGTGGTGTTGTGGGGCGGAGGCAGCCCGAAGAACTTCATGCTCCAGACCGAGCCGCAGATTCAGGAGGTGCTCCGCATCAAGGAATTCGGGCAGGACTACTTCCTGCAGGTAACCGACGCCCGGCCCGACACCGGCGGCCTGAGCGGCGCCACCCCGAGCGAAGCCGTGAGCTGGGGCAAGGTGGACCCCGACCGTCTGCCCGACGCCGTGGTCTGCTACACCGACTCCACCATCGCCATGCCGCTCTTCACCCATTACGCCCTCGCGCGCCACAAGCCCCGCAAGCTGAAACGCCTCTACGATCAGCGCGGGACGATGATGAAGGCGCTCACCAAAGAGTACTTCACGCACAACCCGGTCAAAATGATCGACGGCTCCGAGCCCGTGCTCGATTAGTCCGATGACCCGGAAAGACCTGCAAGCGGCGGCGCGCCGACACGGCACCCCGATCGTGGTCATCGATCACGAAATCGTCCGGCGTAACTACGCCCTGTTCCGCCGGCACCTGCCCAAGGTGCAGGCCTACTACGCCGTGAAGGCCAACCCCGCGCCGGAGATCGTGCGTACGCTCTACAAAGCCGGCGCGAGCTTCGATGTCGCCTCGTTTCCCGAGTTCCTCCTCGTGCACGAAAACATCGAGCGCCTGCCGGCCAAACAGCGCCAGGACTACATCTGGGACAAAATCATCTACGCCAACCCGATCAAGCCCAAGGAAACCCTCCAGGCCCTCGACGAGTACAAGCCCCTGATCACCTACGACAACCTCGACGAGCTGCGCAAAATCAAGCGCTACGCCCCGCACGCCGGCCTGGTGCTGCGACTGCGCGTGCCCAACACCGGCTCGATGGTCGAGCTCAGCTCCAAATTCGGCTGCGACTCGGCGGAGGCGGTGGACCTCATCGCTGCAGCCTTCCGCATCGGCCTCGTGGTCGAGGGCCTGAGCTTCCACGTCGGCAGCCAGTGCACCAATTTCGACAACTTCGTTCAGGCGCTGAATATCGCCGCGGCGGTGCGTCAGGAAGCCATGTCGCGCGGCCACGAGATTAAGATCCTGGACATCGGCGGCGGATTTCCGGTGCCCTACGATCCGCACGTCAAGCCTTTCCAGGAACTGGCCAAGAAGGTAAACGCCGAAATCGACCGCCTCTTCACCAGGGACATCGAGATCCTGGCCGAGCCCGGCCGCTTTCTCGTGGCCACCGCCGCCACGGCCGTCGCCCGCATCATCGGCAAAGCCTTCCGCGACGGCAAGACCTGCTACTACATCGACGACAGCGTCTACCACACGTTTTCCGGCATCGTGTTCGACCACTGTCAGTACCGCATCAAGTCGTTCAAAAGCGGCCCTCGCGAGCTCTGCACGGTCTTCGGCCAGACCTGTGACGGGATGGACACCATCGTGCAATCCGAAGCGTTGCCCCATCTCGAGATCGACGATCTGGTCTACTCGGAGCGGATCGGTGCCTACAGCAACGCATCGTCGACGTGGTTCAACGGCTTCGCCCCGGCGAAAGTGGTGCACCTCAGGGAATAGACATCTCGGAAGTGAACGCCTCGATCTTGGCAATGGCGTCTGCGATGGCGCGCCGCGATTCATGCCTTCTAAGAACATAGAAAATTGTGATGCGGTCGAAGCCTTCTCTGCTGTCCTCCTCCGTGGCCGGACGCCTTGAAATCTCGCTCCACTCTAAAACAGCAACTTCAACGCAAACTGAATCTGGCGCGAACTCCCCAGGTCCCCCCGGGTCGTCCTTGTAGCCGTAATCTGACCGAAGCTCGCCACCGCCAAATTGTTCTGCGGCTGCCCGAAGTTCGGATGGTTGAACAGGTTGAACGCCTCGCTCCGGAACTGCAGCGATACCCGCTCCGTGATCTTCGTGTCCTTGGCGATCGACACGTCGACATCCGAAAATCCGGGGCCCGTGAGAATGTTTCGGCCCGCGTCGCCGAACCCGGTGGCCTGCCGCACGAACGCCGCCGGATTGATCCACTGGTTCGGTGAGGGATTCGGCTGGATCAACGGAACGCCCGGCACGAGGAACGGCCGGTTGAAGGCTTCCAGGCTCCCGCGCGTATCCGTCACCTGAATGATGGGGCTGAACGGATTTCCCGATTGCAGGTTGACGATCGGAGCGACGCTCCACCCCTGTGCCAGCCGCGACAGGAGTGCGCCCTGGCCCCGGACTGGCAACAGGTAGATCGCGCTCAGCACGAATCGATTGCGGGCGTCGAAATCGGACAGCGCGCGCTCGGCGCGAAGGTTCCGGTAGTCCTGCACCTGCGGATTCGAACTGCCCACCGAGTTGTCGTCGATCGATTTCGAGAACGTATAGGACGTGTTGAAGGTCAGGTTGTGGGTGAGCCGCCGGTTGGCGCTCAGCCAGAGACCGTTGTAGTTGGAATTCGAGACCGACTGCTGGATCGTGATGCTGCTGAAGCCGGGAATCGGGCGCACGCCGTTGATGCCCTGGTTCCAATCGCCGAAGATCCGCAGGTGGTGGCCCTCGCTTCCCACATACGCCGCCTGAAACACAACCCCGGCCGCTTCGTGCTGCACATTGAAGTTGTACGAGAGGACCATCGCGTCGCGGTAGTTAGGATCGACGGCGTTGATTGCCGACCCTCCCGTGGGAGGCGCGGCGAACGGGTTGGACAAGCTGATGTTGGAGGTGTTGTTCACGGACGCGGAAAACGGCGGGTTGGAGCCCAGGCTCTGCACGATATTGGTGGTCGGCTGATCGTAATAGATACCGAATCCGCCGCGCACGACGGTCTTGCCGGCGCCGGACGGATCGTACGCAAATCCTACGCGCGGCCCGAAATTCGTGAAACGCCGCCGGTAGGGCTGGGCCCCGTTTACGCCCGCCGGGACCAGGGAATTGTTTGAAAAATCGTAGACCGCGAGCCGATCGTGCTTCTCGTAGGCGACTCCGTTGTATTCCCAGCGCAGGCCCAGGTTCAACGTCAGCCTGGCCGAAACCCTGTAATCGTCCTGGACGAACGCCCCGAACGCGTTCACGTGGAGCGACGGCGTAACCGGCAGGGATGTCTGCGTGGCCTGGGTAGGCGTGCCGGCCAGGAACGCGGCTATCGTCCCGAATGTCAGGATGCCGCCGGTGCCGAGGTGCAAATCGTTGTTGGCGAAACGCCGGAACTCGCCGCCCATGCGGATGGAATGCCTGCCGCGGATCCAGCCGGCCGTGTCGCTGTACTGATAGGTGTTGTCGCCGCGCCCCTGCGGCTCTCCGTTGATGCCGCCGAAGCTCATCGCTCCCGGGACCGTGACATTCGGGAACACCGTGGAGGGAGATGCGATGCCGAAGCTGGACGGATCCTCCGTAAAGGCCTGGTTGAACGAAATCCTCAGCCGGTTGAAACCTGCGCGCAGTTCGTTGGTCAGGCTCGGAGTGACAATCCTTGTGTAGCCGAGCGAGAGGAAATACCGCTGCGCCGGCCGGTGATCGCCGAATCCCGGCAGATTGTTGCCTTGCAGCGTTGGCTCGAGGCGGTTGTCGCGATTGATAACGAATGACCCGTATGTGAAGTCCTTGGACGTCCAGTTGTGGTCCACGCGGCCGGTCCACTGGTCCTGGCGGCGATCGCGCGGAGCGGACCCGACAAAGAACGTGCCCGTCGGGTCGTTCGCGCTGGGAACCAATCCGAGCAGTTGCCGGACAATCGGGTTCGTGACAGTGGCGCGCTGCGCGTCGCCCGGCACCAGAGTCTTGATCGAAGCCACCTCCAGGCCGACGCGGCCCTCGTAGCTGGTGAAGAAGAACGTGCGGTCCTTGATCGCCGGCGCGCCCACGCTATATCCGAAGATGTTCCGGTTGAACGGGATGATGGGCCCGGGAGGGTCGAAAAAATTCTTCGCGTCGAACCGCTCGTTGCGCAGAAACTCGTAGACCGATCCATGGATGGCGTTGGCGCCCGACCTGGTCACGGCATTGATGATAAGTCCCGCGTTGCGGCCATACTCGGCGCTGAAGGAGTTCTGCTGGACCTTGAACTCCTGCACCATGTCGATGTTCGGCTGCAACGTGATCTGGTTCTGCACCATATCGCTCAGGTTGATCCCGTCCAACAGGTAGTTGATGGAATCCTCGCGCGTTCCCGAGGCGTTGATGCCGGAGCTGCCGACCCCGCTGGGCGCGGCGAGAAAGGTCCGATTGTTGGTGCTGGGCACCATTGTCCCGGGTGAGAGCAGCGCCACATCGAGAATAAAGCGGCCGTTCAGCGGGATCTCCAGAATCTTGCGCGTGTCCGTCACGGTTCCGAGGGTGGACGATTCGGTCTGCACCCCGGCCGCGCCCCCCTCGACATTCACCGTCGACGTCGTTTCGCCCAGCTCCAGCCCCACGTTGACGCGCGCCCGCTGATCCACTTCGAGCTTGATCGGGCCCTTTTGAAAGGCCTGGAAGCCTGGACGTTCTACCTTGATGCTGTAATTCCCGGGACGCACGAACCCAAACTCGTAATTGCCTTCCGCGTCGGTGCTGGCGCGCACCGCGATTCCCGTATCCACGTTGGTCAGGGTGACCGAGACGTTCGGAATCGGCGCCCGTTGAGGATCTATGACTGTTCCCGTAATCGAGGCATTCTGCGCGGCCAGGGGTAGGAAGGACACAAAGAGCAGAAACCCATAGCGAGGCAAGTTGACTCCCTCCGAAAACGTCAAATGGTGTCAATGCAGAGGCAGAGCTTTGGCTTCGCCTTCCCTCATTGCATGGAATATCTTCGAGAAGGCGTAGCGATTCGCGTACCGGGCAAGGATCGAACCTAGTGCTCTGTTTTCCTGCGAAATCCGTTCGATCGCCGCCGATATCCGCGCCGGATCCAGCTCTATCAAGGCATCTCCCAGCTCCTTTCGCAATTCGTCCGGCAAGGCAGATAAGTCTTCGGCCATCAACTCCCTGGTTCCCTCGCCGTCGGACTTTGCAGCCGCCGCGCCGACCAGATAGCGAACCCCGAGGTGGCGGGCCATGCACTCGAAGATCTCCGTCGGACGGTAGGGCTTGCGGACGTAATCATCCAAGCCTTCCGCCAGGATCTCCCGCCGCTCGGCGACGTATCCCGACGCCGTTACCGCCGCAATCTTCACTTCTCTTCCCCCCTCGCAGGCGCGAATGCGCCGGGTCGCTTCCATACCGTCCATCACCGGCATGCGCAGATCCATCCAGATAAACTGGGGGCGCCATTCCCGGAATTCCGCGACTCCCTGCGCCCCGTTCTGCGCGACCCGCACGCGAAACCCGGCATTCTCGAGCAGCCGCTCCAATACCATCCAGTTTTCCGGCTGATCTTCGACGATCAGAATCCGGTATTCCTGCTGTCCTTCGGCTAGCGCGGTGACGCGTTCCAGGTGCACGCCTCGATCTACCTCGGACTCTTGCGCTCGTTCCACCTTGATTTCCGCTCGGAAACACGATCCCTGGCCGGGCGCGCTTTCTACCTGGATGGTCCCTCCCATCAGCTCGATAATCTGGCGCGAAATCGTCAGGCCCAGCCCGGCGCCTTCCTGGCGCTTTGACGCGTTGGTCTGGACAAACGCCTCAAAGATCGCCGCCTGATCGCCGGCCGCGATACCTTCGCCCGTGTCTTCCACCTCAAACGTCAATCGCACTTCTCCCGTGTCGATCGCGGGAGCGGCGTTCATTCGGAGGGTTACAGATCCCTGATCGGTGAACTTGACCGCGTTGTTGAGAAGGTTGATCAGCACCTGCCGCAGGCGCGACGGATCTGTCCGGACAAACAGCGGGACCTGCGGACGTTCCACGCGCAGCGCCAGGCCCTTCTGCGAAGCCCGGGGCCGGACCATATCCGTCACATCTTCAATGAGTCTTCCCAGATCGCAATGCGCGATCTCGAGTTCACTCCGGCCGGCTTCCACCTTCGCCACATCCAGCACGTCGTTGATGAGACCGAGAAGATGTTCTCCGCTTCGGTTGATGATGTCGAGATCGTGGCGCTGCTGTTCCGAAGCGCCGCGTTCCCGAAGCAGGTTGGAGAAGCCCAGGATCGCGTTCAGCGGTGTGCGCAATTCGTGGCTCATGTTCGCCAGGAATGTGCTCTTGGCGCGGCTGGCCGCCAGTGCCTGGTCGCGCGCCACCACTAACTCCGCGGTGCGCTGCTCCACCAGTTGCTCCAGGTGCTGCTTGTATTCCTGCAGTTCCGCCAGTGTCTCTCGCAGCGTCCGTAAAATTTGGGCAAGCGGCGCCGCGGCTGTAAGTGTGAGCTGCACGAGATTCGCCCATATGAGCAAGGGCGGTCTCAGCGGCGCGGTTGGAAGAACGCTGTTGGGCCCTTGCCGCAATGACAAGATCAGCGCGCTGCCCAGGCATACGCCGGCAGTCCAGAACGCCTCTCTGAATCCCAACAGCCACGTTGCCAGAATCGGCAGGGTGATGTAGAAAGCCGTGCTGGTGATCTGGATCGAACCGTTGATGGCGATGTTATAGGTGGCGTGCACCCATGTGCCGGCCAGGTAGACGTAGGCGGCTTGCCGGAAATGGCCCAGGCGAAGAAGAACCAAGGTCGTTACCGGAACCAGGTCGGCCACGATCACGAATCGCAGCCTGAGCAGCCTGGCCATTGAGTCCGGATAAACAGGCAGCGTGGCGATCGTCCAGATGGCAGACCAGATGGTCAGCGCCAAAACCAGAGCGTGCAGAATCTGAGCCGTGGGATCGGCCGCCAGTGGTCCGCGCAAACGCAGAGCATGTATCACCCTTCGCATGCCCTGCCAGACTGAGGATCGTTCGCTCACGCCCCGGTATCGATTCTTGAAGCGGACTCCTGCCAGGAAAATATTATAGTCCTTGCCCCCATTCCACCAGGCTTGACAGCGCCGCCCGCCCGGGTGCATTATATCCGTAGCGGATGTAGCTATGCCGAAGAACCCATCGCCTCGCGAATTGCTGCCCCTGACACCGCCCGTTTTTCACATTCTGTTGGCGCTTGCCGAAGAGGAGCGCCACGGGTACGGCATCATGCAGGACGTGGCGCGGCAGACGGATGGCGCGCTGCAACTCGGGCCGGGAACCCTGTACGGGTGCCTCAAACGCATGCTCTCGGCCGGCCTGGTCGAGGAAGCCGAGGAACGTCGCGACCCGGCGCTGGACGACGAACGCCGGCGTTACTACCGCATGACACCCTTGGGCAAGCGTACGGTACGCGCGGAAGCGCAGCGGCTCGCCGGTGCGGTAACGGTGGCGATGTCGCGCCTCGCGGGAGAACACGCATGAATCCCTCTGTGATGGCCGGCTTCTGCCGGCTGTACTCGATGATGCTCTACGCCTATCCGGCCGGGTTCCGTCGCGACTACGCGGGTCCCATGAAACAGCTCTTCCGCGACCGCTGCCGCGACGTTGCCCGTACCGCGGGTGCGTTCCACATCCTGCGGTTTGTGTCGCTCGTAATGACAGACTGGATGCGCTCAGCCCTCCGGGAGCGCGCGGCCGGGTTCTGGAATGCCGGTCGCGAACAGCGGCGCCATAGCTCCGTTACGGAGTGGGCCGGCACGATCCTCATCTATCTGTTCGCCACCACTACCCTGGTGCAGGCATATGTCATTCCCAGCGGGTCCATGGAAGGCAGCCTGCTCGTCGGCGACCATGTGCTGGTGGATCGTACCGCCTACGCCGATCCGGGGTCGCTCGGCCGCCACATCATGCCGTACCGGGACGTCCAGCACGGCGACATCATCATCTTCTCGTATCCCGAGGACGTGCGCGAGACCTATGTGAAGCGCGTCATCGGTGTGCCCGGAGACCGCATCCGTATGGAGCACGGACAGGTGATCCGCAATGGACACCGGTTGGTGGAGGCGTACACGCAGCACATCGCCGCCTATCCCGACAATTACCGCGACAACTTTCCGCAGGCGCCGAACGCGTCTACCATGCCCCGCGGGCGCGACATGCTGGAACACTACGTGGTCAATGGCGAACTGGTGGTGCCGCCAGGGATGCTGTTCGCGCTGGGAGACAATCGCGAAAACTCCGAGGACAGCCGGTATTGGGGGTTCGTGCCGCGTAGTTACGTCATCGGAAAGCCGCTGGCCGTGTACTGGTCGTTCGACGCGCCGGGCGAGGATCTGAAAGAGTGGAGCCTCGGACACGTCGTCGATGTGACCACGCACTTCTTCACCAGGACGCGATGGAATCGGATGTTTACGGTGCCGCGATCGCAGAACGCCGAGGAGCGGCCGTGAACAAAGCAGCCATGGTGGTGTTCGGGTGGTTGGTGCCGGGCGGTGCGCACCTGCTGATGCGCCGGTACGTGCAGTTTGCCGTCTTCGCCTCCGCGGTCACGGCGGCTGTCATCGCCGGCGTCGCTCTGCAGGGCGGCTCGGGATGGCCGCGGCCGGAAGAGTTGGCGGGGGTGGATGGATTTACGGCGCTCGTGTTCCAGGCGGGAGCGGCGGCGAAGTTCCTGGCAGGCGCACCCTTTCTGGCGGCGTCCGCCATCCACGACGCGGGCGGCTTTCTGAGCAGCCGCCTGCATGAGTACGGCAGCGTCCTCCTCATCATGGCGGGAGTGGTGAACGTGCTCGGCGTGTCGAGCGCGCTGGACCAGCGGGAGGGATGAATGTCGCATCCGATATTTACGCTGTTGTGTGCGCTGCTGGTGGCCTGCGTGATGGCAGCCATGGAAAATCGGACGCCCCGGGAGCGCGGATGGGTGGCTGCCAGGACGTTCGTCTATTGCGTGGCGGCGGTGATCGCCGGCAGCTGGCTCATGCACGCCGTCCACGGCTAGCCGGATTCAAGCCAACCCTCCTGCCGCCCTTCTGCTAACCAAAATCATAGTAGGACGTCTACCCAGCGTGATCTGATTCTGGGTAGAATGTCTGCTATCCCTATGTCGAACGAATCCTCCGATCGGCTCCAGTTGCTGCAAGGCACTCTCGACATGTTGATCCTGCGCACGTTGCTGTTTGGGCCCGCCCACGGTCATCAGATCGCGAAGCATATCCAGCGGACCACCGATGACCTGCTGCAAGTCGAGCACGGCTCGCTCTATCCGGCCCTGCACCGCCTGGAGCGCAAAGGCTGGATTGCCGCCAGATGGGAGCCTGCCGCGAAGGATCGGAAACGGGAGTTCAAGTACTACCGGCTTACCCCGGCAGGGCGCAAGCAGCTCGTGGCCGAAGAGTCGAAATGGAAGAAACTCACCGGCGCCGTGGCGCGAATCATGTGGCCTGCCGAGGAGAGCTGAAATGCACTGGTGGCGCCGTAAAGTACGAGAGGAAGATCTGGACCGCGAGCTGCGCGCCCACCTCGAAGCCGAGGCCGAAGAACAGCAGGAATCCGGCCTGTCCCCGGAACAGGCACGGTTCACCGCGCAGCGGCACCTGGGCAATATCACGGTTCTCAAGGAAACCGTCCGTGAAGCTTGGGGATGGACCTCATTGGAGCGCCTTGGGCAGGACGTCCGCTACGGCCTTCGGCTGCTCCGCAAGAATCCCGGCTTCGGCATCGTTGCGATTCTCTCGCTCGCGCTCGGCATCGGTGCCAACACCGCGATCTTCGGTTTGATCGACGCTCTGCTGCTCAAATCGCTGCCGGTTCGCGATCCGCAATCGTTGCTGTTTCTTGCCAAACAGGCTCCGCAAGGTTGGGATCCCGATTTCTACTATGAGACATACCAGAGGCTCCGCGCCCGGCAGCCGTTTTTCAGGGAACTGGCGGCATATGGCGAACGCGTCCGCATGAACGTCAGCGTCGATGGCATGGCCGAATCCACCATGGGCCAGCTCGTATCCGGGAATTACTACGCGGTGCTCGGCGTTCCACCGGTCGCGGGCCGCGTTTTCACTCCCGAGGATGATCGCATCCCCGGAGCCCACCCCGTGGCCGTGATCAGCTACCCGTACTGGCAGCGCCGCCTGGCAGGTTCCCCCGGCGCAATCGGCAGGAAGGTCCTGATCGATGGAACGCCCTTCACCATCGTCGGCGTGACTCCGCCCGGCTTCTTCGGGCTTGAGGTCGGCGACGCGCCCGAGATCAGCGTCCCGATCATGATGCAGCCGCAGGTCATGCCGGACAAAGAGAATTGGCTCGGCCGGGCCCACAACACCGTGGACTGGCTGATCCTCTTCGGACGGTTGCAGCCGGACGTGACCATCCCTCAGGCAACCAGCGGCCTGCAGGCGCTCTTTCGCAATATTCAATCGCAGCTCGCCGACGAAATCGGACTGGGCAAGGCAACCTGGCGGCAGGAATGGGTAGAGGCCAAACTGGTCCTGGTACCCGGGGGCGCCGGCCTTTCGCACTTGAGGCGCCCGTATACCGGAGCCCTGTACGTCCTCATGGGCGCGGTCGGGCTGGTGTTGCTCATCGCCTGTGCCAATGTCGCCAGCCTGCTTCTGGCCCGAGCCTCGGCACGGCAGCGGGAAATCGCGGTGCGCCTGGCCATCGGCGCCGGCGGCGCCCGCGTGATCCGCCAGTTGCTCGTGGAAAGCTTGATGTTGAGCGGCCTCGGGGGCGCCCTGGGTATTGCCCTCTCCTACTGGGTAAGCGATCTGTTGGTGCGCTTCCTCTCGGTGGGCGGGCCTCCCCTCCGCCTCGACCTGTCGCCGGATTGGCGGCTCCTGGGATTCACCGCCGGCATCTCCGTGGCCACGGGTATTCTCTTCGGTTTGGCGCCCGCGATTCGCGGCGCCGGCTTCGAGTTGGCTTCCGTGCTGAAACAGGGTGGCCGCGGCGCGAGTCCGCCGCAGCGTTTTGCGCGCGCCCTTTCCGTCGTGCAGGTTGCCCTCTCGCTGGTCTTGTTGGTCGGCGCGGGCCTTCTGGTCCGGACCCTGCATCATCTCGATCGCATCGATGCCGGATTCCCGCGCGGCCACGTCTACACGGTTTCCCTTTCGCCGCGCGGCAGCGACCAGAAAAACGGGCCGAACGGACCGCGCCTCAACCGCCTCTACCTGGATCTGCTCGAGCGCGTCCGTGCCATTCCCGGCGTGGTCTCCGCCTCCCTCGCCGGCGAGCCGCCAACCATGCGCGGGTACGGCCGTCCGTTCCGTATCGACGACGGCCGGCAGGTCGTCGCTCATCAGTATCCGGTCTACCCGGCTTACTTCGCCACTTTGGGATCGGCGATCGTACAGGGGCGCGATTTTGGGCCCGCGGACATGGCCGAAGGCGCCCCCCTCGTCGCGATCGTAAACGAGACACTCGCCCGGCGAGCGTTCCCCGGCGAAAGCCCACTCGGCAAACGCATCGTATGCACCGGGCGAATCTCCATCGGTGAAAGCGGAAGCCCGTGCGAGGTGATCGGGGTGGCGCGCGATATCCCCTACGCGACCCTGAAGGACGAGCCCCGGAACGCAATCTACATGACCTTTCTTCAGGCCCCGACCGGGCGCGGCGAAATGGAGTTGATGGTCCGGGCAGCAGGGAACCGCACCGGTGTGCCGGCCCACCTGCGGCGCGAGATCGCCGCCATAGACCCGTATCTGCCGGCATTCGAGGTTCGCACGTTGGCTAATGACGTGGATGCCGCGTTGATGCGCGAACGTCTGATGGCGCTGATCTCCACAGTCTTCGGAGCGCTCGCCGCGTTACTCGCCGCCATCGGGTTGTACGGGGTAGTGGCCTACTCGGTAAGCCGGCGATCCCAGGAAATCGGCGTTCGCATGGCATTGGGAGCCCTGCCCCGGCGGGTACTGGCTCTCGTCCTGGGCGAGACGCTGGCCCTCGCAGGAGTGGGAATCGCCTGCGGGCTGCCTGCGGCATTCGGCGCAACACGGCTGCTGGCTGGATTCCTTTACGGCGTCAAACCCGCGGATCCTGTCGTGTTCTTCGCCGGCGCCGGTCTCCTGACTGCGACCGCCGTGATCGCGGGATGCATTCCCGCGCGCCGGGCGGCCCGGATCGATCCTGTGGCAGCTTTGCGCGACGAGTAATCGTGAGCGCTTCAGCCGGTTGGGTCGGCAAGGCCGCAGGGCCCGTGATCGATCACGTCGAAAAAGACGCCGGCGGCGACACGGCATCTACTCCCAATCCGATTTCCGCCGTCGCTGCGCCGCTTCCTGCCGCCAGCATGCCCTGTACGAAAGCCCCAGACGCGGCGTGGCCCGCCAGCCGGCCTGCCGCCAGAGTCCGCTTGCGGAAGAACGCCGGTCATTCCCTGCCACTGTTATTCCGATCACGGGCGCACCGTGGGGCAGTGCTTCAGCCTGCGCGGGACTTCAGTCCCGCTGGCCCGATTGGCAGGCTCGCTCCCCGCCGCGAACTGGAGTCGCAATAGCTTTCAGGACGAGTATGGCGGTCCCTGTTAGCGCGACAAAAAGCTGAAGACCGCTGGGCGTTCCCGCTGCTGTGACCCCTACCGGGACGCGACTGCCTCGGCGAGGCGCGGCGACTTTTGCAAGCGGTCACTCATGCGGCCAATCTGGGCCTATTTTTCAGGTATGGCAGTGGAGACGGCCTTGTGGAAGGCCGATCGGACGGCAGGCTGACACCGGCGGGCACGATATGAGCGGTAATTCCAGCTTGGGCAGTAGGCGTACGATTCCAACCAGCGCGGCTGCAATCCGCGCACGCACTCGCTGGCATCGGCACCGCCGGCGCATCGGGAAAACCGGCCTGCCACAAAGCCAGGCACCAGCCAATCTTCACCCGCCCCACGACCGAACAAAACCCATTCCAGAGAGACCTTCACATTGCGGTTTAGTTCACCGCACGGTTTCATCAGCTTGCGGCTTCGGAGCCGAGCCTGCTGGTCGGTCCCGTACTGCCGCAAGCTGAAGAAACCTTTTTCATTCACTCGTGACCCATGCCTATATTTCCCACCCCTTCAATCACTTCCAATTTCTAATTTCAGACTCCAGCCTCCCCTCGCGCTACATTGACCCCAGAGGGCAGGCCTCCGGGCCTGCCCCATTTTCATTTACGAGGTAATTCTTTATGGCCACCATGGCTCAAATCACCGCCGCCGTTGCCAACGCACAGCACTCCACCGGCCCCCGCACCCCCGAGGGCAAGGCCGTCTCCAGCAAAAACGCCACCAAGCTCGGGCTTTACTCCCAAACCCTCATCCTCCCCGGCGAAGACCCCGAGGAGCTCCAGGCCATCTCGCGCGCCTTCACCGACGAGTATCGCCCCCAAACCCCCACCGAACAGACCCTCCTCGACGACGTCGTCCTTGCCCAGTGGCTCAAGCGCCGCTACCTCCGCCTCGAGCACGAAGTCGTCGCCGCCAGTGTCGCCGCCCTCCCCGAAGGCTCCGTCCCCGACACCGCCCTCACCACCGTCTTCATTCAGGACTGTGAAGGCTCCAAGGTTCTCGACAAGATTTTCCGCCGCCAGCAGTTCGCCGACCGCCTCTTCCGCCGCTCCGTCGCCGACCTTCGCAAAGCTATCGCCCTTCGCCGCGAGCTCCAGATCGCCGCCGCCTCACGCCACGCGAAGCCCGCCCCCGCCCGCAACACGCTCCTGCAAAAACGAACCGGATTTGACCCTTACTCCCTGCTGAACCTTGCCCATACCGCCGGCCCCACCCCCGTTCCCGCCAACCCCAGCGGCGCAGCCGCCCCCGACCCCCGACCCCTGACCCCCGACCCCGGCGGCGCAGCCGCCCCCAGCGGCGCAGCCGCCCAGCCCCCCTTCCCTCCCACTCCAAAAAATGCTAGCTTGGTTGCCAAATAACGCTCGACCCTTCTTCCTTATCTGGGTAACCGACCATGGATGTCGGTGGCTTTTTATTTACCTTGGAGGGGCCAGATGAGCACTGTTGTACAGCCGCCGCCCGCGACGCATGCTCGTGGCGCGGAAACTCACCGGAAACCGCAATATTCCGGCATTCCAACTACTTCCGACGGCGCCGGCATGGTGGTTTGGGTCGAGACCCATATCACCCAGGGAGCCTGCGCCTATCCCATCACTTCCTCCACCACGATGGGTGGGGGCTACCAGGTCGAGGTCGCCAACGGCAAACGAAACCTCTGGGGCGATGAGCTCGCCTTCATCGAACCCGAGTCCGAGCATAGTGCCGCCAGCACCTGCGAAGGGTTCGCGGTCGCCGGCGGGCGCGTCACCAACTTCACCTCCGGCCAGGGCCTCATCCTCATGAAGGAGGTGCTCTATACCATCTCGGGAAAACGCCTGCCCATTGTCTTCCACATCGGGGCCCGCGCCATCACCTCCCACTCGCTCAACGTTCACGCCGGCCACGACGACGTCTACGGTGTCGCCGATTGCGGCTGGGGCGTCCTCTATGCCCGCAACGCCCAGGAGGCGGGTGATTACGCACTCATCGCCCGCCGCGTCGCCGAGGAGACCGAGACTCCCTTCCTCAACGTCCAGGACGGCTTCCTCACCACCCACACCATCGAAAACGTCCTCCTCCCTGAGCCCGAGCTCATGAAGCAGTTCGTGGGTGCGCCCGGCGATCACGTCCGCAACCTCATGGATCCCGAGATTCCCCTGATGTCCGGTGTGGTGCAAAACCAGGACAGCTACATGAAGGGCAAGATCGCCCAGCGGCGCTATTACGACCGCATCCTGCCCGCGCTCCGCAAAGCCTTCGACGACTACTATCTGCTCACCGGCCGCCGATACGGCCTTGTGATTCCCTATCGCCTCCAGGATGCCGACTATGCCCTGGTCGGCTCCGGCTGCATGATGGAGACCGCCGAGGCCGCCGTCGATTACATGCGAGAAAAGCTTGGCATCAAGGTCGGCGTGCTGCACCTCACCGCTTTCCGTCCGTTCCCCTCCATCGACGCCGTCTCGGCGCTCCGCCACGTCAAGGCGATCGCCGTGCTCGAGCGCCTCGACGTTCCCATGATGCAGTCCAACCCGCAGCTCTGCGAGCTCAAAGCCGCCTTCGCCGACGCCGCCACCGGCGTGCCGGGCTACCCGCAAGTCACCCACATGCCCAGCTTCACCGGCGGTTCCGCCGGCCTCGGCAGCCGCGACGTGCGCGCCGGCGACTTCCTCTCCGTCGTCGAGAACATGCGCTCGCCCAAGCCGCACCGCTACTTCACGCTCGGCATCAAGCACGAAACCGCCCTCGAAGTGAAC
>DATJYW010000033.1:0-40747 GCA_035499435.1 Candidatus Acidiferrales bacterium | reverse complement strand
CAGCGGCGAGGTGAGGCGGTAGTTGACCTGCGAGGTGTATTGCGGGTCGGGAGACCAGACCGTGCCGCGGCTTGCGCCCCCGAAAGCGTAATCGGTTTCGGCATACAGCAGTCGCGGCGCGGACGGCGTGGCCTCCACGTTGGACTCCTCTTCGACTACCGCCAGCAGCTCGCTCACGAAGCGATTGAGGCGCACGGCGCGAGCGCCCTGATTGCGGACCGTTACCCACTTGGCGAGCACGGGGATGCCGTCGTACATCTCGTAGTGGACGTCCACCAGGAGTCCCGCGGGAGAACCATAGTGGAAGACCAGACCGGCACCTGCGGGAGGCCACCGGGTGGCGGCGGCGTAGCGGACGCGTTTCCAGGCGAAGCGCGGCTCGACTGGCGCGCGCTCCCATCCGCTGCAGTGCAGCGCTTTGGGATCGGCGGTCATCGTGTCGAGCCACTGGGGGAGGAGGTACGCGTACTCGGGTTGGCCCAAGAGTCCGCCGACCGGTGTCTCCGCGCCGTCGAGGGTGAGGATAGCTTCCGGCTTCACACCGCGAATGATGGAAGCGCCGGTGGTCAGATTGTCGAACGCAGCGGTGGCGCAATCGGGCTTGAGCCGCCAGGCGCGGCGGATCAGGCCATTGGCCAGAGAGACATCACGGCCGTCGGAGGAAGGCTCTATCGCGGCGTGTGTGGCGGGAGGGTGCACCAGCCAGTCGGAGCGGGGCGCGGCGGGAACGGCGGCGAGGGCGACCCACACCCAGCAGAGGCGGAACATAGACTCCCATTGTAGGTGGCTTGCGCCCGGCGGCCGGCGGTCGCCGATGGTTCGCGGCTTTCCGAGCATCTCTCGAAGGGCGGTCGTACTTTTTTCACGCTTCCGTATTCGATGTGTACAATTCTTGCCAAATCGAGCGGTTCACGGCGCGAGCAGAGTGTACCGCAATCGAACCGTGAGACGGCACGCGAGCGTGCGGGTCACGCAAGGGGCCAAGTCACTGTGCCGATCGGTACTGCCGGCAACAGGAACCCGCTGTTTCGCTTGCGAAAATGCCGAAGTCGAGCGACTGGTCTTCCGGGTGCTTTGGGTGTGATGGTGAACCCTTATGGCATCCCCGAACCACGGCGACGAACTGGACCGTATCTTTCCCGGAAGCAGCGTGATGGCACGCCGGATGCGCTCCTTCGATTGGTCGCAGACTGTCCTGGGGTCCCCCTGGACGTGGCCCCTGAATCTCAGGACCAGTGTCAGAATCATGCTGACATCGCGTCAACCGATGTTTGTCTGGTGGGGCGAGCATCTCATCAACCTCTACAATGACAGCTACGCGTCCTTCCTCTGGGCAAGGCACCCGTCGGCGCTGGGGCAGCCGGCGGCTGCCGTGTGGCCGGAGATCTGGCACGAAATCGGCCCTCGCGCCGAGTTCGCCATGCATCGAGACGAGGGAACTTACGATGAAGCGCTTCCATTCATCCTGCTGCGAAAAGGGTATCCGGAAGAAACGTATGTCACGTTCTCGTATAGTCCCATCCCCGACGATCGCGGCGGTTTCGGCGGCATTCTCTGTCCGGTGACCGAGGAGACGCAGCGCATCATCGGCGAGCGCCAGTTAGCACTGCTGCGGGACCTGGCGACTAGAACGGCCGATGCGCGCACGTGGCGCGACGCTTGTTTGCGTTCGGCCACCGCGCTGGCAACAGACCCCCACGATCTGCCGTTCGCGCTGATTTACAGGGTGGACAAGAAGACCGGGAGCGCGACTCTGGCTGCGGCTGTGCCCGAAGCGCTCACCCTCGATATGCCCGACCGTTGGCCGCTGGAAGAGGCGCTCCGTAAACGGTCGGTGTGTCTGATAACCGATCTGACAGGTAGAGCGGAAGAACTGCCCCGAGTGCGCGGGTATCCTGTCAAACAAGCGGTCGCCCTCCCGGTGGCGGCAACGGGTGACACAGGCATCGAGGCGGTCCTGGTGGCCGGCCTCAACCCGCTACGATTGTTCGACGAGGGCTATCAGCGCTTCATGGAACTGGCCGCGGGCGAGATCTCAACGGCAATCAGCAACGCCGAATCCTACGAGGCCGAACGCCGCCGCGCGGAAGCCCTGGCCGAACTCGACCGCGCCAAGACAACGTTCTTCAGCAACGTGAGTCACGAATTTCGTACGCCGCTCACCCTGACGCTGGGGCTGATCGAGGAGGAACTGCGAGAACAAGCGGCACCAAACGAGCGTCTGACCATCGCGTACCGCAATGCGCTACGACTCCTCAAGCTCGTAAACATGCTGTTGGACTTTTCCCGCATCGAAGCCGGACGCATCGAGGCCTTATATGAAGCGACCGATCTCGGCGCTCTGACGGAGGAATTGGCCAGCGTCTTCCGCTCCGCCATCGAGAAGGCAGGGCTGCGCCTCCTTGTCGACTGCCCTTCGCTCCCCGAGGACGTTTATATCGACCGCGAGATGTGGGAAAAGATCGTGTTAAACCTGCTCAGCAATGCGTTCAAGTTCACCTTCGAGGGCGAGATCACGGTAAGCTTGCGCCACTTCGACGAACACGCAACACTCTCTATTGCCGATACCGGCGTAGGAATTCCGGCCGCCGAACTGCCCCGTGTGTTCGAACGATTTCATCGGGTCCGGGGCACGCGGTCGCGCACAGACGAAGGGACCGGCATCGGCCTGGCGCTGGTACAGGAACTGGTAAAGCTGCATGGCGGCGAGATCACCGCACAGAGTGCCGAAGATCGCGGGACGACGTTCAGCGTTTCCATCCCGTTTGGCACGGGGCACCTGGCCAAGGAGCGGATCAGCGATGCCCGGAAACTGGCGTCGACAGCGTGGAGCGCGATGCCGTTCCTGGAAGAAGCGCTACGCTGGCTGCCGGAATCCCAAGCGGGGCCATCATCCAACCTGAACGGAAAGCGTTTGGGAGGAGCAGCAGGCCCCATGCCGGCCCCGGACGACCGTGACAGAAAACCCGACCGAGTCCTGGTGGCGGACGACAACGCCGATATGTGCGGCTACCTGCGCCACCTGCTTGCGGAGCAATACGACGTAATTGTGGCGCCCGACGGCGAAGCAGCATTCGAGGCAGCATGCGAGCACCAGCCCGACCTGATCCTGGTGGACGTCATGATGCCGCGGCTGGATGGATGCGAACTCGTGGAGAGGCTGCGTGCGCATCCGCAAACAGCCAGGGTGCCGATCATTTTGCTTTCCGCCCGCGCCGGCGAGGCGGCACGAGTCGACGGCCTCGCGCACGGCGCAGACGATTATCTGATCAAGCCGTTCAGCGCGCGCGAATTGCTGGCCCGCGTCAACGCGCACCTGCAATTGGCGAAGACACGTAAAGCCTTCGAAGACGCCTTCCGGCGGATCAATGGGGAACTGGAACGGTTGGTACGTGAACGAACCAAGGAACTCGAAGAAGCCAATGAGGCGCTGCACAAAAGCGAGCGGACGATCGCGGCGGACCTGGAAACAACACAGCGGCTTCAGCAGGTGAGCACGCAACTGATCGGCGCCGGCAACGGAAGTGCGCTCTACGATCAGATTCTGGACGCAGCCATGGCTACACTCCATGCGGATTTTGCAAGCATTCAGATTTTTCACCCCGAGCGGGGAGCCGAAGGAGAGCTGCGACTGTTGGGTCATCGCGGCTTCAGCGCACTGGCTGCCGCCTCGTGGGAGTGGATCCGTCCTGTATCCAACACCTCGTGCGGCGTGGCGCTGCGCACCTGGCAGCGGGCGGTTGTTCCCGACGTTGAAGGCTGCGAAGCGATGGCTGGAACGGAAGACCTCGAGATGTACCGCCAGACCGGAATCCGTGCAATGCAAACGACGCCATTGCTCTCGCGCTCAGGCGCCTTGCTGGGCGTGTTCTCCACGCACTGGCGCGAGCCGCACGAGCTCTCCGCGAGCGAACTCCACAGCCTGGATGTGCTGGCGCGACTGGTGGCAGACCTGATCGAGCGGTCGCAAGCCGAAACTCGTCTCCAGCAGAGCGAAAAGCGGTACCACCTGGCTGTCGAGGCGGCTCCGAACGGTATCGTGGTGGTCAAACCGGACGGCGAAATCGTTCTTGTCAATTCTCACGCCGGGACGCAGTTCGGCTACAGCAAGGACGAACTGCTCCGTAAACGAGTCGAGATGTTATTTCCCGAGCGGTTTCGCGCCCTTCATCGGGAGTATCTGCATTCGTTCCTGAGCCAGCAGAAAGCCGGCCAGACGGGCGCCGCGCGCGAACTTTGCGGCTTGCGGAAAGACGGCAGCGAGTTTCCGATTGAAATCGGCTTGAGCCCGATGGTTGCGGACGACGAGACGCTCGTCTTGAACTCCATCGTCGATATCACCGCACGGAGGCAGGCAGAGGAAACCAGCCGTCTGCTTGCATCGGTTGTGCGGTCATCCGCCCTTGGGATTATCAGCCTGGACCTGAATGCGGTCATAACGAGCTGGAACCGCGGCGCCCAGCGCCTGTTCGGGTATACCGCCGAGGAAATGATTGGCCGTCCGATTTCGGTCCTGCTCCCTCACGGTTACGCGGACCAGGCAACCATGATACTCGAACGCGCGGAAAAAGGAGAATCGATCGAGCAGTACGAAACAATTCGCCGGGCGAAGAACGGCTCTCATATAGACGTGTCGATCACGTGGTCGCCGATTCACGATGCGAACGGGCGCGTTGCCGGGGCGTCGAAGATCGTTCGGGACATAACCGAGCAGAAGCGCCTCGAAGAGCAGCGAATGGAGCTAATCGCCAAAGAGCGGGCGCTGGCCACCGAACGGGCCTCACGCGAGGCGGAGTCCAAACTCGCTCGTGTGGTCAGGGCTTTGTCAGCCGGTGAGTTGGCGACTTCCATTGCACACGAGATTAATCAGCCGCTCGCCGGCGTGGTCCTGAACGCGGAGGCGGGACTTCGCTGGCTGGGCAGCGAACCGCCCAACGTCGACGAGGCCCGTGAATCGCTCGCGCTGGTCGCCCGCGACGGGAATCGGGCAAGCGCGGTTATCCGGCGGATTCGCGACTCCCTGACGAAGGAAACCCAGGTAACGGACTCGCTGGACCTCAACGAGGTGGTTCAGGAAACAGTGGTTCTGGCGCGAGCCAATCTGGAGAAGCAGCGGGTCACCATCCAGATTGAACTCGCAGGCGATATTCCGCGCGTGCGCGGCGATCGGATTCAATTGCAGCAAGCGATCCTGAACCTACTGCTGAACGGCGTCGAGGCCATGGCGTCGGTGGCGGGAGCGAGAGAACTGCGAGTGGAGTCGAAGACAACCGCCAACGCCGGCGTTGTGATCGCGGTTCGAGATTCCGGAACAGGCATCAGTCCTCAAGACATGCCGCGGCTGTTTGATGCATTTTTTACAACGAAGCCCGATGGTATGGGGATGGGACTGGCCATCAGCAGAACGATTATCGAGGCGCACGGAGGGCGGATATGGGCCGAGTTCAACGATGGTCCGGGACTAACCGTTCAATTCGAGTTACCGGCGGAGGACGCAGGTCGAGCGGCGACCGACCTGTCACTGTTCCGATTCAGCTGAGACTGAGACCGCGTAGAATTTCATCCCACAAACATGCCGATTGTCGCGGCGGTCATTACTACGAAGGTGCTCCATCCGAGGACGCGCAACAACGGAGAATTCGTGCGTTCCCCCATCACTCGCTTATCGCTTGTCAGGAGGACGACCAGGAGGATCAGCGGCGGAGCGAGCGCACCGTTTACCACGGCTGACCAGAACATCATTCTCACTGCGTCAAGACCGAGGAAATCGATGGTGAGGCCGCCCACCATGGCGAGGGCGAGAATGGAATAGAATTGCCGGGCGGCGCGCGGCTTCTTTTCCAGCGAACCTCGCCATGCCGAAGCTTCCGCAACGGCATAGGCAGAGGAACCCGCGAGCACCGGCACGCCCAGCATCCCGGTTCCGACCAGGCCGAGGGTAAACAGCCAATAAGCTGCCTTGCCTGCGAGAGGCCGAAGCGCCTCGGCGGCCTGACGCGCCGACTCGATATGCGCCGCTCCATGCGCATGGAGCGTGGCGGCCGTGGTCACGATGATGAAGTACATAACGAAGTTCGAAGCGAACATGCCGGTCAGGATATCGATGCGCGCCTTGCGCAACCCGGTTCGTGTCGGCCGTTTTCGCCTCGCGAGACTCCGGTCCTTTGCGCGTTCCTCTTCGACTTCCTGCGCCGCTTGCCAGAAGAAAAGATATGGAGAAATGGTCGTGCCAAGAATGCCAACGAGCACCGAGAGGAAGTCGCGTGACCAGGAAATCCGCGGCATGAAGGTTGCCGCAAGGGCTGCGTGCCAGTCGACATGCGCGAAGAAGGCAGTAGCCACATAAGCGAGCAACACCAGCGTGATCCATTTGAAGACACGTGCAATCCGGCGGTAGGACGACCAAAAAAGGAAGCTCACAATCAAGGCGGTAAAGAAAACAGTCCAGACCTTCGCGCTCACGCCCGTCACCATGGCGGCGGATTCGCCCATGCCTCCAAGGTCGGCGGCGATATTGATGACGTTTGCAATAACCAGCAACAGGCAGGCACCCCAGAGAACCCAGCGAGGATAATGCAGGCGGATGACGGCGGCGAGGCCGCGTCCCGTGACCATTCCAAGCCGGCCGCACATCATCTGCACACCCGCCATCAGCGGGAACGAGATCAGGGCGGTCCAAAGGGTCGCGTAGCCGAAGGCTGCGCCGGCAATGGAGTACGTCGAGACTCCGGACGGATCATCATCGGCACATCCGGTAATCAACCCCGGGCCGAGGCTCTGAAAAAACAAATCAAGGCGACCAAGCGCCGCCGGTTTCGGGCTATTTCCGGTCCGTGGCGGCATGTTTGTGGTCCTGAGACGATACGGGACACCTCTTTGAGACGGAACTCACAGACAAACGTGTGAGCAATTCAGGTGCCGGATTCGTCAATCCGAGCAATCTCGAGGAACGCTCTATCTGGCCGCGGCGGCTCTGTGGACGGCAACGTGCGGGTGAGAAGGGTATGACCACAAAAGAATCGCAACCTTTGCGATTCGATGTCCGCGAGCTCGAGCAAGGCGTTGCGGTCGACTCAGGTTGCCGCATCACCATGGCCGGCCAGGGCGAGCCGAGCGCGCTCGTTGGGATGGATCCGTACGCCGCCGCCGTGGCTTTCGTGAAAGGGGATCTGCAGGTGTTGGGCGACATCTACTCCGCGATTCGATTCTTCACCGCCGAGGGGCGTTGGAACGTCCGGGGATGGCTCCGCGGCGCCACCGCATGGCTGATACGGTCGATTGTCTATGCGATCCGCGGAGACCGGCGCGCGACTGCTCACGACATTCAATTCCACTACGACCTTTCCAACGAGTTTTACGGACTGTTTCTCGATTCCCGAATGCAGTACTCGGCGGCATACTTCGTCACACCCGACTGCTCGCTGGAAGAGGCGCAAGCAGCCAAGCTCCACCGCATCTGCAGCCGGCTCCACTTGCATGCCGGCGATCGCTTGCTGGACATCGGTTGCGGATGGGGCGGGCTCTTGAGTTTCGCAGGCGAATATTTCGGCGCTGGGGGGCTAGGTTGTACCCTGAGCCGGCGCCAACTCGAATTCGCCACCGCCAGGTTTCGTGACCTGGGCCTGGACGATCGGATCTCGGTATGCCAGACCGACTACCGCGACCTGACCGGCGCATTCGATCGCGTCTCCTCTATCGGAATGTTCGAACATGTCGGTCACAGCCGGCTGCGCGGTTATTTTCGAAAGGTCTATTCTTTGCTGGTTCCGGGAGGCCTGTTTCTCAATCGCGGGGTTGTCCGCCCCCAGACAGTTCACGACGGACCAGAAACCCTGTTCTTGCAGACGCGCGTATTTCCGGGCGGCGAACTGATTCATCCGTCGGACGTGGTCCGCGAGGCCGAGGAAGCTGGATTCGCCCTCGTTTCGGCGGAGAGCGAGACGCTGGACTACGCCAGGACTTGCCGCGAGTGGGTCCGAGGGCTGCAGAAAGACAAGGCCGCGTGCGAACGGGAGGTCGGTCCATGCCAGTTCCGCACGTGGCTGCTGTACCTGGCCGGATCGGCCTTGAGCTTTGAGGCCGGCCGAACCGGAGCAATGGAGTTTGTATTTCGGAAGCCCCGCTGAACGCTCCGCCGGGGCTGCTCGGGCTTTACTGACTCATGACTGCCGTCGAACGCCTTGCTCAATTCGCTGTGAGCGCGAACTACGAGGATTTGCCGGAAACGGCGCGCCGGCAAATGAAGATCCGGATTCTGGACGCGCTGGGCTGCGCGATCGGAGCCTCCGAAGCGAAGCCGGTGCAACTCGTTCGACGCTATGCCGGCGAGTTCGATGCAGGCGGCAAATGCTGCCTGATCGGCGGCGGGACGGCGAATCCGGAACACGCGGCATTCTACAATGGCGCGGCAGTCCGCTACCTGGACTTTAACGACAGCTACCTCGCAAAAGGCGAGACGTGCCATCCCAGTGACAACCTGGCCCCGGTGCTGGCGGCTGCCGATTACGCTGAGGCCAGCGGCCGCGACCTGATGGTGGCTCTCGCCGTCGCATACCAGGTTCAGTGCCGGCTGAGCGATGCCGCTCCCGTGCGCGCGGCCGGCTTCGATCACACCGTGCAAGGCGCCTACGCTGTCGCAGCCGGAGTGGCGCGCGCCCTTGGCCTGGATGCCTGCAAAGCCGCCAATGCAATTGCGATCAGCGGCACTGCCCTGAATGCCCTGAGGGTCACCCGCACCGGGAAGCTTTCGCACTGGAAAGGCCTGGCCTATCCCCATATGGCGGCATGCTCGACCGCACTTGTCTTTCTGGCGCGTCTTGGGATCACGGGACCACTGGAGGTCATCGAAGGCGAAAAAGGACTGATGGATGCGATCACAGGCTCGTTCGAGATCGATTGGTCCCGAGAAGACCTCGATCGGGTCGAGCGAACCATCCTGAAGAAGTACAACGCGGAGATTCATTCGCAGACGGCCATCGAAGGCTTACTGGCGCTGAGACAGCTGCATCCATTCCGGCCGGAAGAAGTGGAGCAGATCAGCGCGGAAACGTTCGACGTTGCTTATCACATCATCGGCGGCGGGGACGAAGGGAACAAAACGTCCGGTATCGCCGTGAAGGAGCAAGCCGACCACAGTCTCCCCTACATCCTTGCAGTCGCCCTTTTGGACGGCGCGGTCATGCCGGAGCAATACAGAACAGAACGAATCCAGCGATCGGATGTACAGGAGCTGCTGCGGCGGGTGACGGTACAGCCGAATGCCAGCTATTCAGAACGTTTTCCGAACGAAATGCCCTGTCGAATCACGGTTCGTCTGCGGGACGGGCGCACGTTGAGCAAGGAAGTGCACGATTACCCGGGCTTCTTTACGCAGCCAATGAGTTGGGACATGGCTCTGGCAAAATTCGAATGCCTGGCGGGGCCATACACAACCGCGCCTGAGCGGCGCGCCATTGTGGAGGCGGTCTTCCACCTGGAGAACACCTCAGTTCCCGATTTGATGCGGCTGCTGGGGAGTGTCCGCGTGCCGCGCGGAGAGAGGGAGGTGGAGAGTGTCTGAGCGAGCGTTTTCGTTTCTGGAAATGAACCGGCGCCAAGGCAAGCCGCGCTCCTGCGGCGTGACCGAGATCCGCGGACCGTACTACACGCCGATGGGCAAGGGCTACCTGACGGACGTCCTGGAGACGATGGGGGAGTACGTAGACGCTCTCAAGTTTGCGGGCGGCTCCTTCACTCTCATGCCGCGCGCGGCGTTGGCCGACCTGATCGCTTTGTGTCATCGGCATGACGTTCTGGTATCGACCGGCGGCTTTCTGGAACGCGTACTCACGCTCGGCACGCAGGCTGTCGAGCGCTACATCCACGAATGCCGCGAGGTAGGCTTCGACATCATCGAAGTCTCTTGCGGATTCATCACGATTCCGGTGGATGATTGGCTTCGCCTCATCGAGAAGGTGCAACAGGCCGGGTTGAAAGCCAAGCCGGAAGTCGGCATCCAGTTCGGTGCGGGCGGTGCGACAAAAGCGGAAGAACTGGAGACCGAAGGCACCAGAGATCCGCAATGGTGCATCAAACTGGCGCAGAGGTTCTTGAACGCGGGCGCCTACCAGATCATGATCGAATCGGAAGGGATCACCGAGAGCGTGCGCGCCTGGCGCACAGATGTTCCCGCGCGCATTGCGGACTCGCTGGGACTCGGCAAGGTGATGTTCGAAGCGGCCGACCCGGATGTCTTCTCCTGGTACGTTCGCAACTACGGACCGGAAGTGAACCTGTTCGTCGATCACAGCCAAATCGTGCAACTGGAGTGCCTGCGATCAGGCCTCTGGGGGACAGCCGCCACATGGGGACGCATTTTGACTTACAAGGACGAGAACGAGAAGTCCCGTGACCAAGCCGATGCAAGCAAGGCTCGATCGCGAAGGATTGGCTCTCGAAGCGCAAAGGAGGGGTGACGATGCTCACGCTGAAACGGGTGTATGAAAAGGCCGGGCGAGAGGATGGGAGCCGTTTCCTGGTGGAGCGGCTGTGGCCGCGTGGAGTAGAAGGCCGATTTGCCTATCGAGGGCTGGCTCAAGGATATTGCACCGAGCGATGCGTTACGCCGTTGGTTTGGACACGATCCCAAGAAATGGCCGGAGTTCCGCCGGCGATACTTCGCCGAACTGAACAGCCATCCGGAAGGCTGGGAGCGGGTCCGAACTGCCGCCCGCCAGGGCCGGGTGACGCTCGGATACAGCGCGCACGATACCGAACACAACAACGCGGTCGCGTTGAAGGAATATCTCGAGGCTCACATGAGCCAAAGAAAGAGGAGAAATCATGTTTGAATTCGACACATCTCGCGGCGCCGCCCGCGCGCCTGAAGCAACCGCCGGTCCATTTCTGACCTTCGATCTCACCGAACAGATTCGCGAACTTCGCCAGGAATCATATTGGCAAAGCGGCCGGAACTCCAAGACCCTCGTCAAATACGAGGATCTTCGCATTGTGTTGACCGCCATCAAGGCGAAAAGCACGATACACGAACACCGCACGGCCGGCCGCATTTCGGTGCAGACGATCGAGGGTCACCTGCAAATGCACGCCGGAGGCACGCGGTTCGACCTTCCAACGTGGCGCGTGCTGGTGCTGGATCGCGCCGTGCCTTACGACGTTGTCGCCGATGAGGACAGCGCGTTCCTTCTGACGATCGCGTGGCCCGAGGAAGCAGCGCACTGATCTATGCGGCCTCCGGGCGGGTAGGCTGACAGGCTGCCTCAGTTGCCTCGCCCGCCCGGGAGCTTTTCTGCCGAAGCAGTTGAGTAGGCAGAATAGGTTTCATCGTCGGTGTAATTCCGCGACCAATATCTCAGGATCTTCGCAGACACGCGCATAGAAAAGTGACTTGGCAGCCACAGGTTGCCGTTGCCTATTACGGGTTCCTGCTCCAACGCGAATTCGGTCCCAGGTTGGACCTGCGCGATGAACAAGCCAAAAGTCACCGGACGGAACACCTCCGCCGTCACCTTCACCCACTGGTATGACTGTTCATCGATCCACAGTTTTCCGCGCATTCCTTTGAGCACCTCGGTATCGCGGCTGATCGGTTGATACCCCGGCTTCGGCGTGCCCTCCAGCACAAAGCAACGCCTGCCATCGACATTTTCCTCGCCGGCCAGCTTGAAGTCCATGGCCTTTATCATCTGCTGAAGCAGCTCGTTGTCCTGGCGGCGTTCGCGGGAATAGCGGGCGATTCGCCGCTGCCGCTGGCTGGCCGTCTCGCGTTGCCGGTTCGCGATCTCCCGCTGAAGCTTCCGCTCCTCGATGTCAGCCTGGGGGGCGGCGAGAGGCTCTCCATTCGTTGCGACCAGCCGGTTGTATGGGGAGCCGTCGATCATCATCACGCGATAGGTCTTTTTCTCCGTCTTTGCGTTCCTGGTAATTACGTCACGTTCGGTGAAATCGTACTTGGGCGCATCGTTCCAATCGGCTTGCGTATTGGCTACGGAACGTCGAATGATATCGTCGACGTTGGGCAAAGTGGCTGCCGAAAGGACGCAAACGGTGATGGCAAGAGCCCGGATGCTGCGCATCATTAGTAAGTCAGGCAATCGGCGTGCCACATTGAGCATCCTCGTTGGCTTTCACACGCCGAGTGTGTGTCTTGTCGAGCCGCTCACATCCCGGGCTCTCCCGACCGCAGGATAATTGAAGCACAGGCAGAACACTCCCGAGGCGAAGAATGCTCGAGGCGGAACTATTTTCACTCTTCGAACACACTTCGGACGCGGCGTTTATCGTCACCGAAGAAGGAGATATCCGGGCGTGGAACAAGGCGGCCGAGAAGCTTTTAGGATATTCAGCAGCAGAGGCCGTGACGCGGACGTGTCACGATCTGCTCGACGGTTTTGGGTCACTGGGAACAAAAGTCTGTGCCGCCGGCTGTAGCGTTCAGAACTGCGTTGCCCGGCATCTGGAAGTTCCCGATTTCAACTTACAGGTGCGAACCCGCTCGGGCCGCCGGTTGTGGGTAAACGTGTCCACGATCGTCTTCGAAGAGCCACGCTTGAACCGCCGGCTGATGGTTCACCTGATGCGGGACATCTCGCACTACAAGAGGAACGAAGCGGCGTTAGCCAAAATATTGGAAGTGACGCACGAACTGACAGTGCCTTCCGCGGATGGGGACGGCAACGTCCATGCCGCGCATCTCTCCGAGCAGGAGCGACGTATTCTTCGTTTATTCACCAAAGGCGAGACCTCCTCGGGGATCGCGAGGGAATTGGGCATTTCCCTTCCTACATTGCGGAATCATCTACATAGCATTAACCAGAAGTTGGGAACCCATAGCCGTCTGGAAGCGGTTATGCAAGCCATGCGCCGCAGCCTGCTTTAGGGGGCGGCGGAGCTATAGGCCGATCCGGAGAATTGCAGGAAAGCGTCGGCGGCCCGGACGTCCGTGCGGTGCCTGATCTTCCGCGCCGTTCTGTTGCGCACCGTTGATTGGATTGTCCTAGGCTGCGTGACAAACTCCTCATTGAGGACAGGCCGGCCAGCGCCACATATTGAAATTGAAGAAGGTTTTTACCGGCCAGGATGGCCGGGGAGAAAGGAGAAATGCATATGATTTCGGAAGGACCGCAAGTGGATGCGCAGCCAAGGGTATTTCTGCAGCCTATTGCGGCGCCATCGGTGCTAGGACTGTATGGCCTGGCAGGAGCAACTTTCATGGTGGCGGCCTGGATGACGCACTGGTACGGGTCTAGTCAAACGACATTGCTGCTCATGCCGTTTGCGGCTCTATTCGGCGGTCTCGCTCAATTCCTCTCAGGGATGTGGGCCTACAAGGCGAGGGACGCCGTTGCCACCGCCGTGCACGGTATGTGGGGCGCGTTCTGGATAGCTTTCGGGATTCTGGCTTTGATTCTGATGGCGGGGAAAGCCGCCGAGCCCACGACCCCGTTCGTTCCCGCCCTGGGATTCTGGTTCATCGTCCTTTCCGCTGTTACCTGGGTATGTGTAGGGGCCGCAACCGCGGAGAATAAATCGCTGGTGACCACGCTGGTGTTTCTCGCGGCCGGATCCACCATTTCCGCGATCGCGCTATTCACCGGCGCCGAGTCACTGATGATTCTTGCAGGGTACCTCTTCATCATCTGTGCAATCGCGGCATGGTACACCGCCAGTGCATTGATGCTCAACGAAGCGTTCGGCCGGGAGGTTTGGGCGCTGGGGCGGAGCGTCCAGGCACGACAGATGCCGCAGATCTCAACAGGAATTGGGGAGCCCGGTGTGATTCGAGGGCAAGCCTAGCGCGCTATCAGCGGGAAGGAGGTTCAACATGTCCAAACATGCGATGAAGCAGGTCCGCTACCAGCAACCAGGTGGTTCTCCGCCCTTCAGCCGACCCGATCAAGCGGGGCCGAGCCAAGCACTAACTCCGGACTCAGTCGCGGCGCGGGCCTATGAACTTTGGCGGCAGAGGGGCTCTCCCGAGGGGTCTCCGGAAGAGGATTGGTTCCGAGCGGAAGGCGAACTCAGACAGGATACGACCGCGAACCGATCGTGATCGCAGGGAGGCGCGCTAAGTTGCTTTTCGTGCCGCCCGGCTGCGCGCCTCCTCGTAGCCTCGGACCACCGCATACACGAGGTGGTCAAACAGCAAGCCGACTTCGTGCTCCAGTTCTTCCTGTGCGTAAACTTCAATGGCATTCTGGGCAAATCCCCTGCTGCGCGTGAAATCGAAAAGCACATGCTTCAAAATATGCAGGCAGCGAACCGACTCCTGCAGCGGTATGGACTCTTCGAAACGCCTGCGGCCCAATTCCTGAAACCTCGCGGCCATGACCTTGTTCAGATTGGCAGTGGGCCAGGACAATAAGAACGACAAGATGGTGTGGACCCAATCGCGCAAGTCCTGATCGGAAAGCCCGGCCATGTGCGGCACGTCGCTGTCCTGACGAATATGCCGCGCCGCGGAGAGAGCGATCTCGGCCTGCGCCGCTTCGATGGACCGGATCAGTCTGGGACTTACCATGCCGTCCTCATCTCCGAGTATCCGCGCTTACTATCGTGTCGTCAAGGAACTGCCTCACTCTTCCTTTTTTCATCGAGGCGTCTATCACATGGGTCGGAGACATTAAGAAAGTCATAATGTCCTTTTTATAAGTTATTGATATCCAGTTGCTATTTTCAACAAAGAGCGTGCTTTCGCCGGTTGCTTCTCAAGGTGCTGTGTGCCGCAATTCTTTCCACGGGCTGCCAATTCCGTCGCGCGATTGACACTGCTCGCTCTGGTCTGTGGAACATGCGGTTTGGCGTGTTTCGGATATTGGATCGTGGAGTCTCCGTACGAAACGCGCCAGAACGTTGCGCGAGAGCAGCCCGTACCATTCAGTCACGCCCATCATGCGGGTGGCTTGGGGATCGACTGCCGATATTGTCACACGACAGTAGAGACGTCCTCCTTTGCCGGTATTCCGCCCACCAAGATCTGTATGAACTGCCACTCCCAGATGTGGGCGGTAGCGCCCGTGCTCCAGCCGGTTCGGGATAGTTATCGCTCCGGTAAGTCGCTCGAGTGGACGAGAGTGCACGATTTGCCGGATTTTGTCTATTTCGATCATAGCGTTCACATTCACCAGGGAATCGGGTGTTCGACCTGCCACGGCCCGGTCGATCAGATGCCCCTGACGCGGGAGGCCGCATCTTTGCGAATGGAATGGTGCCTGGAGTGTCATCGCAATCCGGCGGGATATGTACGGCCCCGCAACCGGGTCTTTGATATGAGCTATGTCGCGCCCAAGAACCAGGAGGTCTTAGGCAGGCGGCTGGTCGCGGATTACGGAATCCAGAGTTTGACGAGTTGCTCCACATGCCATCGATAGAGCGCGACTTCATTCCGGTTGAGAATCTGACTGGCGGCGACCGCGAATGCGACGAACGCCCTACCGAGACAAGCCGGCGCCGCTTCCTCGAACTGATGGGGGCATCGCTGGCGCTGGCCGGTGCGTCCGGCTGTACGAGGCAGCCGCCCGAATTCATTCTTCCCTATGTCGAACCTCCGGAACACGCCATTCCCGGCCGCCCGCGGTACTACGCGACGGCGGTACCGGCCTTCGGCGGTGCAGAAGGTGTAATCGTCGAAACACACCTTGGGCGTCCGACCAAGGTGGAAGGAAACCCGGCGCATCCGGCCAGTCTCGGCGCGGCCAGCGTGCGTTCTCAGGCGAGCGTGCTGGATCTGTACGATCCGGATCGCGCCCGCGAAGTAACCTACCTTGGGTCGACGCGAACCTGGGACGATTTCCTGTCCGCATTCCGGCTGAGGATCGAGCCATTAAGGCCTCGGAACGGAGCCGGCTTCCGGCTGCTCACGGAGACGGTATGTTCGCCCTCCCTTGGTGCCCAGATTCAGGCGGTGTTGACGGCATTTCCCGAGGCCGTCTGGCACCAGTACGAGCCTGCCGGCGACCATTCGGCGCGGGCCGGCGCCCAGTTGGCTTTTGGGCGGCCGTTGAACTGCTATTTCCGATTGGACCACGCCGACGTGATACTCGCGCTCGATTCCGATTTTCTTGCGTGCGGGAGGAACTCGACCCGCATGGCGCGCGACTTCGCAACGCGGCGCCGGCAAGGCAACCGGCTGGACATGAATCGTCTTTATGCCGTGGAATGCACGGTGTCGGCGACCGGGGGCAAGGCCGATCATCGGCTGCCCGTGCGGTATTCCGAGGTGGAATCGGTCGCACGCGAATTGACCAACGCTTTGACCTCGAAGGGCGCTCCGCCCTCGTCCGGGAAAAACTCAGCCTGGATCGCCGCGGCCGCCCAAGACCTGCTCGCTCACCGTGGCCGGTCGGCAATTATTGCCGGCGAACAGCAATCCCCCGTGGTCCACGCCCTGGCCCATCAGATGAACGCGGCCCTCGGCAACGTAGGCAAGACCGTCAATTACACCGAGCCGCTGGAAGTCCGGCCGGAAGATGAGATCGAATCGCTGCGAGCCCTCATGCGCGATATGGATGCGGGAGGAGTGGAAGTACTCCTGATCGTGGGCGGCAATCCGGTGTACAACGCTCCCGCGGATCTCGCTTTCGCCGAGCGATTGCGCAAAGTGAAAACCGCGGTGCACGCGGGGCTGCACTTCGACGAAACTTCGCAATTGTGCGACTGGCACGTTCCGGCATCGCACTTCTTCGAAGAGTGGAGCGACACCCGGGCTTTCGACGGAACGGTGACCATTCTGCAACCGATGATCGAGCCGCTGTACGAAACCCGGTCGATCCTGGCGTTACTCGATGGGATCCGGCAGTACCCTCCGCGCAGCAGTTATGAAATCGTGCGCGCCTATTGGGCCGGACAGCACAAAGGGGCGGATTTCGAAGCGTGGTGGCGGAAGTCGGTCTGCGACGGGCTGGTGGCCGACTCTGCCATGCCACCGATCGAACCGGGGCTTACGGCGTGGCAGCCCCAGGCTGCCGCCGATCAACCGGGCGGGCCGGAAGTCGTCTTTCGCCCGGATCCATACATTCATGACGGCTCCTGGTCGAACAACAACTGGCTGCAGGAACTTCCCCGCCCCATCACCAAACTGACCTGGGACAACGCGGTGCATCTCAGCCCGACAACCGCGCGGAATCTGTCTCTCAAGAATGAAGACCTGGTCCGCCTGCGATGCGGCGCGCGCAGCGTGGAAGGGGCCGTATGGATCTCTCAGGGACAGCCGGACGACAGCGTCACGGTTCACCTCGGGTTCGGGCGCACGCGCGGCGGACGGGCCGCCAATGGCGCCGGTTTCAACGCTTACCTGCTGCGCACGTCGGACGCAATGTGGGCGGGTGCGCCTCTCGCGATCGACAAAACCGGCCGCACGTACCGCCTGGCCACGACCCAGCCGCAGCAGGAAATGGCAGGAAGAGATCTGATCCTCGAGAACACACCTGAGGGCTACAGGCGCGACCCCGATTTTGTCAGCCGGACCCAGCCCGAGCCGCCCAAAGACGAGTCGCTTTACCCCACGTGGAGATACGCAGAGCATGCGTGGGGCATGTCGATCGACCTTACGGCATGCGTCAACTGCAACGCCTGCGTGGCTGCCTGCCAGGCCGAGAACAACATTCCGGTGGTCGGCAAGGAGGAAGTGCTGCGGCACCGCGCCATGCACTGGATCCGCATCGACACCTATTACAAGGGCGATCCCGAACGCCCCACACTTTACTATCAGCCGGTTCCCTGCATGCAATGTGAAAACGCCCCTTGTGAGCTGGTGTGCCCGGTGCAGGCGACCAACCACAGCTCCGAAGGTCTCAACGACATGGTCTACAACCGATGCGTCGGCACCCGGTATTGCTCGAACAACTGTCCGTACAAAGTGCGGCGCTTCAACTTCTTCCTCTTCCAGGATTGGGTCACCGAATCCATCAAAATGCAACGCAATCCCGATGTGAGCGTGCGCAGCCGGGGGGTGATGGAGAAATGCACTTACTGCGTGCAGCGCATTCGCGAGGCCGAGATCCGCGCGACCACCCAGGACCGAAGGATCCGTGAGGGAGAGATTCAAACGGCCTGCCAGCAATCGTGCCCGACGCAGGCGATCGTGTTCGGCGATATCAATCGCCCGGACAGCCAGGTTTCTCGCTTGAAAGCGGAAAAACTGAATTATGCTCTGCTGGCCGAATTGAATACCCGGCCTCGCACCACTTACCTGGCCGAATTGCGGAATCCGAATCCCGTTCTGAAAGGGGAAGGAGTCTAGCGCACGGTGATCATCGAGGAACAACAAAGGCACGCACAGCGCCGGCCCGATCCGGACGTCACCCTCCCGGTGATCGGGCCCAGCCAGACGTTCAGCATCGTAACCGAGCAGATCTCTTCGGTGCCCTTGCGCCGGAAAATGCCGTTGCTCTGGCAGATTACCTTCGGAATCGGCCTGCTCCTGGTCTTCGTCCTTCTGATCTCGGCGACCTACCTTTTCGGCAAGGGGGTTGGGATTTTCGGGATCCAGATCCCGGTCGCCTGGGGGTTTGCAATCACGAATTTTGTCTGGTGGATCGGAATCGGCCACGCCGGCACGCTCATTTCGGCCTTCCTGCTGCTTCTGAACCAGAGCTGGCGCAATTCGATCAACCGGTTTGCCGAAGCGATGACGATCTTCGCAGTCGCTTGCGCCGGAATGTTTCCGCTGCTGCATCTTGGCCGGCCCTGGCTCTTTTACTGGATCCTGCCTTATCCGAACACCATGACGGTGCAGCCGCAGTTCCGCAGTCCCCTGGTCTGGGACGTGTTCGCCGTTTCCACTTACGCGACTGTGTCAGTGGTGTTCTGGTACCTGGGGATGATACCCGATCTGGCCGCGCTCCGCGACCAGAGCACCAGCAGGCTGAAATACGCGTTTTACGGCGTCCTCTGCTGGGGTTGGCGCGGCGGCTCGCGCCACTGGCGACTGCACGAATCGGCTTCGCTCCTGCTTGCCGGTCTTGCTACTCCGCTGGTGTTGTCGGTCCACACGGTGGTGAGCTTCGACTTCACGATCGCGATCCTGCCGGGCTGGCATTCCACCATCTTTCCGCCCTACTTCGTCGCCGGAGCGATCTATTCAGGCTTTGCCATGGTGCTGGTGCTGGCTCTGCCGATCCGCGCGGTGTTCGGCCTGCACAATCTCATCACCGAACGTCACATCAACAATTGCGCCAAGCTGATGCTGGCCACCGGGTTGATTCTTGCTTACGCCTATCTCATCGAACCGTTCACGGCGTGGTACGGCGGGAGCCAATTCGAAATCTACGCCTTTCATAACCGGGCTTTCGGCCCTTACGCATGGGCCTTCTGGCTGGTAATCGCGTGCAATGTCGCGATCCCGCAGTTGCTCTGGATCCCCAGAATCCGGATCAGCCCGAAGCCTCTGTTCGTGATTTCGCTGGCGGTTCTTTACGGCATGTGGCTGGAGCGGTACATGATCATCATCACCAGCCTGCACCGCGACTACGTGCCGTCGGCCTGGTTCAATTTCACGGCGACGATTTGGGACAACGCCATTTTATTCGGCTCCATCGGCCTGTTCATCACCCTGTTCGCGCTGTTCGTACGCTTCCTGCCCATGATCTCGATGTACGAAGTACGCACGCTGCTGCCCTTTTCCGCACCGGATGGAAGAAGTGAAAAATGACGGAGAACCCCATTTACGGGATCGTCGCCGAATTCGCAGACCCGGGCCTTCTGGTGGCTGCGGTTGCTGCAGTGCACAGCCGCGGCTACCGCAAAGTGGAAACCTATACTCCCTATCCCATTCACGAGGTCGAAGAGATTCTCGAACCCGGTCCGGAGCGGCGTCTCCCACGCCTCGTGCTGGCCGGCGGCATCCTCGGAACACTGACCGCCTGGGGAATGCAGTATTACATCGCCGCCATCGACTACCCCCTCAATATCGGCGGACGGCCGCTCAACAGTTGGCCGGCTTTCATCGTGATCATGTTCGAGCTGACGATCCTGTTCGCCTCGCTCACGGCTTTCTTCGGAATGCTCGGGTTGTGCGGATTACCGTTGCCGCACCATCCTCTATTCAATTTGCGGCGCTTCGCCCTCTGTTCGAAGAATAGGTTTTTCTTGTGTGTGGAGGCCGCCGATCCACTGTTCGAGGTCCTGGAAGTCGCGGACCTGCTTGCCGGGCTCGATCCGCTGGAGGTCAGCGAGGTCTATGAAGATTAGGCTGGCCATTTCGATTTGTGCCGCGATGCTGCCGATCGCGTGCCGCCAGGACATGCACGATCAGCCCAAGTACAAGCCGCTGGCCGCGAGCAGTTTCTTTGCCGACGGCCGCGCCGCGCGCCCGGAACCGAAGTACACGGTCGCCCGCGACGAATTCGAGGACATCGACCCGTTTCATACCGGCTCGGACGGCCGCGGCTTTCTCGATTCCATTCCAATGCCGGTGAATGCCGCGCTCCTGCACCGCGGCCAGGAACGATTCGACATCTACTGCAGCCCCTGTCATGGACGCCTGGGGGATGGCGACGGCATGGTAGCGCGCCGGGGCTTTCGCGCGCCGGCAGACCTCGGTTCCGATCGTGTCCGGAACGCTCCGCCCGGTTACATTTTTCAGGTGATCCGCAACGGCTATGGCGCCATGGGCGATTACCGCGACCAGGTTTCCGCCGCCGACGCGTGGGCCATTGTGGCGTACGTCCGCGCTCTCGAACTGAGCCGCAAGGCTACACTCACGGACGTGCCTTCTGAAGAGCAATCGAAATTAGGGGTTCAGCCTTGACTCCATCATTTTCCGTGTCGCCCGAATTGAACCGCGACCTTCGCCGATGGCAAGTTCCGGCGATCGCCGGGGGCGGCATCCTGCTCATCGGATCCATCATCGGAGGAATTTTCAATCCGGCGCAGTTCTTCCAGTCCTACCTGATGTCCTTTCTTTTCTGGATCTCGCTGCCGCTCGGGTCGATGGCGCTGATCATGATTCAGTACCTCACGGGCGGCGCGTGGGGCGTGGTCACCCGCCGGCCGCTCGAATCGGCGATGCGCACTCTGCCGCTGCTCGGCATCCTTTTCATTCCGGTTGTCATCGGAATGCCCACGCTCTACGGCTGGTTCCACTCCGGAATCGTTGCCGCGGATGCCGCCTTACGACACCGTCAGGGGTACATGAACTCAGCCATGTTCATCGTGCGGGCAGTTCTATATTTCGCCATCTGGCTCGTCATCGCATACTTTCTGTCCAGGTGGTCGGACGAAGAAGACGCGAGTGGCAGCCGCCTGAGGCGCCTGGCTGCGATCAGCGCGCCGGGACTGGTGGTCTACGTTTTCACCGTGACCTTCGCCTCCATCGATTGGGCCGAGTCGCTGGTCAATCACTGGAGCTCCACCATCTGGGGATTTATCTTCGTGGTGGGCCAGGGATTGACGGCGATGGCCTTCATCATCGCCGTGCTGGCGCTCCTCGCGCGCCGGCGGCCCCTCTCGGAGGTGGTCAACGCAACGCACTTCCACGATCTGGGGAAGCTGCTGTTCATGTTCGTCATGCTTTGGGGCTACATGGACTTCTCGCAGCTCCTGATCGTCTGGTCGGGGAACCTGACGACTGAAATCCCGTGGTATCTGCCGGTCTTCCGAACCTCGTGGGACTGGGTAGGCGTGTTGCTGATCGTGCTGCAATTCCTGGTGCCCTTCTTGCTTCTTCTGTCGCGCGATATCAAGCGGAACGCCGCGTGGCTGTGCGCGGTATCGCTATTCCTCATCGTCATGCGCCTGGTTGACCTTTTCTGGATAGTGATGCCCGGGTACCACCCATCCAGGTTTCACATACACTGGCTGAACTTCTCGGTGCCGCTGGCCCTCGGCGGGATCTGGATCGCCGCCTATCTAAGGCAATTGCAGGCCCGGCCCTTATTGCCGTTGCAAGCGCCGAATCTGGCGGAGGCGATACACCATGGCCACCACTAGACCTCCCTATCTTCCGGTAAACCCCGAGACCCGCTACGAGCACTCCGACATCAGTTCCCGGCATGTTGCCCTTGCCGGCGCCGGCATCCTGCTCGGAACCTGGATCTTCGTTTCGCTCCTTTACTTCTACTACGACGCGCTCGACCGGCACCGCGCCGCAACTGCCGCGGCCCCACCGGCACGCGCCGCCGGCCAGGCACTCGCTCCCCCTCAGCCCCGGCTGGAGGTCTCACCGACTCGCGACCTTGCCGGGCTGCGCGCGCAGGAGGACGCCGAATTGAATCGATACCGCTGGGTGGACAAGCAGCGGGGCATCGTCAGCATCCCGATCGAACGGGCGATGGAATTGATCGCCAATCAAGGAATTCCGGCGCAAAAGGCGCCGCCAAACACCTACGGCCCGCCTCTTGCGGGATCGCGCCAGACGGGGCTGGAGGGAAAAGTCGAACCGGAGTCGCGATGAGAACCGAGCTGGCATGTGCGCTGTTTCTGGGAGTTGCCGTGGCGGCCGCGGCGCCGCCCAAGCTGCCGCCTTCCCTCCAGGGAATCGGAATCGATCAGCACCTGGGGGCGTCGCTGCCGCTCGATGCGCTGTTCACCAATGCCAACGGTCAGACGCTGCCGCTGCGCGCCTATTTCTCGCACCGTCCGGTTCTGTTGGCCCTGGTGTATTACACCTGCCCCATGCTCTGCAGCCAGACCTTCAGCGGGATCGTCGCCGGGTTGCGGCCTCTGTCCCTGCGGCCGGGCCGCGACTTCGATATCGTCGCCATCAGCATCAACCCGGAGGAGACCTCGCGGGATGCCGCCCAAAAACGGAACTTCTATTCGCGGCGGTACGACCCGAGGGGCGGAACCGACGGTTGGCATTTCCTGGTCGGCTCCGAGCCCGCGATCCGCGCGGTTGCCGGCGCTGCGGGGTTCCGTTACCGGTATGACGCCGCGTCGCAAATGTACTTTCATGCGGCGGGAATTATGATCGCCACTCCTGAAGGGAAACTGGCGCGCTATTTCTACGGTGTGAACTTCCAGCCCAAAGACCTGGAGCTTGGACTGATCGAGGCGTCCGGGAACCGCATCGGTTCGGCGGTCGATCAGATCCTCCTGTTTTGCTATCACTACGATCCTTCGGTCGGAAAATACGGATGGGCGGTGGTCAATCTCCTGCGCGGTTTTTCCGTGATTTTCGTGATAGGCCTCGCGGTCACCCTGATCGCGATGTATCGCCGCGATCCCGGGAGGGCCCCATCGTCATGATTCCCGCCCTCCTACTGGTAGCGCCGGCGTCCCGCGTCGCGGTCGAATACGATTGGCTTTTCTGGTCGCTGGTGGTGGTATGCGGAGGCGTCGCGGTAGGGATTGCGGCGTTCGTCGTCTATTCCGCGATACACTTCCATCGCCGGAGCGAGAACGAACTTCCCCCGCAGATCAAGGGAAGCCTGAAACTGGAAGTCACCTGGAGTGTGGTTCCCCTGATCATCTTTCTTGGGATGTTCGCCTGGGGCGCATCGCTCTATTTCGATATTGAAAGGCCGCCCGCCAACGCCACCGAGGTTTATATTGTCGCGCGCCAATGGATGTGGAAGGCGCAATACCTCGACGGACGCCGCGAAATCGACGAATTGCACGTGCCGGTGGGTCGCCCGGTCAAGCTGATCATGACGTCGCAGGATGTGATCCACAGCTTTTTCGTGCCGGCGTTCCGCGTCAAACAGGACGTGCTGCCGGATCGCTATACGACCGTCTGGTTCCAGCCGTCCAAACCGGGCAAGTATCATCTGTTCTGCGCCGAATACTGCGGCGCGAAACATTCCGGCATGATCGGCTACATCTACGCGATGGAGCCGCGGGAGTACGCGTTGTGGCTTTCGCAGGGCGCGGCGGAGGGGTCGCTGGCATCCACAGGCGAGAAGATGTTCCACCAATTCGGCTGCGCGAATTGCCACCACTTCGATGGCCAGGGCCCTTGTCCCGACCTGAAGGGCTTGTATCTCCGTCCGGTCCTGCTGACCACCGGCCAGACGGTCGTTGCCGATGAATCATACATCCGGGAATCGATTGTCGACCCGGCAGCGAAGATCGTCGCGGGGTTCACGAATTACATGCCGGTATTCAAGAACGTACTTACGGAAGACCAGTTGGTGGAACTGCTCGCTTACATCAAGGCGATCGGTCCCGCACCCGGTACACAACAACCATCAAGCGCCGGAAGTGTACCGGCGACTTACGGAGGACAGCCCGGCATATCGGGATCCGGGCCCGCCGGAATCTCGACCGACCAAAGCCGGGCACATTGAATATGACGCCAGTCGCAGAAGCAGTTACCGTCGAGAGAAATTACCTCAACCAGGGCGAGGGGATCCTGTCGTGGCTTTTCACTCTGGATCACAAACGCATCGCCATCCTTTACCTGGTGTCGGTCACGATGTTCTTCTTCCTGGGCGGACTGTTCGCGCTGCTCATGAGGCTGGAGCTGCTGACTCCCCGCGCCTGGCTGTTCAATCCCGGCGATTACAACAAGATGTTCAGCATGCACGGCATCATCATGGTATGGTTCTTCCTGATCCCTTCGATTCCGACCACCCTGGGAAATTTCTTCATCCCCATGATGATCGGCGCGAAAGATCTGGCGTTTCCTAAACTGAACCTGCTGAGCTGGTACATCTTCATGTTCGGCGGCGCCGTGACCGTCTTTGCCCTGGTTCGCGGGGGCGTGGACACGGGTTGGACCTTCTATACTCCGCTCAGCACCACTTATCTGAATACTTACGTGACCGCCACGGCGACGGGCGTGTTCATCGCCGGATTCTCGTCGATTCTAACCGGATTGAACTTCATTGCCACCATCCACCGCATGCGCGCTCCCGGCATGACCTGGTTTCGTCTGCCGATGTTCATCTGGACGCACTACGCCACCAGCCTGGTGCTGGTGCTGGCAACGCCTGTGCTGGCCGTCACGCTGCTGATGATGGGCGTGGAGCGCATCTTTCACGTGGGCATTTTCGATCCCGCTCTGGGCGGCGATCCGGTCCTGTTCCAACACATGTTCTGGTTCTACTCACACCCGGCGGTCTATATCATGGTGCTGCCCGGCATGGCGGTGATCAGTGAGATCATTCCCACGTTCTCGCGAAAGCCCCTCTTCGGGTACGACTTCGTGGCCTACGCCAGCATGGCCATCGCGGTGATCGGATTCCTGGTCTGGGGCCATCACATGTTCGTCGCCGGCCTTTCGATTTATTCGGCCATGGCATTCTCGTTTCTCAGCTACCTGGTAGCCGTGCCGTCGGCCATCAAGGTGTTCAACTGGAGCGCCACCCTGTACAAGGGATCGATCTCGTGGGATACGCCCATGCTGTATGCCATCGGCTTTCTGGGACTGTTCACCATCGGCGGAATGACCGGCCTCTTTCTGGCGGCGCTGGGAATCGATGTGCACGTGACCGACACCTATTTCGTCATCGCGCACTTTCACTACATCATGGTGGGCGGAACGGTGATGGCGTTCCTGGGCGGAATCCATTATTTCTGGCCGAAGATCACCGGCAGGCTTTATCCGGAAGGTCTGGCGCGCCTTTCCGCACTGATCGTGTTTGTGGGCTTCAATCTCACTTTCTTCCCGCAGTTCGTCCTTGGGTACCTCGGGATGCCGCGACGCTACGCTGCATATCCGACCGAATTCCAGATGTTGAACGTTCTGTCCACCGCGGGAGCGTCGATTCTGGGTGTCGGGTACATTTTTCCGCTGTGCTACCTGCTTTGGTCGTGGAAATACGGTAAGAAAGCCGGTCCCAATCCATGGCGCGGGACAGGTCTCGAGTGGACGACGGCATCGCCTCCGCCCAGGGATAACTTCGAAGTATCGCCCATCGTGGAAGGTCCTCCGTACGACTTCGGGCGGATGAGAGAGGAATTGCACCTTGGCTGAGCCCCTGGCACTGATCCTGCGCGAACAGTTTCACGCCCCAGAGCAGCAGCGCGAGACGGCGACGCTGGGGATGTGGATTTTCATCTCGACCGAGATCATGCTCTTCGGCGGGCTCTTTCTGGCGTTCAGCGTGTACCGAATGTATTACCCGCAAGCATTTATCGCGGGCAGCGCCGACATGAACATCGCGCTGGGCGCCACCAATACCGCTGTACTGATTTGCAGCAGCTTTACGATGGCGCTGGGCGTCCACAGCGCCGAAGTCGGCGGGCGCAAACTTCTCAACCTGTTCCTCGCCCTCACCATGATCCTGGGCGCGGTTTTCCTGGGCATCAAATTTACCGAATACTATCTGCACTACCTGGATCACCGCGTCCCCGGCCCTGGATTTCTTTTCCCCTCTGCGGACCCGCCCAAAGCCGAGATGTTCTTCTTGCTGTATTTCATCATGACCGGCTTGCATGCCCTTCATATGTTTGTTGGCGAGGGAATCCTGTTCAGCATGATCCTGCGCAATCGCGCCGGCTCCTTTTCAGCTGAGTACCACACGCCTGTAGTGCTTGCCGGCCTCTACTGGCATTTCGTGGACGTGATCTGGGTTTTTCTGTTCGCTATTTTTTACATCGAGGGCTTACACCTGCACAAGTGGTGAGTTATGGCACAGCCGATCGTATCGAAAAAGACTTATGCGCTGACGTTTGGAACCCTGCTCGGCATAACCGCGCTGACCACCTTGCTGGGCTTCATCGATATGGGCTCGCTCAACACCGTGGTCGCGGTGGGGCTCGCCGGTGTCAAGGCGTGCCTGATTGCGGGTTTCTTCATGCACGGGTTTTACGAGTCGCGAACGGTACGAATCGCGATGATCGCAGGAGTCGCGTGGTTTCTCATCATGATCTCGCTGACCCTGGTCGATTATGCCAGCCGTTTCTGGTAATCCGTGGAGTTACTTGGGCGGGACCACGACGAAAACATGGTTCGCACCCCGCTGGATGAGCAATAATACCGGCTGGTTGCCCGCCTGGCGAATCGCCTGTTGAAAGTCCTGCGGGTTAGTGACCGGTTTGCGGTTCACTTCCTGGATGATGTCTCCCTGGCGTAACTGGGCTTCTTCCGCGGGGCTCGCTCCCTGAACCTCAGTCACGACTACGCCGCTGGTACGAGCCGGCACGCCAAGCTGCTGTGCGATTTCCGGAGTGAGGGTTGTCACCGAGAGTCCCAATCGTGGACCGCCAATCCCGGCAGCGGGTTCCGCCGGCTTAGGCGTAGCGGTTGTCATTTCGCCCAGAGTCGCATCCAGATTCTGCTCCCGGCGGTCGCGGAAGACCTTGAGGTGCAACTGGGTGCCCGGTGCCATCGCGGAGATCATCAGGCTCAGCGCACGATCGTCCGCGATCGGCGAGCCGTTCACTTCCAGGATGATGTCGCCCTGTCGCAATCCAGCGCGCGATGCGCCCGAGTCCGGTTGCACTTGCGAAATCAGCGCGCCGCGCGGTTCCCCGGTGAGTCCAAACGCGTGGGCGAGAGCGGGCGTTACGGCCTCGATCACGATGCCAAGAGATCCGCGAATCACCTTTCCATGGGCGAGGATCTGGTCCGTCACGCGCCGAGCCATATTCGCTGGAATGGCAAAGCCGACACCCTGGTTACCCCCTCCGCCCGAAACAATTGCCGTGTTGATTCCGATCAGATTGCCGTTCACATCCGCCAGCGCGCCTCCGGAGTTGCCGGGATTGATGGCGGCATCTGTTTGGATGAAATCCTCATAATCCTCGATGCCGAGCCCTCCACGACCGACAGCGCTGATGATCCCCATGGTCACCGTCTGGCCGATTCCGAAGGGGTCGCCGATTGCCAGGCAGAACTGGCCCACCTCGATTTTCGAAGAATCAGCCAGTTCGAGTACTGGAAGATTGTTGGCACTGACCTTGACGACCGCAAGATCTGTTTTGGAATCGGTGCCGACGACCGTTCCCGTAAGTTCACGCTTGTCGGAAAGCGAGACTTTGATGTCAGAGGCCCCATTGACCACGTGATTGTTGGTCAGGATGTAGCCATCGGGCCGGATGATGACACCGGATCCAAGGCTGTGCTCCCGCTCGGCCGGCGCCTGCAAGTGTCCGGATTGATCGCCGAAGAACTGGCGAAACAGCGGATCGGAGAAGAACGGCGTGAGGTTCGGGTTGGGACGCACGATCCTGGACGAGGCGATGTTCACCACCGCCGGAAGATCCCTCTTTACCGCCGGAGCAAACCCGCTTCCGAAAGATACCTGGTTCCCGGCCGGCGCGCTGGCGGGAGCCGCCGGCAGTGCGGACGTCGCCATGACGAATGGCGGATGCCCCATCCGGGCAGTAGCCCATGAGCCAACCACCACGCCAATGCCTAAGGCGATCACGATTTCGATGAGTATTCTCGCTCTCATCCGTTCACCTCCGATAATGAGGGAAGCAATTCGCCAGCCACAACAACCATCTGAGGCCAAATCGGTACTAGCCGTGGACGTGCATTTCCGATGCCGGCGCCGCATCATCTGTCGTAACAGACAGTACCCTGACCCGCTGGCCCGCGTGTAAGCTTGTGACCAGCAACTCACACCCGTTGGAGAATCGCACGGCATCACGCACTGTGTCGTTCTCGTTGACTTGTGCGAGCGAGACTTCCTCGATGCGACCGACACCGAACGATTCCCGCAAAGCCTCAGGGATGTCCATCAGCAGCAACCGCGCACCGGGTGGTACTCGTACCACCGGCACAGTGGGCGGAGATGGTGGGAAAAAGACTTCTTTCAGCTCTGACCAGAAGCTGCCAGGAGACTGGGGAGCCGGGTCTTCGGCGGCTTGAAGATCGGCAAAACGTGCAAAGGCGATGGTAGTGCATCGGAAGCGGTAGCAAACCAGGTCATCGTCTTGTTCCGCGAGACGACTGGAGACCGACTTCATGGCGGGGTCGCTCATAACCATCCTTCGTGGGCGAAGTCGCCGGAGGCTGGCTGCCTGAACACAGAACTTCTCCCTCCGCTGTAAGTATGAGAATTGCGCCATAAAGATCGGATAAACCCGCTATTCCAGTTTTCTTTATCGCTGCACGAGCCTGGCATGGAGGGCAAACGTCAACCGTGAGCACCGCGTAACGCGACTTCACCAGGCCCGCCAAAGCCGCTTGAGTTGACGAGTAAGTTCCCGCGGTTTTTCGCCATAGACCCTGGCTCCGATTTCGAGCGCTCGCTGGCGCAAATCGTGCCTGGCTGATCCGACCGCTTTGTGCAGCGAAGACATTGGTGGGTGCGCGCCGTCTTGCGACGCCAACTGCTGAACCTGATTTTCCAGCAGCGATAGATTGATATCTTCGCCCAGCGCGTCCTCCAATTCTTTCAGGGATTGCTCGTATCCCGACATCACGTCCTTCCAAACCCTGTCTAGAAGGCGAACCTGATACCAGTGGTCCTTTACGCGTTTGCGCCACTCGTGAAAATCCTCGATGCGGCTGCTCTTGCGCGCTAGTGCCAGAGCTTTTCGGCCGTCACGAAACGTCTGTTCCACACCGGCTGCAATCGCCTTGAAGCCGTCCGTCTCGAGGGGCCAGTACCGGATCGATTGGCGTGCTTTGCGCAGCTCGGCCGCCAGGGTTGGGAGAAGTTTTCGCGCGGCTGCCTGTTCTTCGAGTTGCCGCTTCTGGAGAGCGAAGAGTCTGCGAACAGTCGTCGCGGCTCCGGCCGCGTTTACTCTTCAGCAGACCGATCGCCGAATCGAGCTGCTCCCTGGCGATCCGCTTTACATTTTCGGGAACGGTTTCGCGATGTTTGAATCGATACGCCATTGGGTCGAACCATCATGCCGGATGGGCTTTCAGGTAACGCTCGCGGCAGCAGGTGATCAGGCTGCGCGCCGCAGCCAGTCCGCGCCATCCCTTAACGTTCACCTCTTCGCCTTCCAGCTTCTTGTAAATGGCAAAAAACTCCTCGATCTCGCGCAAAGAATGCGACCATACCTGATCCACCGATCGAACCTCGTCGAACCGGGGATCTTTGTCGGCCGCCGCGAGTACTTTTTGATCGCGCTGTCCGCGGTCGATAAGATCCAATACACCCAGGGGACGCGCCAACAGGACAATTCCCGGGTAGCTCGGTTCGCTCACCAGGGAGAGAATGTCCAAGGGGTCTCCATCTTCAGAGAGCGTGCCGGGTATGAATCCATACTCGCCGGGGTAGTTGAGGGGAACATATAGCGGGCGGTCCACTCGGAATAGCTGCAAGTCAGCATCGTACTCATACTTGTTGCTGGACCCCTTCGGAATTTCGACGATCATTCTGACGACGCTGGGAGCTTGATCGCCTGGATCCAAGTCATACAAATTGCGTTTCGTCATAGTCGTCGAACCAGCTTGTCCGGCGTAACCGGCAGGTCGCGGATGCGTTTGCCGTTGGCGTGGAAGATGGCGTTGCAGAGGGCCGCGCCCATCCCGGTGATCCAGGTCTCTATCGCGATCTTACCCCCTGGATATGGGACGGAGCATTCCTGTGGCCAGGGGCTTGAAGGGTTGGACTCTTGTGAGGCCCGCGGTCATCTGGCGTAAGGGGCTCCGTTTCTTTCAGCGATGTTTGCCGCTTTTGTGATTCTGTATACCAGCTTTCAACAATTTGAGCGCTTTCCGGGGCCCACCCGTGCCTGTTATCCTGAACTTCTTCTCGCGCTGCTTATTGTAAGAGACGAAGAACTCTTCGAGCTGTGAAAGCATCGTCTTGCTTAGGTCGTCGATCGTCTTCAGGTCCTGGTGATCATAGGAATGGATTGCGACACCCAATAATCGGTCATTGGTTTCCTTTTTTCCGTGTTCGGTCTGCTCTGCCGAAATTGCGCCAATCAGCCTTACCTCGATCAAGCAGCCGACGTGTGCCGGCGCGTCCATGAGCACCAGAATATCGAGCGGATCGCCGTCTTCTCCCAACGTTGACGGAATAAACCCGAAATCGAAAGGGAACATCATGCCTTCCGGCAGCAGGCCGCCCAACATGAACAGGTTCGATTTTGGGTCATAGTCGAACTTGTTGCAGCATCCTTTGGGCGTTTCTATGATGGCCCGGCAAGTGCGTTTCTTGGTATCAAGCTGATGCGGAAGCGTCGTCAGATCGGCCATATTTGGATCGTCCACACGATGGGAGTTTGAGACTATGCACGAAATCCGGGCAACCGTTCCACTGGAACACGTCGAAGTGACAGCGCGCCTGGCGCACGACGTCGGAATCGAAAGGGTGCCGATCGCCGAAGTTTATGTTCACGGGCCCGGCGTCGCCCGCCGGATCGTCAGCGTCGAGACTTCCACCCCCAAGGCTCGCCTGTTCGTCGAGGCGTTGCTTACCTCGCCCGTACTGTCCAGTGCCGACTACTCTCTTACCTCGCGTGAACTGCGGGCAATCGTCGACGGAAGGGACTTGGCGGAGCTGACCAAACCGATGGGCGAACCGTTTTGCGATGTCATCCAGGACCTCTGGCAGTTGAGCCACGTGACGACGAGCTATCTGGCCCGCGCGCTCGCCGGGGGCATTATTCTGGGAACCGGAATCGTGGAGAACAATGCCGTCGCGATTGTCGTGGCTGCGCTCTTCCTGCCCTTCCTGGCTGAAGTGCTCGCTGTCAGCTTCGGCTTCTGGAGCGGTGACCGGCGTCTGATCTTCCGCGGGTTGTGTGCCATCGCGGTGAGCACGATGCTGGCTTTCGCGGGCGGCGTGATCGTAGCGAGCTTCATGGGAGGTCCGATTCGCTTCCAGGGCTTCAAGAGCCCTCTTTCCAGCTTCGCCCTCTCCGCCGCAATCGGCATCACGGCCGGCTTGTCGAACGCCGATGATACAGGACGACGTTACCTCATCGGCGTGGCCGCCGCAGTCCAGCTGGCGATTTTTCCCGCGTGGTTCGGCGCCGCAACGATCGCGGGCCTGCCGCCCACGCAAGTCATAAACGAGCGGCTGCTGAGCTTCGCGATCAACCTCGTAACGATATCCGCGACCGCCGTCGTTTCGTACGCAGCGCTGCATCTGCGGCGCGCGCGTGGCTGGCGAGCGCCTCTCAGCCGGCGCTAGGCGCGGTTTGCATCGCCGAATGACCTCGCTGGAATGCGACATGCAAGATATGGCCGACTAGGATTTTGATTTTTTCTTAGGAATCTTGGCGCCGGATCGACGAGCCTCGCTCAGGGCGATCGCGAGGGCCTGCTTGCGGCTCTTCACTTTCTTCCCGCTGCCAGATTTCAGGTTGCCCTGCTTATGCTCTTTCATGACCTTGTGAATCTTGCGTTTGCCCTCGGAGCCACTCCGTGAGCTGGAATGAGACGATCTAGCGGCCATATTTACCTCTCCTGATGCGAACCTTGCACGCGCCTCTTTGTTTTGCCCGTTTCCGAAATGCGGCGTAGCCGTGCCTTAGCGCCGTGGGCTTCCCGAAGAGTCCTACCTGTGACCTAAGCACCTGCAGGCCCAAGGTTCCGCGCCACACTTCGCCGGCGCCAGGCTCCGGATGCAGGTTCCGCGCGCACGTCTTCCACCCCGGCAGAGGTTGCAAACAACACGTTGGCGGAACACGTGCTCCTTTCCGCGTGGGGACGGAAGGTATTACCCCACTGGAGAGGTAACATGCTTCATTGGTCGCTTATATTTTTGGTTATCGCGATTATCGCTGCCATTCTGGGCTTTGGTGGAATCGCGGGAACAGCCGCCGGCATCGCCAAGATCCTATTCTTCCTGTTTCTCGTGATCTGGCTGATTGCACTGTTGGTGGGGCGCCGAGCGGTTTGAAAAGGAATTGGTCGCGGCGAGTGGATTCGAACCACTGAGGTCCTGGTCTCGAGCCTTTGGAAGGCCGAGAGAGGGCCGCAGGGAGTTGCCGGCGCGATTCCGCGCCTGGATCGCCCTATTTCGCCGATAGGCTCAGCCCCCAATCGTCGGCAATAGTCGGGCACGCAGGCAAGGCAATTCTGCCCAGGGTGTCGGACACCAGGGTTCCGCCTGCTGCCTTGCTCCACTCCCCCGTGCGGGGATCAAACCATTTGGCCTCGTAGCTGGCACGGGGAAGCGCTGCTGAAAGGTCGGGTCGCGCCGCGTGGCGCTCGAAGTAGAGTTTGAAGTGTCTCTTGTCGTCTGTCCGCATACAGTAGGCCCAGCCCTCCTGGAGAATCTTCGAGGTATCCGTGTAATGGACGAACTTCGCGTCGGCGCCAGTCTTCGAAACGGAAAGCAACTCACGATGGGGCACTAGATCCTGCACACGAACTCCATCGGCCTCGAGAAACCGGCCGGCCAGCGGTGCCTCATTGGCAGCCTGCCACTTGATCGACACCCACATGTTTACGAATTGGCTGCTGTTCTCACGATTGCCGCGTGTGAGTCCCATCGCCTGATAGGCGACGCCGGATAAGGCGCCGTTCAGCAATTGCGAATATAACGTCGATCGGCTCTTCCGCCGCTCCTCGGCCGAATCATTTGGCAGGTACCAGGGTTCCTGCCCGTATATCGGAAGCGGATTCGGGAGTTGGTACATTTCGAGCACATAGTCGCCGATGGAATGATCGCGCGGATTGTTTCCCGTCTGATGCAGCGTCAGCCAGGGAGCTTTGTCGCTGTGGCCCCAGGCGCGGTAAGTGGAGCCGCTCACGTTGGTGGAAACTAACTGGCCGAAGGGCGGATGGCCGTACTTCCGGTAATATCCATCGAGCGGGATGCGCAGTTCGGCCGGCTCCAATCCGTAGGGCGCGCACACGCAGTCGTAGTGGTAGATGCTCCAGATCACCGGATGGGCCTGGTACCGGGCGAAGATCCAGCGGACATAGTGGAACACTGCATTCTTCGACATGTCCGGATCGGTTCCGCCATAGTACGCCTTCATGTATGGCGCAATATCGCGCCTCAGGGTCTCCAGCAAGACCACGACCCCGTGTGCCGCGGCGTAATCAATCTTATTGTCCAGGTACCGGAAATACGACGGATTAATGCGGAAGTAGTCGGCTCCAACTTCCGGGTATCCATCGCCCTTGCCCGGGAACAGGAAGGGACGCTCGTTCTCTTCGTTGACCATGTCCTCCGCGCGGTCTTCGTTGCCGCTCGGCCAGGCGTCGCGCATCGGCACTCCGGAGCGGTCCTGGAACCTTGCCGGGTAGCCGTCATAGGCCCAGGAAGGAAAACTCGAGATGATAAAGATCATGTTGAAGCCCTGCCGGATGCGGTACTGCAACAGGTCTTTGTAGCCGGCGTTCGGATCGCTGACATCATAACTCTCGTCACTGTCGCGCCACCGGTAGCGCCGGCTCGAGGCCGGATAAAAGAAATCGCCGACGGCGAAGTACGGCGTCCCATCGGGGTATTCGAGTGCGTGACCGTTCGGGGTCGCGCGCGGGAAGCCCCGCCGATTCGGATTCGCCTGTTTCTCAGCCTCCGTCCACGCGACGCCGCTATAACTGCCACGTTTGCCGGCGAGTCCCGGGTCCGCGGGATTCGACCCGCTCACCCAACTCCACTCCCCGGGCGCGGTCGCGGTGATGCGCACTCGAAACGTTCGTCCGCCGTCCCAGAATCCGTAGCAGCGCGAGCTGAAGTTCGGACCCTTGAGGTCCACCCACACTTCGACGTCCGTATACGGATTGCGGTACTTGCCACTGGCCTCGAACGAGAGTTCCACCCGGTCATACAGGTGAACCGGTGGAGCAGAGTACAGGGCCGGCAACCACGCCAGACCGGCGAGCAAAGCGGATTTCATGCAATCATCCTTTCCGTGACGTTAGTGCGATCCCGAGCGTACCGCGGCTGTCCGGCGAGCGGCGCCGCTCTGGGCCGGCAGAGTCTCGCGCACCAGCAAGCCGAAACTCGACGCCCCGAGCAGGCAGGCGAGACTGGCTGTGACGAAGGCAAGTGAAAAGTGGCCGGTCGCGCTCACAATCCATCCCGTCAGCGCGGGACTGACGATGCCGGCAACGTTGCCACAGGCGTTTTGCAGGCCTGTCCAGCGGCCGGATGCGGCGGGGCCGGCAAGAGTCTGTGTCAGGGAAAAAAGGTTGGAAGCGTAGATACCGAAGGTCAGACAACTGAGGAAGAGACCGGCGATTGCCCATTCCAGGCGCGGCAGCAGCACCAGCGGCAGCAGCACGGCCGTCAGCGTGAGGCCGGTAACCAGGAACCGGCGGCGCACCTTCACAGGCGCGGCGCCGCGGGCAATCCAATGGTCCGCCAGGACGCCTCCGGTGATGGAGGAGACGGCCATGCAGAGATATGGCATGGCGCCCCAGAAGGCTACCGAGTTGAGCGAGAAGTGGCGCTCGCGCACCAGGTAGGAGGGGAGCCAGCTCAACAGGAAATACCAGGCGTAGTTTGCGCCGCAGAGCCCGCCGCAGGTTCCCCACACCGCCCTCCTGCGCAGCAGCGTGGACCAGCCTGTCTTCGGCGCGTCCGCGCCGGCCGCCGTCGCCAGTTGGCGTGGGGCATAGATCACCCACGGCACGAGCCACACGAGCGCGCCCAAGCCGGTGACCACGAACAAACCGCGCCATCCCACGCGTACCACCAGCAGCGCGCCGCAGGCCGTCCCGGCCGCCGGACCGAGGCGCGCGCCCAAGTCCACGAGCGAGTTGGCGAGCCCGCGGCGCCGCTCCGGAAAGACCGCCGCCAGGATGCGCGAGGTGGCCGGATAGGTAATCGATTCGCCGACGCCCAGCAGCAGGCGCATGCACAGAATGCCTGCGAAGGAAGCCATCGCCGCGGTCGAAAGGGTGGCCGCCGACCACAGCAGGAAGCCGCCCGCGTAGATCCAGCGCACCTCGACGCGGTCCGCAAGCCAGCCGGCCAGGATCTGGCAGGCGGCATAGGTCCAGAAAAACGAGGAGAGCAGCAGACCAAGTTGCCAGGAGGAGAGGCCGAGGTCCGGCGCCAGTACCGGGGCCGAGACGGCCAGGTTTCCCCGGTCGAAAAAGCTCACCACCATCGCTCCGACCAGCAGCGCCAATAGAACCCACCGTCGCGAGTTGTCGTGGACGTTCATTGGGCCTCCCGCCCCGGCTATCTTTGGCCGGCCGCGCGCTCCATCTCGGCCAGCTTGGCAACGCGGCGCCGGAACTCTTCGGCGGTGCTGAAGCGGGCGGCCAGGAATGCGCTCAAGCAGTCCTCCGCCGCTTTCAAACCGATCACCTGCGCGCCGATGCAGGCGACGTTCACGTCGTCGTGCTCCACCGATTGGTGGGCCGAATAGACGTCGTGGCAGACGCTGGCGCGGATGCCAGCCATTTTGTTGGCGGCAATGCACGCGCCTACGCCGGTGCCGCAGACCAGAATGCCGCGGGCGGCGCGGCCATCGCGCACGCGCTCACCCACCGCCCGCGTGATGTCCGGGAAATCCACCGGGGCGGGATCGTACGAACCGCAATCTTCCACCGAGTGTCCCTGGCTGCGCAGGAACTCGATAATCGGCGCCTTCAGCGGAAAGCCGGCATGGTCTCCGCCAACGGCAACAGCGAGTGGTTCCATAAGGCCATTCAATCACCTGCGCGCCCACCGCGTACGTTGGCTGGCGCAGGTCCGGTGTAGGTGAGGCGCAGGCCCCAGTCCACACCGGCGGGGAACTCGGGCAACATGATGATGCCGATAACGCTGGAGCGCACGCTGCCATCGCCTGCGTCCTGCCACGTGCCATGGCGGGGGTCAAACCACTGCGCGCGGTACAGACTGGATAGGCGGGCCCCGCGAATCTGGCTCCGAGAGCAGCCTTTTTCGAAATATGCGAGGAAGGTTTCTTTATCCGGGGTGCGGGCGCAGTATGCCCAACCTTCGTAGGAGCGGAGGTCGCCGTTTTTGTTGGGCGAAACCAGATCGGCGATGGGAACCAGGTCCTGGTAGCGCCTGCCGACGGAGAGAGCGAAGGTCCGGAGATGCTTCATCTGCGCGGCGGAATTCCACTGGAAGGCATCCCACATCTTGATCGGCGCCGCCGGCTCGATGTCCGCGCCCCAGATTCCCTCCGCGCCGTAAACGTGGCCGGCGAGGCCGCCGGAGAGAAAGTTGCCGTACATAGCGGAGCGCACGAACTGATCGTCCTTCTCCGTGCCGCCCGGCGCACCGTAGCGGTAGCCGCCGTTCAGACCGCGGGCGTCCACGTAACCGGAATAGTAAGGTTCGCCGTTCAGTGCCGGCGTGGGATGGGGAAGGTTGAAAATCTCGGTGAGATACCAATAGTTGTTGTGCTCTCGCATGTTGCCGGTCTGGTGCAGAGTCACCCAGGAGTTCTCGCCCCAGTTCTCCAGCGTGGAAGGGTTGGCATTGGCTGAAAGCAGCGTGCCGAAGGGCGGCGGGCCGTACTTCTCCGTCACCGTGCGGATAGCGTTGAGATAATCCTCGGGACCGACGGACTCGCTGATGATGTCCAGGTGGATCGGGCTGAGCACGATGTTATTCGCCTGATAGCGCGACCAGATGTACTGGATAAAGCGAGCGTACGAATCGGGCCACTTGTAGTACTTCTTCCAGCACAGGCTGGCATCGCGCCGGGAGACCTCGATAAAAGGCACAAATCCGTGCTCGTTGAGGTAGTCGATCTTGCGGTCCACGTAATGAAAGTAGGCCGGATTGATGCGATCCATGTCGGGGAAGTAGTCCTCGTAGCCAGGGATCTTTCCGGGAAAGACGAAGGGGCGTCCGCCTTCGTTGTCCATATTCTTGGCGCTGCCGGCAGTCGGGCCGGCGCCGGTGCCGAACTCGAGCCAGGCGGAGCGGATGGTAGTGCGCTCCGCGTCGTTCATGACCAGGTGCCAGGGCTGGTCGTCCGTCTTCCAGTTGGGGAAAGCGGCAATGATGTTGACCCAGTTGAACCCCTGCTGCTGGCGGTAGCGGACGTAGTCCTTAAAGCCGGCCTCGGGGCCGATGGGTCGCTCACGATCGTCGTCATACCAGCGGAAGCGGTTGGCCCCAGCCGCATACCAGGTGTCGCCGAGAACGAAAAAGGGGGTGCCGTCAGCCTGTTCCAACGCATGGTGGTTGGGGGCTGCGCGGAGGAAGCCGCGGCGGAGAGGGTTGGCCTGCTTCTCGGCTTCAGTCCAGTCCACGGCAGTGAATGCCCCGCTCTTCCCGGCGAGGCCGGCGTCGGCGGGTGCGGAACCGGAGCGCCAGGTCCATGTCCCTGGGGCGGTAGCCAGGACACGCACATGGAAGGTGCGGTCGCCGTCCCAGAACCCGTAGACTCGCTTCTGGAAGCCGGGACCTCTCAAGTCCACCCAGATCACAACATCGGTATAGGGGTTCGAAAAGGAAGCCACGGAAGTAAAGGTCAATTCCTGCTTTTCCCACACGTGTACCGGCGCCGCCGCCGAGATCCCTATCCAGGTCCAAGCCAGACAAGCACTTAGAAATAAGCTCCCGCGATTCATCGCTTCGCCTCCATCCTGTTCACCGACTCACTCAGGCGGCTATCTTCTCACGATCGCCGATTTCAAGACTACTAAGGCTTGACACGATGCCTGATATCGGATATATGATATTCGAATCCAAAAGTTGCTGCAAGGTAAATCGAGCGCCCGTAGCGGCGCCGATTTGGATCGCGCGGGAACGCCTGCGCACTGTCTCCGGGCGGCCCGGCACGGCTCGTCGCAAGACAGGCCGCCGCCAAGAAAAGGAAGGATCCGACTATGAAGAAAGCAGCGTTGTTCGTTTTGGGTGGCGTTCTGTCCTGGGGACAGGCCAACCAGAGCTCCCGGCCTCCGTCGCCGCCTTCCCATCAGTTTCTGAAAGTCCAGCAATACTCCGCCGAAGAAGACGCGAAGATGCTGCAGCTCTACGAGGGGCTGCGCGTGGCCGACGTGATCGACGCGCTGGACGCGGTGGGGCTGGCGGAAGTGACGATGATGGACAAGCACATCCGGCCGCTGTGGCGCGACGAGGAAAAGATCACGCACCGGATTCACGGCATCGCATTGACGGTGCGGCTGGTGCCGGCGCAGGCGACGGCGCGCCCATTCAAGTCTCACGCCGATGAGCGCGTCTGGGAAGAGACGGAATGGGGACCGCCGGCCGAGCTGCGGACGCCCGGAGATAAGGGTGGAGATCCGGGGGCAGGCTATGCCTTCATCTCGCTGGTCCGCCCGGGGACGATTCTGGTAGTGGACGGTTCGGCGAAGGATAACGGATTCTGCGGCTCGAACGTGGGCCTGCTCTTGTTCGGCAGGGGCCTGCGCGGGCTGGTGGGCGACGCGGTGTGCCGCGATACCGACGAGATGGCTCTCACGCGGATTCCGGTTTATCAGAATCCCATGGAAGCGCCGCGCGGCATCAACCAGGGCCGCATGTGGGTGGAGTCCTACAACCAGCCGATCGTGAGCGGCGGCGTGCTGGTGATGCCGGGAGACGTCATCGTGGCGGACAACGACGGCGTGGCGGTGGTGCCGCGGCGGGTGGCCGACCAGGTGGCGGAGATCGCCGGCTGGATCTTCCACGACGACGAGATCAAGCGCGGCAAGATCTACGACCGTATCGGCCGGCCGCGCGACTGGACGGTGCTCGGACACAAGGAGCCGCCGCCGCCCACCGACAAGCCGATCAAGAAATAGAAACGCGTTTCAGTGAAAGGAGCAAAGTCCATGAAGACGACAACCTTAGTGATGCTTTTGGGTGGGATGGCCTGGGGCCAGCCAAGCGCTACGCCGCCTCCGCCCTCACACCAATTTCTCAAAGTTCAGCAATACAGCGCGGAAGAGGACTCGCAGCTTCTGAAGCTGTATGACGGCCTGCGGGTGGCCGATGTGATCGACGCGCTGGACGCCGTCGGGTTGCCGGAAGTGACCATGATGGACAAACGCATCCGGCCACTCTGGCGCGACGAGCAGAAGATCACGCACCGGATCCACGGCATCGCGTTGACAGTACGGCTGGTGCCGGCGCAAGCCACCGCCCGCGAATTCAAATCTCACGCCGATGAACGGGTCTGGGAAACCAGGGAGTGGGGGCCTCCGGCCGAGATGCGCACCGAAGGCCGGGCTTCCTACACGGGACTGATCCGGCCCGGAACGATCCTGGTTGTGGACGGCCAGGCCCATGACAACGGCTTCTGCGGCTCCAATAATGCGCTCACCATGACCGGGTTAGGGCTGCGCGGCCTGGTAGGCAATGCGGTATGCCGCGATACCGATGAGCTGACCCTCACGCGCATTCCGGTATACCAGGATCCCATGCAAGCGCCGCGCGGCATCAACCAGGGGCGGATGTGGATGGAGTCCTACAATGAGCCCGTCGTCGTCGGCGGCGTGCTGGTCATGCCGGGCGACGTCATCGTGGCCGACAACGACGGCGTAGCGGTGGTGCCGCGCCGGGTGGCCGACCAGGTGGCCGAGATCGCCGGCTGGATTTTCCACGACGACGAGATCAAGCGCGGCAAGATCTACGACAACATCGGCCGGCCGCGTGACTGGACGGTGCTCGGGCACAAGGAGCCGCCGCCGCCGACCACCACGCCCATCAAGCGCTAGTCCTTCTTGAAATGCGAGAGAAAGGAGCGTACCGATGCGAACTCGAAAACTTACCGGGCTCATCATATTGTGTCTGTTGGCTGGCGCGCTGCCGTTGGCCGCTCAGGAGGCGCGGGGCACGCTCCTGGGACACGTGACCGATCCAAGCGGCGCGGTGATCGTCGGCGTCAAAGTCGACGCCCTCAACGTCGCCACCGGTGTGCACTACCCCGGCACGACCAATGGGACCGGCGACTATCTGCTGCCGTTCCTGATTCCCGGAGCGTATAGCCTGACGGCCGAAATGGCGGGATTCAAGAGCTACTCCCGCACCGGCCTGACGGTCCGGCAAAGCGAACGCATCACCATGGATATCGTGATGGAGTTGGGCGCCGCCAGCGAGAAGGTCACCATCACCGCCGAGGCCCCTCT
>DATJYW010000032.1:0-18726 GCA_035499435.1 Candidatus Acidiferrales bacterium | reverse complement strand
CCAATGTCGCCGATCACGTATCCGGGGCGCCCGCCGAACGCCTCGCGGGCGATGGCTACGCCGGCCTGATTGATCGCCGCGACGCGGTCCGCGTTGCCGTGGCGGTTGAGCATGATGCGCGAGCCGCCGAACGTGTTGGTGAGGATGCAATCGGAGCCGGCCTCCGCGTAGCGGCGCTGGATCGCGAGAACACGATCGGGATGCGAGAGGTTCCACTCCTCTCCGCAGTTGCCCTGGACCAGGCCGGCCAGCATGAGCTGTGTGCCCATCGCGCCGTCAGATAGCAGCGGAAGTTCGCGGAGGGCTTCCAGAAGAGTCGGTTTAGACATGGAGCTTATACCAGATGGTTTCAAACACGAGGCCCCACTTGTGGGCGCGAGCCTCCCGGTCGCAGTAGCAGCCGGCAGCCCCTTCGGGACGCGGCCACTGAACGGCGTCGTGTAGCGGATGGCCCAGCATCGGCTTCTCGGCGGCGATGTCCCGCATTACGGAATCGGGATTTTCGATATAGCGGCACATGTGCTTGTAGCCTTCGTCCACGGGTGTACAGTATTCATCGCGGATGGGGTAGCCTTCCTCGCGGGAACCGAGTGTGATCACGTAGTCGAATTGGAGCGGCTGGCCGAGATTGGAGCAGGTCGTGCCCTCATATCGGAACCGCGCTTCCACCTCGCCGTTTTCGCGCTCCCGCAGTTGAAGCCGCTCGCCGGACCAGCGGCGCAGGGCCTTCGGATTGACGCGTAGCGGGACGCGGCGGAACTGGCACGGCGTGTAGGAGCAGTGACTGCAAGGAATCAGTTCGCTCAGCGGCCGCGTGGACGCCGTTTTGGGCACAACGGGGAAGACGGAGATCTGCGATTTCTTCGGACGCAGCATGCCGGACGGCAGTACCTCGAGCCGATCCGGCAGTGGCTGAAGCCGCTCCAGGAGCTCCGCCTGCCTGACAATATCGACGCCCTCATACCCCGGGCTCCAGTGCGGCAGAATGGCTAGTCCCTGCGGGTCCGCCCAGGCGCAGAGCCGCGCACCTGCGGCGGTCGTAAGGTGCTCCACCACCGCCGAACCGTATATTTCGAGAAAGAAGTACTCGTCCGGGACACCGTCGTGCCAGCGCCGCTGCGCCTCCTCTTCGATTTCCGGACCCGCGCTCACCGCGACCACGAACGCGCGTTCCGGAAGCAGAGTTTCCCGCGAGTGCGTCCACGGCCGGCCATGTTCGGCATACCACTCGCGCGCCCACGCGGCCAATTCCGCAGCGCGCCCCGCTGGCCGGCGTCCGTGTGGGTATCCCAGCAGGCGGTAAAACTCGGCGTCCTGTATGGCGAGATCAAGCATAGTGGGCAAGGGTAGGGATCGGGCGGAACTGACAGCCTTCCACGAAACAGTCGAAGAAGCGTGGGTGTGTTTCCAGGCGGCAGTGTTCCACGCGCCGGACCAGATCTTCCAATTCGGCACGCTTGGACCGCGCCAGAAGGGCGATCGACGCGCCTTCGATGGCGGCATTCCCGATCTGCACGATCTTCGAATCCGTCAGATTCGGGATCAGTCCGATACGGCGTGAAGCATCCGCCTTCAAGTGGCGGCCGAATCCTCCGGCGAGATAGAAAACGTCGATGTCGTCGAACCCGATTCCGTAATTGTCAAACACGATTTGGAGGCCGGCGACGTGGGCGCCCTTGGCCTGGGCAAGCTCGCTCGCGTCGTTTTCCGTAAAGCAGACGCCGGGGGCGATGTCGATCCGCGGCGCGTCGAATCTCCCCAACTCATTCATGCGGCCTGTGCGAAGCAGTTCGCTCAGAATATCGACGAGCCCCGAACCGCAGATGCCCGCCGGAGCCCCATCGCCGATGACACCGAGCCGGAACGTGCCGTCGTCGGCGATGGCGAAGTCTTCAACGGCGCCCTCCAGCGCCGGCATGCCGCACGTAATCGCGCCTCCCTCGAACGCCGGTCCGGCCGGGCACGACGCCGCCAGGATCCGGTGCCGGTTGCCCACGACCAGCTCGGTGTTGGTGCCGATGTCCATGATGGCGACCAGCCGGTCCTCGTGGGCGATATCGACCGCGAGCATGCACGCCGCGGCGTCCGCCCCCACGTGCCCGCTCAGGATCGGCGCGCCCCACACGCGCGCCTCGGGGTGAATCGGCAGCAGCGAACGGCGGCCGGACTCGACGAGGCTGGTTGTGGCGCGCTTTCCTTCATCCCGTTCGATCTCCGTGATGGAGCGGTAGGGATTCTGCCCGATCGTGTAGACGCTCTTGCGGAAGAACAGGTCGCGCATGGTCGAGTTGCCCACCACGACCATCTCCGTGATCGATCGCGGATCAACGGGGAACTCCGCGATCGCCCGGCTCAGATATCCGGCAAGTGTCCGCATCAGCAGCCGCCCGGGATGGGTCGTGTCGTAGTGGATCCGGCTCATGACATCGGAGCCGCCGAAGCGCTGCGGGTTTTCGAAGGAGGTGTCGGCCACCAGGTCGCCGGTCTCCAGATTGTAGAGGCGGAGCACGATGGTGGTCGTACCCAGGTCCATCGCCAGGCCGTATCCCGGCGCGGGTTCGTGCGCCAGTGCGCTTGCCTGCCCGCGCTGTTCAATCCGCATCTTCCCCCGCCGCATGGTGTGGCAGACGATGTGGGGCAGGTCGGAAACCTGCCTTACGAGTGTCCTGCAGGACAAACGGAACGGTGCAGCTAAGTGGCGTTCTTCCACCGTAGGCGCACTAAGCAGTTCCATCCCTTCCGTCACCTCGACAATGCACTCCCGGCACTTTCCCTGTTTCCCGCACGACGTGGGCACCGCAATCCCGAGCCGTTCGGCATGTTCGAACAGCGAGACGCCGGGCGTGGCTTCCGTGACCTGCCCGTTAATCGAAATTGTCACGGCCATCGAGCTTCCAGTTCCGCCTTGACGACTTCCGCTACCTCGGCTGCCGTCCCCTCGCGTTCAACTTCATCGCTCCAGTTCCACTGCGCCAGGTAGTCGTCACCTTCATGCAATCCGCGCTGCAACGCCAGTTGGTCGATCCGCTCCATAAAGCGCGGGGACATGGCGAGGGTGACTTCGTCGATCCCGTCGTCAGCCTTGATCTGCGAGGGAATTTCCTGCCAGTACAGGATCTTGTACGTCGCCATCGGATTCTTTTCCGGCTGCCGCGCGCAGCCGCAGGAACAGATCGACCGCGGCGCTCGCGTTGGCGCCGTAGCCATCGGCGCCGATCTCGTCGGCAAACATCTGGCTGATCGGTGCGCCTCCCACCGCCATCTTGATGTGGCCGAGCCCCGCCTTTTCGAAGCCGTCGATCACGGTCTTCATGTACGTCATCGTGGTGGTCAACAGCGCGCTCATGCCGATGATATCGGGCTTGCATTTCCCGGCCGCGGCCAGGAATTTCTCCACGCTCTGATCTACCCCGATATCGTGAACCTCGAACCCGGCGCCCTCGGCCATCATCAGCACCAGGTTCTTGCCGATATCGTGCAGGTCGCCGCGCACCGTGCCCATCAGCAGCACACCTACGGGCTTGGTGCCGCTGTCCTTCGCCGTGAGCAGGGGCTTGAGCACCGCCATGCCGGCTTTCATGGCTCGCGCCGCGATCAGCACCTCGGGCACGTAAATGACGTTGTGCCTGAAGTCCTCGCCCACCACGCTCATCCCCGCGATGAGCCCTTCGTTGAGGATCTCCTGCACTGGACGGCCCTCGGCGAGGGCCTCCTTGGTCATGCGCTCCACATCCTGAAACTTGCCCTCATAGAGGCACTGGTTCATCAGGGCGTAATCAGGCATGCGTGGCCTCAGGAGCGCTGGCGCGCTTCGCATTGTGCTCGTCCAGCGCCTCCAGCATCGCCAGAATATTCTCGCGTGGCATGCCGGGGCTGGTTCCGCCGCCGACGGAAAGGATCATGCCGCTGTCGCCCCCGCCTTCCAGCACGTCGAGCGTGGCTTCCTTCACTTCTTCGGGCGTCCCGCGGACCCCGATCTCCAACGGGTTCACGTTGCCCATCAGGCACATGCGATCGCCCACGCGCTGCTTCACTTCGCGAATGTCCTTCTGCTTGCCCCAGTTCAGCACGTGGAAGCCGGCGTCCGGCAGATGATCCAGGCAGGCATCGACTTCGGCATCGTTGTGATAGACCTTCACCCAGTCCTTGGGAAACGCGTCGCAGATTCGCTTCAGGTACGGATGCGCGAACTCCATGTAGTGATCTTCGTTGATGAACCCCACGATATCGTCGAGAATGAAGATGCTCTCCACGGTTTCGCCCATCATCTTGTGCTGCGCTCTTAGCCAGTCGATCACCACGCGCGTGCAGAGGTCGATCAGCTTGTGCGCGCCCTCGGGATTCTCCACCAGGTCCATCATGAAGTGCGTAGTGCCGCGCACAAACCCGGCGGTGCAGAGCGGGCCGCGAGAAGTGACCATGGGCAGAATGTATCCGGCGTCCAGAATGCGCTGGCGCTGCATGCCGATTCGATGGAGGGTGAGCGCGGCGAAGGCATCCGCCTCGACCTCATACTCCGGGAAGTTGTCGATATCTTCCAGCCGATAGAGCGTGTGATATTCGCTCGGGGTGTTGTCCTGCCAGAACTTGATTTTCGCGCCCAGTACCGACGGTTCGGCCGCCATCCCGTATTCCATCCACCACGAGGGGACGAAAATAATATCGGGAAACTCCCGCATGATTTTCAGGTTGGATTGAAACCAAAGCTCCGGGTCGAGATAGTAGTCGAGGTGCTTGATCCCCAGGTAGCCCGGCATCCACGGGCTGTCGATGATGAGGGCCATCGGGATCTTATCGAGTCTCTCGAGTCGCGCGGCGCGTTTGAAAATGTCCCATTGAGCGGGCAGCATAACGGGGTCCCTTTCAGTAATCGATTGCCGGCGTCCGGCCGTCCACCGGGTCGGCCCAACGATCGTTCGGCACGAGGGGCGTCCAACCCGGCCGGCCCGGGTCCTTATCGTAGGCATAGCCGCCCAAACGCCGGTAGAGTTCGTGATACTCAGCGAGCTTTTCACGATTGAGCCGCACGCCGAGGCCGGGGCCCTCGGGAACGCGGATCGCGCCGTCTTCGTACTGCATCAGCCCGCCTTCGATGACGTCGTCGGTCAGGTGATGATAGTGTGCGTCGGCGGCAAAGCTGAGATTCGGAATCACGGCGCCCAGGTGGAGCATGGTGGATAGCTGGATTCCAAGCTCGCCCGAGGAATGCACTGCCACACCGAGCTGGAACGTTTCACATATGCCCGCGGCTTTCACGCAGGGCCGTATGCCGCCCCAGAAGGTGGTGTCAAGCAGGATCACGTCCACCGCGGTGTCCAACGCATTGGCGGCAAGCTGCTCGAAGTTGACCACCACGGTGTTGGTGGCCAGCGGCATCCGGACCTTTTCGCGGGTGCGCCGCATTCCGTTCAGGCCGAAAACCGGGTCCTCCAGATAGTCGTTGCGGATGTCTTCAATTGCCTGGCCGAAGCGGATGGCCTGTTCGGTGGACCAGACGGCATTGGGGTCGAAGCGGAACGAATCTCCAGGGAAGGCATCGGCCAGCGCACGGTAACATTCCAGCTCGTAGTCGGGATGGAAAACGCCGGCCTTCAGCTTGTGCGTCTTGAACCCGAAGCGGCGCTTGAGCGCGCAGGTGTATTCGACCAGTTGTTCGGGAGTACGTACCTCGCCATAGCCGGTTTTCGGATTGGGATACCGGAAGAAGCAGTAGGTGGCGAACGGCACTCGGTCGCGGAGGCGCCCGCCGAGAATATCGCATACCGGCACGCCCCATGACTGGCCCAGGAGATCCAAGCAGGCAAACTCGAGCGCGGCCAGAGTCTGGGTTCGATTGTTATATAAAGACGCCGTCGGATTCGCGATCAGAAACCGCATCTCTTCGATGCGGGCCGGATCATGGCCCACCAGGTACGAGTTCATGGCGCGGAAGGCGCCTTCCGCGGTTTCCCCGCCGCCGCCCATTTCACCCAGACCGATCAGCCCGTTGTCCGCTTCCACTTCTACGATGGTGCGCACAAAGCGCCCCCAGTGGCATCCGTTGGCATGCCGCAACGGAGCTTCCAAGGGCACAGTGACGGTTGTGGCCCGAATTTCACGGATCTTCACAATTAGTTTTATGGTACAACAAATTCTATGAAAACGACCGCCGAAACCACCCAGGTGACTGAGCAACAAGCCCTCGTCTCACGCCTCATGAAGGCCTGCGGAGGCTCCTACAGCCCCGAAACCCGACGCAAATACTTTATCTCAGGTCCGCAGTGGGCGGCAGCCTACCAGGGGCAGGCGTTGTTCCATGCTCCGACGCGGCCGGCGATCGGCTTCGAAGAAGTGATCCGCCGTTACGGCGAAATGGGCATCGGACACTGGACCACCCACGATACCGACGTGATCCCCACCGAGGCAATCGGAACCGATCGACAGGCCGAAACCGTGGGGCGCATCAAGGCTGCGCTCGACGCTAACGGCGTGAAATGCTCCATGGTGACCACGGAGACATTCCATCACGCCGTGTGGGCCGCAAGCCCGGCCGCGGAGGCTCCAGAGGTTCGCGAGTACGCCGCGTTTCGCGTGAAGAATACGGTAGAGATAGGCCACGAGCTGGGCGCCGGTTTCGCCGTTTATTGGCCGGGGTCGCTGGGATACTACGTGCAGGGCGCGATCGAGGAAACCGACACGCTGCGCTGGTACGCCGCCGCCCTCAACGCCGCTTGCGAGCGCGATATCGAAGTAGCCAAGGCCAAAGGCAGGCCCACGCTCAAGCACTGCCTGGAGGCCAAGCCCTTCGAGCCCCAGGCGGAGATCCTCCTGCCGACCAGCGACGCCATGCTCGCTTTCATCGCCAGCGGACTGCTGACGCACCCGGAGATGGTCGGACTCAATCCCGAATACCTCCACGAGCTGATGTGGGGCGCCGCACCCCGAGCGGCGCTTGCGCGGGCTCTGCTCGCCGGCAAGCTCTTCCACTTCGATATCAACGACGGCTACCGCCTGAAGCACGATGTGGATATCGCCGTCGGCCTTGTGAACCCCCTCGACTGGCTCAACGTCCTGGTTCTGCTGCGCAGTCACGGCTACAATGGCCCGTTCAATCTCGATTACAAGCCGCCCCGCACCACCAGCGCATTCGGCGTATTCGAGGTCAGCTTCCCGACGGCGGTTGACCGGTTCATCACACTTTGGGAAATGGCCGGCGAAGTGATCAGCGACCCGATCATCAAAGAAGCTACAGACGCGTTGAAACGCGGCGGCGGCCCGGTCGCGGACGTGCGCGATGTCGATGCGATCACGCGCGCAAATGCGGAGCTGCTTACACTGCACGAGCTGATCGCGCATCGCCTGGTACAGATCCTGATCGGCGCGCACCGCGGGCGAGTGTACTCGTTGTAACGCCGGACTCGCGAAGCCCTTACTACCGTTGAGGCGAGGGGCCAAATACCCGGCAGACAGTAGTTGCCAATCTTACTGCTGACTCCGCCCTCTAGTTACGAGTCTTCGGTGAAGATCATGCGTGCACACTGCCGGGTGAACCGCGTCTTGCGCCTGGCCGCCATATGTGCGGCCGCTACAGGATTAACCGCATCGGAGCAGAAAGGGACGGTAAAAGCCGGCAATTTGCCGATTCCCGGCGCAACTGTGACCGCGTCACGGGACGGCCAGAGACTGGTCACCACGACCGGCGATCAGGGCGACTACGACTTCCCGGATCTCGCGGACGGCGTGTGGAGCATCCAGGTGGAAGCGCTGGGCTTTGCCAGACTCTCGCGTGAAGTTGCGGTCGCTCCCGGCGCTCCGAGTTCAACCTGGGAACTGAAACTCCTCACCGTCGGCGAGGCCAGGCAGGAGTTGGCCCCGCTGGAGACACGTGAGAAAGGCGGCAAACCAGCTCCGGCGCCGGCCGTTTCTCAACAGAGGGGCACGGCAAACCGACCCGGCAGCGTCCCGTCGCGGCAGACGGCGGAACAGCGCGGCTTCCAGCGGCTGAATATCAACCAGACCGCGGAAGCCGCGTCAACCGGGACCGCGATGGGCGCCGAAGAGGAAGTTAGTGGCGCCGACTCCACCCAAAGCTCCGATGCGTTCTTCGTGAATGGCAGCGTCAACAACGGATTGAACACACCGCAACAGAACGACTGGGGGTTCGGCGGCCGCGGCGGGATGGGGGGATTCGGCGGCCCAGGCGGTCTCAATGCCGCGCAGACGGCCATGGGCGGCATACCGGGTGGTGGCCCGGGCGGAGGCCCGGGTGGCGGTCGGGGCGGAGCCGGCCGCGGAGGCAGGATGATGGGCGGCGGCCGTGCCGGTTTTCGGCAAGACCAGAACGGCCGAGGGGGCAGCGGCGATCAGGCATCGTTCGGAAACAACCGAAACAGCCGTCGCATGCAGTACAACGGCAACGTAAATTTCAGCCTCGATAACTCTGCGCTGGATGCGCGCCCCTTCTCTCTTACCGGCCAGGAAACTCCCAAGGCGGCCTACGCCAAGGCACATGCCACCGCGACTTTCGGCGGGCCACTGAAGATTCCCCACGTGCTCGACGGCACCAAGACCAGCTTCAACATCAACTACCAGTTCGCACGCACGCGCAACGCCAGTATCTACACCGGCTTGATGCCTACCGCGGCGGAGCGCTCGGGTGACTTTTCGCAGGCCATCAACGCCGTGACTGGAGCGCCCGCCATCATCTACGACCCCCTGACCGGCCAGCCGTTCCCCGGCAACACCATTCCACAGAACCGCATCAGCCCGCAGGCTCAGGCCCTGCTCAACTACTATCCGTTGCCCAACTTTGTGGCGACTGCCCGATACAATTTCCAGGTACCGCTAACCGGCATAAGCGATCAGGACAATGTCAACACACGCCTGAACCACACCATTAACGCGCGAAACCAGATAAACGGGGCGTTCAGTTACCAGCGATCCAACACGACCACGCCCAACGGTTTCGGCTTCATCGACGACACCAGCATGACCGGCACCAACGCAAGCGTCTCGTACATCCATCACTTCAACCCGCACACCATCGACACGCTGCGCTACAACTTCAGCCGCTCCTCCACGCTGACCACCCCGTACTTCGCCAACCAGTCGAACGTTTCCGAGCAGGCCGGAATCGCCGGCAACAATCAGGATCCCCTGAACTGGGGGCCGCCGACACTTTCCTTCAGCAGTGGCATCTCCGGACTGAACGACAGCCAGGAGGCTTTGACCCGCAATCAGACCAGCACCGTCAGCAACAACCTGATCCTGATCCACGGAACGCACACGCTGTTCGTAGGCGGCGACCTCCGCCGCCAGCAGTTCAATCCGCTCTCGCTGCTGAATGCCCGCGGGACCTTTGTGTTCACGGGTGGTGGCACCAGCGATTACGTCAACGGCGTGGCGGCCCTTGGTACGGGCTTCGATCTAGCGGACTTCCTGCTCGGTTACCCCGGCACCTACTCCCTGGCGGACGGCCAGCCCGACCGGTATTTTCGCACCTCGTGGTACGACGCCTATGTCACCGACGATTGGCGCATCAGCTCCAGGCTGAGCGTGAATGCCGGCTTGCGCTGGGATTACGCCGCTCCGGTGACCGAACTCTACGGGCGCCTGGTCAACCTGGACATCGGCGGATTCTATTCGGGGGCAACGCCGATCTGCGGAGCGCCCGTCAACGGATGTCCCGCGGGAACCGGTCCCCTGAGCGGGCAGAGTTATGGCTCATCGCTGCTCCAACCGGACAGGCACGCGATTGCCCCGCGAATCGGCTTTGCGCTGCGGCCCTGGTCCAAACATTCCACGGTGATTCGGGGCGGCTACGGCATCTACTACAACACGTCGGTCTACAGCGGAATCGCCAGCCAGATGGCGCAGCAGTCGCCGCTCTCGCGAACGTTTACGCTTTCCAACAGCCTGGCCAATCCGGTCTCGATAGCCAATGCTTTCCTGATTAATCCCGGCACCGTGACCAACACATTCGCCATCGATCCGAATTTCGAGCTCGGCTATGCGCAGGTGTGGCAATTGTCAGTGCAGCAAAACCTCGTGGCAGGGCTGGTCCTGACAGGCACGTACATCGGCACCAAGGGTACGCGCAATCCGCAGCTATTTCTGCCCAACTCGACGCCGCCGGGATACTCCGGGCCGGCATTGGGACCCGCCGGCTTCATGTACGAGACGTCCACCGGCAATTCCACATATGAAGCCGGACAGATCCAGTTGATGCGCCGTTTCCGCAGCGGCTTCTCCGGCAACCTGCTGTATGTCCACTCGCACGCCATCGACGATGCCGCGGGAGTCGGAGGACGAGGGCAGGGCGGCTCGGCGATCGCGCAGAACTGGCTCGACCTCGACGCCGAGCGCTCCAATTCGAGTTTCGACCAGCGCCACCGCCTCACTGCCACCATGCAGTTCTCCACAGGCCAAGGAACGCATGGAGGAACATTGTTGAAAGGGTGGAAGGGCGCGCTGCTCAAGGATTGGACGTTCGCCACGAGCCTCACCGTGGGCAGCGGCCTGCCGGAGACTCCAGTAGTGTTGAACAACCGTTCCGTTGCGGGCGGCACCGGAGTCATCGGAACGCTGCGCGCCGATCTCACCGGGTTGAACATGCTGGCTGCCCCGCTTGGGCTGGCATACAATCCGGCGGCCTTCGCAGCTCCCGCCGCCGGCGCCTGGGGCGACGCCGGCCGAAACATCCTTACCGGCCCCGCCCAGTTCAGCTTGAACGGCTCGGCCGGCCGCGTCTTCCGCATCGACGAGCGCCGCAGTTTCGACCTGCGGTTCGACGCCACCAACGTGTTGAACCACGTGGTCTACAGTTCGTGGAACAGCACTGTGGGCTCAGTCCAGTTCGGGCTGCCTGCCGGCGCCAATGCCATGCGAAGTTTCACCGTCAATCTGAGGTTCCGATTCTAAATCCATGCGACCAATCACGGCAACATTCCTGGCCTGGGTGATGACGGCCCCCGCCCAGCCGCAGGCACCGCAGAATCCAGCGAAGTTCGAATCCACAACCCAACTCGTAGTCGAGGACGTCATCATCCGAGGTAAGGACGGCAGCCCCGTCTCCAACCTCAAGGCAGGGGATTTCACGATCATCGAAGACGGCAAGCCGCAAAAGATCAGTGTCTTCGAGTTCCAGAAACTCGAGGCGCAGGCCGCCGCGACTCCCGGTCCTGCACCCTCCGCGGTCACTCCGGCACAGCCGGAACCGCCCGCCGTGAAACCTGTGACCGCCACCGAGATCGCGCCTGAGAAACCCGGCGACATCAAGTATCGGGACAAGCGTCTGCTGGTGATGTTCTTCGACATGACCTCCATGCCCATCCAGGATCAGATCCGCGCCCAGGCCGCCGCGCAGAAGTTCCTCAAAACCCAGATGACGGCGTCCGACCTTGTGGCCATCATGACCTTCTCCAACGACATCAAGGTGGTGCAGGACTTCACTGACGACCGCGACCTGCTGTCGAGGGAGATCCGCGGCCTGGTCATCGGCGAGGGCCAGGGCCTGGATGAGACCAACAGTGACGACAGCGCCCCCGATACGGGCGCGGCGTTCAGCGAAGACGATACCGAGTTCAACATCTTCAACACGGATCGCCAATTGTCCGCGCTGGCGACGGCCGGGCACATGCTCGGCTCGCTCAACGAGAAGAAGGCCCTGGTGTATTTCGCCAGCGGCATGCAACGCAACGGAGTGGATAACCAGGCGCAGTTGCAGGCCACGATCAACGCCGCCATCCGTGCCAATGTTTCCTTTTATCCGATCGATGCCCGGGGATTGGTAGCGACGGCTCCGCTGGGAGATGCCACCAAGTCCGCGCCAGGCGGCCAGGGGATGTACTCGGGTAGCTCTGCGCGCGCCGCCACCAGTAATTTTCAAGGCCAGCAGGAAACGCTCTACACACTTGCCTCCGACACAGGCGGCAAGGCACTGCTAGACAACAACGACCTCTCCATGGGCATCGTGCAGGCACAGAAGGATATCGCGAGCTACTACATCATCGGCTACTATTCCACCAACGATGCGCTCGACGGGCGCTTCCGCCGGATCAAGATCTCGGTGAACGACGCCGCGCTCAACGCCAGGATCGCCAAGCTGGATTATCGCCAGGGGTATTACGCCGGGAAGCAATTCTCCAGGTTCACCTCCAGCGACAAAGAGCGCCAGTTGCAGGAAGCGCTGATGCTGGGCGACCCTGTCACGGACGTCTCGATCGCCATGGAGATCGACTATTTCCGCCTGTCTCGCGACCGCTATTTTGTTCCGGTGATCGCCAAGATTCCGGGCAGCGACCTGGAGCTGGCGCAGCATGGCGGCTCGGAAAGCACCCGCGTCGACTTCATCGGTGAAGTCAAGGATGCCCATGGCAAGGTCGTGCAGAATGTCCGCGACATGGTGGACGTGAAGCTGAAGGGCGAAGCCGCGGCCCAGTTGTCCAAACACCCGATCGTCTACGACACCGGATTCGTTCTGGAACCGGGGGCTTATGACCTCGTGTTTCTGGCCCGTGACAATGAGACCGGAAAGATGGGGACTTACCGAACCAGGTTCGTCGTTCCCGACCTGATGGCGAACCAGCCGGAACTCCCCATCAGCTCGGTGATCTTGAGCAGCCAGCGCGTGGATCCCGGCACCGCGGTTTTCAGCGCGGAAAAAGACAAGAAAGTGCTGGAGGCCAATCCTCTGGTGCAGGACGGCCAAAAGCTGATTCCCAGCGTGACCCGCGTCTTCGCCAAGAGCCAGGAGTTGTACGTATTTCTAGAAGCCTACCAGCCGGCCGCGGCGGCGACCGAACCGGTATTCGCCCAGGTAAGTTTCTTTCGGGGCAAGACCAAAGCATTCGAGACAGCTCCTTTAGAGGTCGCTTCCGGTCTGAACGAAAAATCCAAAGCCGTGCCGCTGAAGTTCAGCGTGCCTCTCGCCAAGTTACAACCCGGCAGGTACATCTGCCAGGTCAGCGTGATCGAGCCGAGCACGCAGAAGTTCGCCTACTGGCGAGCTCCAGTCGTTCTGGTGCAATGACCGCAAGACGAACATGTCAGAAGCTGTACTTCAGCGCGAGCTGAATATTCCGCGCACCCTGCGACCCTTGAGCAATCCGAGCGTCGTGCCGATCGTGCGCGTGGGCGCGTTCAGGATGGGCGTGTTCGTCAGGTTGATGAATTCGCCTCGAACCTCTATCCGGTGAATTGAGAGCGTGTAGCCGGCGCGGATCACCGTTTTCCCGCCTCCCGGAGTCCAGGCCACGCCGACGCGCGGCTGGAAGTTGGTGATGCCGTTGTATTGGTTATACAGGACGTTGCAATTGCCATACGGACAGCTCTGGCCGGACAGGTATTCCTGCCCGCTCGCCAGGTTGAAATTGGCCTGGCGGTTCTCGACCTCGTTCCAGGGCGTATGCAGCTCACGAGATTGAGGGTCAAATCCTTGGCGACCCGCCAGTCGTCCTGGAAAAACGTTGTGCGAAGCCGGTGAGGCCGTTGGCCTCCGACCCGTTGTTCAAGAATACGTAGTTCACGCCAGAATCAAGGTTAGCCGTTCCTCCGAATCGGAAAACTACCGTCCGGGGAGTATTCCTGCCAGCCTCTGCAATAGCCGTGATTCTCCGCCGGCAAGCCACCACCGCCAGCGGGAATATACCGGCTGGACTGTATGGCTGAACGGCAGGCGCCAGGGTAAGCTCATGACAGACACCTGATGAACAAGGTCGTCTGTGAATGGAGAACAGCGCTTCGGAGACTGGCCGGATCGCTGCACGCGGGGCACCAAGACGCGGAGGGGGACCGCAGCGCAGAGCGGATCCTGGCCCTGGTGCCCGAAGGGCCCAACCGGCGCATTCTGGAGGCGGCGTCGGAAGATGCCGGCTGGGCCCTCACTTGGTCGAATGCCGAAGCCTGCGGCGGCGTGCCAGCGATCGTCGTCTACGACCGTGAGTTGTCGCCACAGCATTGGGGCGAGATCGTGCGGGCTTTCGCAAAGGAATCTCCCCGGCCTTACATCATTCTGCTTTCTCCAACCGTCGATGCCAATCTCTGGACGGAACTCGAGCGCGCGGGCGGCTCGGATATCGTGCGCACTCCGATCAGGCGCGATTACCTATTATGGGCTCTCATCAGGGCGTGGCAGCTCTGGCGCACTCAGCAGAACGTCCGAACTCCAGCCGGGGCAGTCACGAAATGATCCCCTTGCGTACCGCATAGAGGATCAGCTCGGGCACCGTGTGGAGATTGAGCTTCGCCAGGATATTGCTGCGGTGGGTCTCCACGGTGTAAAGGCTGAGGTGAAGCATATTGGCGATCTCCTTGTTGCTTTTCCCCTCGGCGATGAGTTGCAGCAGCTCGCCTTCGCGGGGAGTCAACAGGTCATAACTATCCTCCATGTCCTTATCTCGCAACTGCCGGACGTAATCCTCGACTAACATCCGGCTGACGGTGGGACTGAAGAAGGACTTGCCTTCGGAGACGAGGCGGATTGCATTAATCAGGTCGGCCTCCGCCGATTCCTTTAAGAGATACGCCCGCGCTCCGGCCTTGAGGGCACGCAGCACGAAGGACTCGTCGGCGTGCATGCTCAGGACAATGGTCGAAACGCCGATTTGCTTCGCCTGGATCTGACGGGCCGCCTCGATGCCGTTCAGGGTTGGCATGGTGATATCCAACACCGCGATGTCGGGCCTGGCGGTCTCCGCGAGATCCACCGCGGCGCGCCCGTCGCCGGCCTCTCCGACTACCTCGAAGTCCTTCTGCTGCTCCAGAACGAGCCTGAGGCCGCGCCTCATCACCGCGTGATCGTCTGCAAGGATGATCCGGATCACGCCACACTCTCCTCGGCCATTTTGCACTGGTCGCTCTCCAGCAAGAAGTAAGTCGAGACGACCGTTCCTTTTCCCGGTTGTGACCCGACGTGAATGCGGCCGCCCAGTGCGGTCACGCGCTCGACCATGCCAAGCAGGCCGAGCCCCCGGTTGAGTTCCGGATCGAATCCCAAACCGTCGTCTTGTACGGATATTAAGAGGCCGCCCCCGTCGCGCTGCATTACGACGCGCACTTCGTTGGCCTGGGCGTGTTTGACGCAGTTGTGCAGAGCCTCCTGGACCACGCGGTAGATACAGGTTCTCATGGGCTCGGCCAAGTCGTCGTGGAGGTCGTCCGCCATCAACCTTACTCGGAGCCCGGTACGGCGGGCGACTTCCCGCGTGTGCCAGCGAAGCGCTGGAACCAGCCCGAGTTCATCCAGCATCGCCGGGCGTAACAGCAGCGCCATGTTTCGCACCTTGGCAACATTCTCCTCGGCCAGCCGCCGTGCCGCCGCCAGTTCATCCGTGCGGCGCTGGCTGCCGGCAGGCATCGCCTCGGCCTTGCGCAACTCGATGAGCATGGCCGACATAGCCTGTCCCAGATCGTCGTGCAACTCGCGTGAGAGCCTGCGCCGCTCATCCTCCTGAACCGTTACCAGGCGGTCGGAGAGGCGTTTGAGGTCTTCCCTGGTCTTGAGGACTTCATCGAAGCGGCTGCGGGACTCCGCGTCGAGACGCTTCACGTGGCGGACCACGACCGCCGCCAGAATACTGCCCAGGACCAGCGCGAGAAGCGAGATTGTGCTCACCCGGTCTTCGAACCGCGCCTGCACCAGCTGAATCCGCTCCTCCGCCGCATCCAGGATCCGGTTGTCGAGAGCACCCACCTGTCTCACGAACTGGACCACCTCATCGCGCCTTGGAACGATTATGGTCCGGAGCAACCGTTCGCCCTCCTGACGGGTCGCGAACCGATTCGGATCCGGCGCGGGCGCCAGCGAGCTCCAATACGATTCGGCACGCTGTTTCAGACTTTCAATCGTCTCTTCCTCACCGGCAGGGGCGCTCGCGCTCAGACGGCGAAGCGTTTCCTCGACATGAGATCGCAGCGCGACCAACTCGGCCTTCTGGCTCGCCGCGTAAAGCTCATCGTGCTCCAGCACGTAATCACGCGCCAGCGTCGCGGCACGGTAGGTATCGGTACGCAACTCATCGAGCAGAGCGTCGCGGTCCCTGGATCCCTTTCTCAATATCGCGCTGGCGGCGGATACGCGGCGAATCTGGATCGCGGAGTCTATGGTTAGAGCACCCATCAGGAGGAGCAGTCCAGTAAAGCCCGCAACAACACTGCGATCAGGCGAACCCGGACGTCGCATCAGTAATCTCCCTACGCCTCGACTCGCGGGTTCCGAATATGGCCTGCGCAAGCCGGGGCGTCCAGTTCCAGTGAAAACGCTTCGACTGTTAGACGCGAGATCATGCGATTCCGGTTACCGTGGCGAGGAGGGGCGGAACAGCCGAGCGGAACGCTTCGCACCGATCGTGAGCCGCGCAGCACGAGGAAGATTTTGAGAAGTGCGGGCGCTTGTTTTGGGGTGATAGGGGAGAGCGCCCGCTGTCGTAACGGGGATTTGTCTTAAGAGACGATCGAGGCCCGGCGCCGGTTACAGCGCAGATAGAAAACCATGAAACTCAAATTACTCAGCCGGACATAGCTCTTTAGGTCCACAACGTCCGAGTTAGTTCCGCCGTACCATGACTGCCGCGCGAATTTGTTCAAACTGAGGGCCCGATGTGCCGGCGGAGCCGGCGAATTCGACGGTGCGAAGCCGCACCAGATTCTCAAAATGCAATCCTGCCGGGAGAATGACACAGTGACCCCTGTTCACGCCGCCGTCAATGCGAGGCCGGCCGACTCCTCATCATGCAGCGTTCGCCGCATCGTGTCGCGCAGCCGCACTACCACAACGGTTCGGTCGTCCACCGGCACGAGAGGGTTGGCGAACCGGCTCGCGGATTCCAATATCTCGACGACCAGTTCCGAACTCCGCGCCGCCCTGCACCGACGGAATACTTCGTGGATCCCGTTTTCGCCCCACTCACGTCCCAGCGTATCCCTGGCTTCCGTGACGCCATCGGTGAAAGCCACCAGTACATCCCCGGGCTCCATGTACACCCTTCTGAGCGAATACACTGCATGGCCGGACAATCCCAGCACCGTTCCGGTGCGGTCGAGCCTCTGGGCGCGGCTGGTCTCGCCGCGGAACAGCAGGGGCGGCTCATGTCCCGCGCTCACGTAAGAGAGCTCGCCGCTTCGTGAATCGAGGCGCGCATAAAAGAGCGTCGCACGCGAGTCGTCCGGCGCCAGATCGTACACCAGCCGGCTCAACTCCTCGACATCCCCCTGAATCGGACCTGAACCACGGGTGGCAAGCCCACGCAGGAACGCCTGTATACCAGACTTGAGGATTGCGGCTCCAATTTCAGATCCCGAGACATCGCCCACCAGAACATCCAACCGATCCCTGGCCGGGCTCCGAAAATCAAAAAAGTCGCCACTGAACGCAGTGGCCGTATGACAACTCCCGCAGTAGTCCAGACCGGCGACAAGGGGGAGGCCCGGCGGGAAGAACCTGGCCTGCCTCTTGCGCGCGGTTTGCCGCTGCGCGAGGCGGCGCAGCCGCCAGGAGGCCGGATCGCCAGGTTGAGAAATCGTCAAGGACAAATCGTGAAACATTTGCACCAACTCTCAACGGACGCAGCAGGCGCCGCGAATCCGTGTGACTGCAGGGACGTCTTAATTGTAGGGCGAATGGCGGTCCGCGGCCTTACCGCTTACACAGTATTTTCCTCTCGCCCGCCGTGGTAACAGACGCCGCGAGACGACATAGACCACACAAAGTCTCAAATACTCCGTCGTGCATGGAGATTTCATCACATAATTCGCGTGATCAGGCGGATAGTTTCATTTTTCCGGGCAAGTTCAGGTGTGCAGCTAATGCCCCCTGTTGCCGCGCCCGCCCGGTACTTTCGAGTCATGTAACGGCGACTTACTTCCCGGCGGTCTATTACCCAGATCAACCGGAAAGGACGATCGATGCGTCAAAGCACTTCTCCGCCGCGATCAGTCTTTCCCGCCCGGAGATTCCGCCGGCTTTTTCGCCGGCTGCCGGAATCCGCGCTCCACCGTGTCCTGAGGGTCGGTCGAAACGGGACCGTCCCGCCACAGCCAGCGCATCATCTCCGGCAGGATGGCGCCGCCCATCTTCTGGCCGTGAAGGTTCATTCCCCACGCGTAGTTCAGGTCGTATCCTTTCTGAGCAAGCGCCTTCATCAGGCGGACGTTTTGAAAGAACCAGTCGCGGGTTTGGTCATAGGCGCCGCCGCGGCCCGTACCGCGGTTGTCGTTGCGCCCGTCGCACAGGAAAATGCGGAGGGGCTTCTTCGGACTCTCCAGAACCCGCTCCGGATAGACATGCCCGCCGCGGAGATTCACGAAGCTTCCCACGATGCTCAGCACTTTGCGGAAGTCGTTGGGCCGCTCCCAGGCGACGGTGAAGGCGGCGATCGCGCCGGAGCTTGCGCCGCCGATGCCGTGCTGCTCGGGATCCTTGGAGATGTTGTACTCCTTGTAGAGCACCGGCATCAGCTCGTCGACGATTACGCGCGCGTATTTGTCGTCGAGCGAGTTGTACTCCGTGGGGCGGTTGGTAGTGCGATCGCCCCATTCGGTCTGAGGACTGGGCTCCGGCTGCTCAGGCGTGCGGCCGGGGTTGATGAAAACGCCGAGCATCACTGGAATCTCGCGCCGGTAGATCAGGTTGTCGAGCACGTTCTGGGCGCGCAGATCGCCGTCGGGATTCTTGAACGCCTGCCCGTCCTGAAAGATCATCAGGCTGGCCGGCACCGCCGGGTCGTACTGCTGCGGCACGTAGACCCAGTA
>DATJYW010000031.1:0-2995 GCA_035499435.1 Candidatus Acidiferrales bacterium | reverse complement strand
GTCGTGCTTTACAACCGTCTCCGCGAAAACCCGTCGCTGGAGATGCAGCCGAGGACGTTCTTCTTCGGCGGCAAGGCGGCTCCCGCTTATCATCTGGCGAAACTCATCATCAAGTTCATCAACAACCTCGCCGGCACGCTGGACGGCGATCCGGCAGTCCGCGGGCGCTTGAAAGTGGTGTTCCTGGCGGACTACCGTGTGTCGCTCGCCGAGCACCTCATCCCGGCAAGCGATGTGTCGGTCCAGATTTCCACCGCGGGATACGAGGCCAGCGGCACCAGCAACATGAAATTCATGATGAATGGCTCCCTGACCCTGGGGACTCGCGATGGCGCGACCATCGAGATGGCGGAGGAAGGCGGCGAGGAGAACTTCTTCCTGTTCGGCCTCACCGCTGAGCAGGTGGCCTCGAGCCGCGGCTGGTACAACCCTCAATGGCACTACGATCACGAGCCCGAGACGCGCGCCGCCCTGGACTTGATTTTCTCCAACCACTTCAGCCGCAACGAGCCCGGCGTATTCGAGCCTCTGCGCGAAACGCTCCTCACCCGCGGCGACTACTACATGCACCTGGCGGACCTGGCATCCTTCATGGAAGCAGACCAGCGGCTTACCGAACTGTACGCCGATCCGGGTGCGTGGGCACAGAAAGCCATCCTGAACGTGGCCGGATCCGGTAAATTCTCCAGCGACCGCACCATCGCCGAATACGCGGCTGATATCTGGAAGGTCAATCCATGTCCGGTGCCGTAGGGCAGCAAAGGCAAACCTGCTCTGAGGCCGTTCCCGCCGTGAGGGGCAGGTGCTGTCCGCTCGGCGCCACCCTAGCCCCGGGGGGCGCCAATTTCAGCCTCTTCTCGCGTGCCGCCGAAAGCGTGGAGCTGCTCCTCTTCGATCGCGACGACGACGCCCGGCCCGCGCGCGTCGTCCCCATCGATGCCGCGACCCACCGCACCTATCACTATTGGCACACCTTCGTGCCGGGAGTTGGAGAAGGACAGATTTACGGCTATCGCGTCCATGGCCCCCTCGATCCGGCAAGCGGACACCGCTTCGACCCCGCCAAAGTTCTGCTCGATCCCTACGGCCGTGGAGTCATGGTCCCGAAGAACTACGACCGCGACGCCGCCGCCCGGGAGGGCGACAACGCCGCGACCGCCATGAAGAGCGTGGTGGTGGATCCCAGTGCCTACGATTGGGAAGGCGACGCTCCGCTGGGGAGGCCATGCTCCCGCACCATCATCTACGAGATGCACGTGCGGGGCTTCACGCGCCATCCGAGCTCCGGCGTGTCCGCGAAAAAGAGGGGCACCTACGCCGGCCTGGTCGAGGAGATTCCCTACCTGCAGGACCTCGGCATCACCGCCGTCGAGCTGCTCCCCGTGTTTGAATTCGATGTCCAGGACGCTCCGCGGGGGCGTGGCAACTATTGGGGCTATGCCCCGATCTGCTTCTTCGCGCCGCACCAGCAGTACAGCTCGCACAAGGATCCGCTGGGCGCGGTGAACGAATTTCGCGACATGGTGAAGGCGCTGCATCGCGCCGGCATCGAGGTCATCCTCGACGTGGTCTACAACCATACCGCCGAAGGCGATCATCGCGGCCCCACCCAGTGCTTCCGCGGGATCGATAACAGCACCTACTACATTCTCGAATCCGACCGCGCCCGCTACGCCAACTACAGCGGAACCGGGAACACGCTCAACGCCAACCACCCCATTGTCCGCCGCATGATCCTCGACAGTCTTCGCTACTGGGTGGAAGAAATGCACGTGGATGGCTTCCGCTTCGACCTCGCGTCGATCCTCAGCCGCGGCGCCAGCGGGCAAGTGCTGGCAAACCCGCCGGTGCTGTGGGACATCGAATCCGATCCCGCGCTAGCCGGCACCAAGATAATCGCCGAAGCCTGGGATGCCGCCGGCTTGTACCAGGTGGGTAGTTTCGTCGGCGACAGTTGGAAGGAATGGAATGGCCGTTTCCGCGACGATGTCCGCGACTTTTTCCGCGGTCAACCCGGCTCCGTGACCCGCGTCGCGGACCGCTTCCTCGGCAGCCCCCAGATCTACGGCCACGAACAACGCGAGGCCGAGCAGAGCATCAATTTCGTGACGTGCCACGATGGCTTCACGCTCAACGACCTGGTCTCGTATAACCAGAAGCACAACGAGGCGAACGGCGAAGACAACCGCGACGGCGCCGGCGATAACCGAAGCTGGAACTGTGGCGTAGAAGGCCCCACCGGCGACGCCGCGGTAGAAGAGCTGCGCAACCGCCAGGTGAAGAACTTTCTCACCGTCACCATGTTGTCACTGGGAGTGCCTATGATCGTCATGGGCGACGAAGTGCGCCGTACGCAGCGCGGCAACAACAACGCCTACTGCCAGGACAACGAGATTTCGTGGTTCGACTGGAACCTGCTTTCGCAGCACGCCGACGTGCACCGCTTCGTCAAACTGCTGACCGCGCGCCGCCTGGCGCGGGGCACCGAGGCAGGCGGCATCCGCCTGAGCCTGAACGAGCTTCTGGAATCGGCGCAACACGCCTGGCACGGTGTGAAGCTCGGACAGCCGGACTGGGGTCCCAACTCCCACAGCCTGGCATTCGGCGCGGAGCTGTCTTTACAGAGACTGCAGCTCCACCTGATTTTGAACGCGTATTGGGAGCCGCTCGATTTCGAGCTGCCGCCGGCCGGCGATGGCGATTGGCGCCGATGGATCGATACCGCGCTGGAGCCGCCGCACGAAATCGTCGAATGGCAGGCAGCGCCGCCGGTTTCCGCCGGAACCTACCAGGCCGGCGCACGCTCGGTGGTGGTACTCTTTGCGAACTCCGGCAGCGACCCGGGCCGCTGAACCGAATCATAGGAGAGAACTACAATGGCAACCAGAACTATGGAGACTTCGGAGAAGACTTCCCTCAGCGCATACGGCAAGGCCAGATCGACCGTTCAAGGATCCCCCCTCAGCGCCGAGGAGCTGCGCAAGACCCACGCCTA
>DATJYW010000030.1:0-19401 GCA_035499435.1 Candidatus Acidiferrales bacterium | reverse complement strand
CAGACGGATCGAAGCCAAACTCTACCGCGCCCTCCTGGCAGAAGGCCAGACGCCCGAGGAGATCGACGTCGAAATCCTCCGCGACTCCCCCACCGGCAAGTTGTTGCGCAAAACCTTCGCCCAGATCGCCTCATTGGAGCGCGCTCACTCCCGCGCCCTGGCCGAGCTCCGCCGCATCCGCCGCGAGTACCAACAGGCCAATCTGGACGACATCGATCGCCTGCTCGAATTGCCGCCCGAACTCGTTGAGCATATGGCGGATCGTATGGCTGCGCACCGCAAAGAACACTTTCCCGGGAACGAACCCAATGTGCGCTCTTGCAGCGCAGAACACCAGCGCGTGCAAGTCCCGCCTCAGGAGGATATCGGTATGCCTGAGTAGGGACCCACCAACGAACGGACCCCAAACCGCGCGCAACTCATCGGCCCTGGCTTTTGCCGGGTCCGGCAGAACTGGACGTGGCTCTTCCGTGTGTACCTCGGTTCGGCTGTAGTGCGTACCCGAGATGATGGTGAGGTTTATGTGGTGGCCGACCCAAGTCCTGCTAATTGAGACATTCGGGTCTCCACTCAATCGACTCGTCGTCGTGGATACGATAACTGCGTCCCAAACCGACATTCTTGCCAGCAGCGACCGCTCGCTGACGAATCCGAGAGTCTCGCCCAATGGCGCTTGGATTGCCTTTGATGAGGCTTCTCCGGGGGGATCGCCCATGGTATATGTCGCGCGCGCCAGTCGACACCGGGAACCTCCAGTGAAACGTCGTCACAGCCAATCTCACTAACTTTTGCAATAGAGCTCAAGGGCGGACCTATCCCCGGACTTGGAGGGTGCGGCAGCGCACAACGTAAAGGAATTTTCGGGTTCTTTCCGTTTGAAAATAGAGCCCGCGATGTATATACTCCCACGCAGTAGCTGCGGGACAAGCAGGGTGAGATGTGAAACCACAGATCCTGTTGATCGGAGGCCCGGAGCACACAGCCGATTCGGAGGGCTCGGGAAGCGTGTGTGCTCTGCAGGCGTGTGTGTCCGGCTGCGCCACGCGGCGGGAGTCCTGGGAGAAGTTCCCTGGGGAGAGCCTCCTCCACTCCGGCGTGGATTTGGTCGTGTTGATCGGGATTCCCGATCCTTCCCCTGCCCTGGATGCCTTGCGGTGGATCGAGCGCCACAACGTGCGCAGCAGCGTTCTGGCCATACTCCCGCGAGACGCGGAACCCGCCGCGATCGCGTCAGCTTCTGCAAACGCGGATGATCTCATCCTCTGGCCGGAGGAGCAGGAGACTCTGCGGCAGCGGGTTCGGCGGCTGGTCGATTTCGGACCGGAAGAGGAAGGCCGCAAGGCGTATGAGAACCTCATCCGCGAGCTCGGCCGGGCCAATCTGGTGGGGCAGGATCCGGTCTTCCTGCGGGTCGCGGAGCAGATTGCATCCTGCGCTCTCACCGCTTTCCCCATCCTGATCACCGGCGAGACGGGGACCGGAAAAGAGATGTTCGCTCGCGCGATCCACTTCCTCAGCGAACGCCGGAACCACCCGTTCATTCCCATGGATTGCGCGAGTGTGCCGGACCATCTGATCGAAAACGAGCTCTTTGGTCACGCACGCGGCGCATACACCGACGCCCACGCGGAACAGCGGGGACTCGCAGCCCTGGCGCATGGCGGAACTCTGTTTCTCGATGAAGTAGACTCGCTTTCGCAGGCGGCCCAGGGCAAGCTCCTGCGCTTCCTTCAGGATCGCCAGTTCAAGCCGCTGGGTTCCGAGCGATTTGTCTACAGCGATGTCAAGATCGTTTCCGCCAGCAACCGGAACTTGGAGCAACAGACGGCTGCGAAACAGTTTCGCGCAGACCTGTATTACAGGTTGAAGGTGCTGCATCTCGATCTGCCGCCCTTACGTGACCGGCCGCGGGATATCACTCTGCTGGCGCAGCATTTTCTGAAAATGTATCTGCCTGCGGGAGTTCAGAAATCGTTCTCTCCCGCGGCCCTGCACCGGCTGGGGGCTTACCAATGGCCGGGTAACGTTCGCGAACTCGTGAATGTCGTGCAGCAGGCGATCGCATTTTCGAAAGGTGCGCAGATCAACGGATGCGACATCGCGGTTCCCGCTTCCTCTCCGGCCACAACCGCTCCCGCCGCCTTCCGGCAGGCGCGGGAGCAGAACATCCAGAACTTCGAGCGGGAATATGTCTATCAGTTGTTGCAGCGTCACGCCGGAAACATCACGCATGCCGCGCGCGAGGCTGGCAAAGAACGCCGTGCCTTCGGGCGACTGGTGAAGAAGTATGGCCTCGCTGCGCAGGCGCGCGCGGCGGGTCGCTCCTGACCCGGCAGGAAAACCGGTCTTTCTTCCGTTCTCATCCTCCTTCCAGGACTTCCACTTTGACCCAATGGCCGCGCACTTGTGCTTCGCTCGGTACCGGGTTCGGCACGACCCACTTGCGAGCCTCCGGATCAAGTTGGCTCCGGAAATCTCCTTCCACGTCAATGCGAACTGCTTTGGAAGGCGGCTTGCGATGGAAAGGCGACCGAGTCGGGAGCTTGGAACAATCACGTGACAATGCCCCGTCGCGCATCGCGGCCTGCGCGCGAGATATTGGCCTATTTTTTGCGAAATCCGTCGGCGGCTGATTCCCTCGAAGGCATCGCACGCTGGCGGCTCTTGGAGGAGGAGATTCACCGCAAAGTGGTGGAGACCCGGAGGGCGCTCGCGTGGCTGGTTCGCGAGGGGCTGCTGATCGAAACAACCCCAACGGCCACCCGACGCCTGTACAAACTGAACCCCGACCGGCAAGACCAGGCGGAGCTTCTTTTGAACAAACCGCGGACAACCAGGCGGCGCAAGACGGAGAAGCCCTGATGGCCACCACATCCGCTGTTGCGGCCACTACGGAAGCAATCATTCGCCTGCTGCGGAGCAGTTACAATCCCGCGGACTTCAACGGCGCATCCTTGGATTTTCAGGTCTACGTAGCGAACGACTTTCTGAATCCCATGGACGAAGGGGTTTCGATTCTCCTCTACCGGATTTATCACGACGGCACCAGCCGCACCCCGCCCGGCCGCGTCTTGCCAAATGGCCAGCGGACCCGCTCCAAGCTTCCGGTAGAGCTGCACTTCCTGCTTACCGCATGGGCCAAGACAGCGTCCTTGCAGCACGAGATCGCCGGCTGGATGATGCGCACCCTGGAAGACAATCCCATCCTCTTTCCTGCCCTGTTGAACACCTACAAGCCCGGCGTCTTTTTCCCGGAAGAGACCGTTGAGATATCTCTCGCGCAATTGAGCGTCGAGGACATGTTCAACATCTGGGACGTCATCATCCGCCACGTCTACCAGCTTTCCGTGCCCTATGTGGCACGCGTGGTGCGCATCGAGTCCACGCTAAGCGATGCACAAGGCATAGAGGTACAGGAACGATTGATGGACTTTCGAAAGGCCCAGTTGATCAACGGGTAAAGAGCAATGGGAACGGCGATCAATCCGGCGTTTGGACCTGGCATCCCACTGGAAACCCTGCGGATCTTTACGCCGCTGGGCATCCGGTTTTGGGACTTGGCGCTGAACAGCGAAGTCACGGACGGCCTGGTGGTCAGCCTGAGGCTGCTGAATTCTCAGGCGCCGCCACTCTATGCCCGGCAGACACCATCGGGTGCCTTCGCGTTCTTCGGACTGCCGGGTCTGCGCACTGCCGAGTATCCCGAGGGCCAGGACCAGACCGGCCCGGCGCGCACGTTCACATACATCGTAACGGTGCAAGACACGGTTGGACGATTTCTCCCGGAAGTCCTGGTATACACGCTGGATCAAACGGGCGCCGTATCGATCAACGGTATTCCGGACTCAGCCCGGGGAGCCCGCCTCGCGTACCTGTTTTCCGCTCCCACTCGGCCCGTGCCTCCCGGATTGGGTGGAGTGCGCGCGTACCTGATCGACGACGCAACCAACGCGCCCGCCGCTTGGGCCGTAGTCCAAGTTCAGGTGGACGGGCAGGCGGAGGTGTGGCCCGGCATCGCGGACGACCGGGGACAGGTTCTGATTCTGGTGCCTTACCCCCTCGTGGACCGTCTGCGGTTGGGTTCGCCGCCGGGAAGCGGTCAGGGGACCCTCAACAGCCAATCGTGGCCGGTGACCGTGCAGGTGCTCTACTCTCCGGGGGCGCTCACGTTTCCGCTGACGAATATGAACGGCATCGTCTGGCCGTTTACTGTTACGCCGAATCTCAAAGGCATTCTGGAGGACCAGCAGCCGGCAACCATCTGGGCCGGCCCGGGCACTCCGGTCACGCAGCTTGCAGCCACCCTGAACCTGGGTCAGGACCTGATTCTGCGCTCGGCCGGCGCCAGCCCTCCGTCCATGTCGTCGAGTCTGAACATATCGCAGGGGACATCCCCTCCTTAGTAAAGGAGACAAAAGCATGCCATCTTATCTCGCGCCGGGCGTCTACGTCGAAGAAACTAGCTTTCGAACCAAGACCATCGAAGGTGTCAGCACCAGCACTGCCGGATTTATCGGGCCTACGCGGATGGGCCCGGTGAGCGGCTATCCCGAATTGCTTACCAGCCTGTCGGATTTCGAAGCCATCTACGGCAGCATCGATCCGCTGACCTTTGAAGATGTCGGGCCCATGGTCAATTACCTGGCGCAAGGGGTGCGGTCGTTCTTCAATAACGGCGGCGCCAGCCTGTACGTGGTTCGGACTTTCCGCGCGGGTCCCAGCGGCAGTGGGTTGGCACAGGCGCAGGTCAGCGGCGGGAGCGTGCCCAACACGATCACCTGGCAAGCCCGGTACCCCGGCAGCGAGGGCAACGTCACGCTGCTGATCACTCTCTCGATCGGCCAGAATGTGTTGACGGGGAGCGGAGCGGCCGTCACCAGTCCGCCGGGCGCGGGCAATGTGCTGCGCGGCGCCAACGCTTTCGACATGGTGTGGATCAGCCCGGTGGGCAGCCCTCCCGGCGCCGGCGGGGACTTTTACTGGGCAGAGCAGTATTTCGATAAGACGACGGGCAAAGACAGCTTCCGTTTCCACAACCTGTCGGGCGCCGTCACGGACATCACCACGTTGAGACCGGGGAGCGACGAGGTCCGCATCCTGACGGCGAGCGTGGAGATCGACTATCCGGACTCCGTCACTCGCTCCGACGTATTCACCGGCCTTACGTTCGATCCCCGGGCCGCTCAATCCTTCGGCCAGTTCTTCGGCCCGAGTCTCAGCAACCGCCAACTGGAGCTCACCGTCCCAGTGACCTTCAGCTTCTCCGACACCACCGCCGCGGCCGGGATCGAAATCGCCCAGATCATGCTGGCGCAGACCGGCGTGGATATGCCGGGACTCATCGCGGGAAAGGTGGCGCAATTTACCGAGGTATTGACCGGGGGATCGGACGGCATCCGGCCGCTCGCCAGCGACTTCGAGGGCGCGGAAGATCCGTTCGACCCGCAAAAGAAGACCGGCCTCGTGGCGATGGAAGACGTGACGGATGTTTCCATCGTGGCCGCGCCCGGATCGACATATGCCGGGGAGTCTTATTACCGGCTGGACGCGCTGCAGATCACCTATAACCTGATCGCGCACGCCGAGAAGATGCGTTACCGGATCGCGGTGTTGGATTCGCCCGACGGAGAGAGCGTGACTCAGGTTGCCCAGTGGCGCGGCCAGATCGATTCCAGCTACGCGGCGTTCTACTATCCGTGGGTTCGGATTCTGGATCCGGTTACCGATGCCGAGACCAACATGCCGCCGTCGGGATTCGTGGCGGGAATCTATGCGCGCAACGACACCAATTTCGGAGTCCACAAGGCGCCGGCAAACGAGGTCGTGACGGACGCCATCAGCTTTGAGGTCATCCTGAACAAATCGCAGCAGGATCTCCTCAATCCGCTGGGTGTGAACTGTTTCCGCTTCTTCGAGAACCGCGGATTCCGCCTGTTCGGCGCGCGCACCGCGACCTCCGACCCCGAATGGAAATATGTCAACCTGCGGCGCTACATGAATTATCTGAAGCACAGCATCGACAACGGCACGCAGTCGGTGGTGTTTCAGAACAACGGACCGATCCTCTGGGCCAATACCACGCAGCTCATCAGCGACTTTCTGTTCAACGAATTCCGCAATGCCCGGTTGTTCGGCACCACCAAGGACCAGGCGTTCTTCGTGCGGTGCGACCTCACCACCATGACCCAGAACGATATCGACAACGGCCGGCTGGTCTGCCTGATCGGGGTGGCGCTCTTGCGGCCGGCCGAATTCGTCATCTTCCGCATCGGCCAGTTCACGGCCAGCGCACAGTCATAAGAAGCACATAAAGGAGAAAGACCATGGCAGCCATATTTCGCGACCGTCCCTACGGGCAGTTTAATTTCCGGGTGGACCTGGGCGCGGACAACCCGGGCGTGGACGATTTCAAAGCTGGTTTCCAGGAGGTAGGCGGACTCGGGGCGGAAATTCATGTGGCCGAATACCGGCCCGGCAACCATAAAGATCCGGGGACGATGAAGGTCACCGGCACCTCCAAAACCAACGACATCACTTTGAAGCGTGGACTGATCGGCGATCCGGCGACACTCTTCGGCTGGTGGGATCTGGTGCGGAGCGGCGATCAAAATCAACTGCGTACCGTAAAGATCCAGCAGATGGACGAGGCCGGCAACGGTCCGGTGCAGGAGTGGGTGCTCACCAATGCCCGCCCCATCAAGTACACCGGCCCCGCACTGACCGGCAAAGGCACGGATCTTTCGATCGAAGAACTCGTGCTGTCCGCCGAGCGAATCGACATCACAGGCATACCTAGCTAAGAACGCCTATGGTTGCAGCGCGTCTGCCCGGGATCTATTTCGAGACAGCGGCGCCGGCCGTGCCGGCGCCGCTGCCGCGCATGGATATCGCCGCGTTTGCGGGATTCCTGCCATCCGGGCCAGTCAATCTGCCGTTCATGGTGGAAGACCCCGGCAGGTTCCAGGAGATCTTCGGTCTCGACCTTCCCCTGGCCTGGGACCTCGATCGCAATGAAATGCGTATGGCGTTTACCGCGCCTGCCGTGCGCAGTTTCTTCCGCGACGGAGGCCGCCGCTGCTGGGTGGTGCGGCTGGCACTGGGCGCTTTGGCAAACCGCTGGGTAATACCGGGGCTGCTGACAGTCGACACCTTCGGCGGCATTCACGCCGGCTGGACGCAGGCACGATCAGAGGGTAGTTGGTCCGATGGCCTGGAGGTGAACGCTACTCTTCTCGAAAGCCCGCTGGCCCCGGGGTCGCTGGTGCGGACGGGCGCCATTCCCTCGGTTACCGGGCTCAACCCCGGCGACTTGGTTCAGCTCTACTTCCCTTCCACGGGAACGCTGGCGTACCACGCGGCTTCCGACCCGCGGTGGTTCTGGTTTCGCCAGGCGGCTCCATCCGAGCTTGCACCGTGTTCTTCGCTGCCCGGCGCGCAGCCCGACGCCGTATTTCTGCTGGGCCCCGGCACAGACGCAGCGGTGACCGTTTCGGAATGCTGTTCGGAGGACGGCGCGATCGTTCTGCAGGTAAGCCGGGAGACGGCACTATCGATCTCTCCGGGTTCGTGGTTGCGCCTGCACTTCGGCACGCGAGTGCTGCTCCTGCAGGTGGAGTCCATCGAGGCGGGTCCGAGCGCCGCCACTTCGCCCGTCACCGGGGCGACGGCCTCGCTGACGAGCACTCTGGCGTGGTGGATCGCGGATCCTGACGCCGCGTGGAATGCCAATCGCAACGTGACGGCGCAAGTCTCCACGGTGACTTTCCAGCTCTGGGCCTTCCCACAGGACTCCCCTGCCCTGAGCATCGCCGATCTGGGAATGTCCGCGGACGATTCGAGGTTTTGGGAGCTGCTTCCCACCGATTCGGTTCTCTATGCCCCGGTCGAGCGGCCGACTCCGATTCCTTATGCCGCACTGGCCAATGATATCGACCATCCCCGGTTCCCCCTGGCCGGACCGGCCGGGCAGCCGCCGGTTATCGGCCTGCCGTTGGGCATGACCGCGCTGGTGCGCAGCGATTTCACGCAGGGGGCCAGCCTCCCCGGCGCCACCGCGTTGGAGCGCGACGGACTCATCTCGTTCGGCGTGGGTTTGAGCGGTGAAGGGCTGTTCGTCGATTCCCGCCTGACCGGCTCGAAAGCGGCCACGCTGCTGCAAGACGCATTCTTCTGGCAATATCAGGCGGAGATTCCCGGTCCGCCGACCGGCATATATTCCCTGCTCCGGGTTGACGAGGCTAGCCTGGTTGCCGTACCGGACGCCACGCAAACCGGCTTTCGTCCCAGTCCGGCACAAGTCGACCTGCTGGCGGCGCCCGATCCGCTGCAGGTTTCGACTCCCGATGCCGGCGGTACCTATGTAGTTTCGTGGGCTGCGGTGCCAGGCGCTTCCGGCTATCGGCTGGATGAGTCGTCCGATCCGCTATTCGCGGGTGCCGTGACATCCCGCGACACGGGCGCCAGCCGGTCGATCGCTCTGACCAGCACCGCGCAGTGCCCAATCGAGCTGTACTACCGGGCTTCAGCGTATGGCACCGCGGGCGTCGGACCCTGCTCACAAACCGCCAGTGTGGAACTCGGAAGCGGCGACTTCCAGGAATGCAGTCGCCAACCGCTTGCCGCTCCCCAGTTGGATATCTTCGAAGAGCGCAACCGGATTGTCCTCCAATGGACGGCTGCCGGCGCAAGCGATGCTTTCACGCTCCAGACCGCCGGCGACCCGCAGTTCCACTCGGGGTACACGCTCTACCAGGGCCCAGACGCGGAGTTCGATTACTGGCGGGTGCCCGGCCCGGCGACCTACTTTCGCGTGGGACGGCAACTCGCGGGCGTCTCCGGCCCGTGGTCGAATACCGTCAACACGACGCCGGAGCCGGTAACGCCATTCGAAATCATTCCCGAGGCGGAATCGGGATCGCCGGAGCTGCTTCTTGAAATCCACAAAGCCCTGATCCGCATGTCTTCGGCCCGCGCCGACATGGTAGCGATCCTGAGCGTGCCGTTATCGTACCGGCGGGATGAGGCGACCGCCTACCGCACGCAGTTGGCGCAAGCGCTGGCGCCCGAAGACATCACCGGCCGCATGCTCAGCTATGGCGCCCTGTATCATCCCTGGACCGTTGTCCGTGACAATACTCTGCCATTGCCACAGGCGCTGCGAACATTACCGGCGGACGGGAGCGTATGTGGTGTGGTTGCCGCCAAGGCGCTGTCGTCGGGGGCCTGGGCGGCGCCGGCAAACCTGCCCATCAATAGCGCGTTGGCCTTGACGCCGGCCCTTCAGGACGATGCCCCGCTGGTGTTCGCCGCGGACCAGATCAACCTGATCGCACAGGAGCCCGAAGGCTTCCTGATCACGGACCAAAATACCATGATTTCGGACCTCGAATTCCAGCCGCTGAACGTGCGGCGCTTGCTGATCCTGCTGCGCCGGTTGGCGCTGCGCGAAGGCGTGCGCTACGTCTTCCAGAACGTCACTCCCACCTTACAGCGCTCGGTCACGCGCCAGTTCGAGCAGTGGATGCAGCAACTCCTGGCGCAGGGAGCATTCGCCGGACAGTCCGCGGCCGATTCCTATCGCGTAGTCGCGGACGCGACGGTCAACTCGCAGGACGACCTCGACCAGGGCATCTTCACGATCGAACTGCGCATCGCACCGTCGCTGCCAATGCGCTTCCTGACCGTCCGGCTCATCCAGGCCGGCGGCACGCTCACGCTGGAGGAGGCATAAATGGCAAGCATCGCTTCCGCCATCGGCAGCCTGTTGACACCGGACGCACGTCCGTTCACGACCTTCAACTTCCTGGTGGAGATCGAAGTGGACGGGGTATCCGACATGGTTTGCTCGGCGGTCTTCTCCGATGTGGACGGCCTGGAAATGACGATCGAGCCCAAGACCATCAAAGAGGGGGGACGCAATACCGGTCCGGTGCATATGGCGGGCCAGGTCTCGTACGGCCAACTTGTGCTCAAGCGCGGCATGACCTCCAGTTTCGATCTGTGGACCTGGTTCGAAGCCACGGTATCGCCCGGGCACGGCGGCTTGCGCGGATCCGCCGATATCACCGTGCTCGCGGGAGATGGGACCGAACAGGTGCAGTTTCAGTTGACCGGATGTCTGCCCGTGAAACTGCGCGCGCCGGCGCTGAACGCCAAGGACGGGCTGATTGCGATCGAAGAAATGACTCTGGTGTACGAGTCCATGACGTTGAAGGCGCCCGGCTTCGATCTTTTGGGAGCGCTGGCGTCGCTGCTGTAATTGCGAGGGATTATGCCGCAACCGCAGAAACTGGAAAAAGCAAAGCTGATCGAGGTAGTGAACGGATCGGATGGGAAGACCGTTCCCGTGCAGTTCAACCCGCAGTCGCTCAAGCTGAACTTTTCCAACCAGTGGGCCAGCGGGAACCAGCCGCAGGGCTCGTCGCCGCAGTTCGTCGGCACCAGCACCACGAAGTTGAGCATGGAGCTGTGGTTCGATGTGACCCTGCCGCTGCCGCCCGGCCTCCCCGACCCGCGCGGCGACGTTCGCAACCTCACGGCATTGATCGCCTATTTCATGACCGTGCAGAACCCCAACGATCCCAATCAGCAGAACCGCGTTCCGCCCAAATTGAAGTTTCAGTGGGGCTCCTTCCTGTTCAACGGCACGATGGATTCGATGGACGAGACCATCGACCTGTTTTCCGCCGATGGCATTCCCTTGCGCGCGAGTGTCTCGATCAATCTGTCGAAGCACGATTTGACGTTCGAGTTTGCACAGTCCAGCGCGGGCGCGAGTTCGGGCGCGCCGGCGGGCACCACACCGCTTTCGCTCGCCAAGGCCGGCGACACGCTGCAACAGATGGCCGCGAAGGCCGGGATCAGCAACTGGCAAGGAGTGGCCCGGGCAAATGGCATCACCAATCCGCGCCTCATGCAGCCCGGCACCATGGTGAACCTCTCGATCAGCGCGTGACAGGAGACAAACGATGGCTGTAATTATCAACGAACTCGAAGTGGTGCTGGAGCCGTCGCAGGCGCCGCCGCAGCCCGGCGGCAAGACCCCGGCTCCGGAGAAGCCTCCGGTCAGCCCGCACGACATCATGACGCTCATGGATCGCGAAGAGCGCATCTGTCTTCGCACGCTGGCGCATTAGGGAACCTCGATGCCTGACGCCGGACAAGCTCCTGCAGTTTATGGTGGGCGGCCCGTTTTCACCGTGGCCGGGCAGACGCAGACCCTGCTCAGCGACCGGCTGCTGGGCCTCCTGGTGGAGGAGACGGTGGAAGGTCTGTACCGTGCGGAGGGCACCCTCGCAAACTTCGACCAGGTGGGCAACGGATTCGATTTTGTATACTTCGACCGCAAGCTGCTCGACTTCGGCAAACAGGTCACCATACAGATGGGCGGCGGCCAGGCGGCTGGCACGGTCTTCACCGGCCGCATCATGGCTCTCGAAGGCCGCTTTCCCCATCTGCGTCCCCCCGAGATTCTTTTCATGGCGGAAGACCGCCTGCAGGACCTGCGCATGACCCGCCGCACGCGTACCTTCGAAAACATCAGCGATGCCGACCTCTTTCGTCAGGTTGCCTCGCAGCAGGGGTTGCAGGCCAACGTGGATGTGAGCGGACCGACTTACAAGGTCCTGGCGCAGGTCAACCAGAGCGATCTGGCGTTTCTGCGGGAGCGCGCCCGCGCCGTGGACGCTGAGCTGTGGGTAGACGATCAACAGCTCAATGTCGCTTCACGCAGCAAGCGTAAGACCAACGAAGTGACGTTGACCTACAAAGAGGGCCTGTTCGAATTCAGTGCCATGGGCGACCTGGCCGACCAAACTAGCGGATTTAGCGTTACTGGATGGGATGTGTCTTCGAAGCAGGCCATCACGTTCCGGGCTACCAGCTCGGCGCTGGGAGGCGAGTTGAACGGCGACCTGGGAGGCAGCGCAGTTCTTCAGCAGGCCATCGGACAGCGGGACCAGCAGGTCGTACATACCCTTCCGTTCACTTCGCAGGAAGCCCAGGCGCTGGCCGAGGCGCACTATCGCCGCTGGGCCAGACGCTTTGTGACGGGCACCGGCACGGCGGACGGAGACGGCCGCATCCAGGTGGGCACAAGCCTGACGTTGAACGGCCTGGGCAAGTTGTTTGAAGGCCATTACTACGTGACCGCAGTGCGGCACATGTTCGATCCGGCGAACGGGTATCGAACGTGGTTCGCGGTGGAGCGTCCTGGAATCGGGAACTCGTGATGCAAGGCTATCTGGAACTCGAGGAAGTGATCGACGCACGGGCGGCCAAGGGATTTGGCGGCCGCTTCTACGGAGCCTACCCAGCGCTGGTTCGCGATGTGCGCGACCCCGACAACCAGGGTCGGGTCAAGGTGGCGTTGCCGTGGTCGCCCGACCCCAGCGGCGCTTCGTACGAAACATGGGCGCGCGTCTCCACCCTGATGGCCGGCAACAATCAGGGCACGTGGTTCATTCCGGATACCAACGTGGAAGTGCTGGTGATCTTCCTGGGAGGCGATCCGCGGAATCCCTGCGTGATCGGAGCATTGTGGAACGGCCAGGATGCTCCTCCGCAATCCATGGATGGCGCGGGCAACAACAACATCAAGAAAATACGCTCCCGGAACGGGGTAGCGATCACCATCGACGACACACAGGGCAGCGAGAGTCTGACGCTCGAAACGCCGGGTGGACAGAAGATCGCCCTGCAGGACGGCCCTGGTTCCATCCTGATCCAGGACAGCAACGGAAACTCCATCAAGCTCGACTCGAGCGGGATCACCCTCACCGCGTCGGCCAAAGTTTCGATCTCAGCGTCGCAGGCTGAAGCCACCGCCGGCATGGTAAGCGTCAACGCCGGCATGAGCAAATTCAGCGGTGTAGTGAACTCCGACACGGTGATCACCAATAGCGTGGTGAGCGCCAGTTATACGCCGGGCGCGGGGAACATCTGGTGAACCTATGAGCACACAGATTCAATGGCTGACGCCGTCTCCGCTCTGGACGGAACTGAGCGCGAATGCGGACCTCACTCCCTTCCGCCGGCCGGCGATCCTGCGCTTCACCACCGACGATTTCGTGCCGGAGTTGCAAGGTGTTCTGCAACAAACGCCGCAGAGCCTGCGCGGCTACGTGGCACAGGGCGAGAACTGGCAAGCTCCGGCGGCAGGTCTGGATGACGCCGGTAGCGGCCTCCCGCTGAAGCTCTACCAGCCCGCGCAGGCACGTTTCTACATGGTGGCTTCCTCGCTGACCTGCCGGCAGCCGGGCCTTCCCGACCACTCCATCAATCGGACCCAGGGAGAGAACGCCGTTTTTGTGGTGCGGCAGCTTCGACCGAATCCCGGCTTTTCCGCCGCCGACTGCGCCGTCTACGATCCGGCAAAATGCACGGAGTACGCGTGGATGCCGGGAGACCAGCCGGGATGGACCAAAGTTTCGGGCGCGGGCCTGGCGACTGGAGAGGAGCAGATCCCGCTCTCGCCGATGCAGGCGTCCCAGACCACGGTGAAAACTGCGGCGACGCGGCGCGTCCTTACGGGGCTGATTCCCGCGTCCCGGCGGCAGCAATACGTGGCCGGGCGCACTCTCTCTAATGGCAACGGGACGGCCAACGGGAACGGAAACGGCAACACGACCGTCCATGGTCTGTGCGGCGCACCCACCACGGATCCGCGCGCCGACATGTTCAATCGACAGGTGGTGCAGCCGTGGGCCAGTCTGAACCTGTGGTGGACCGGTCTGAGTGCCGCCGATCAGGCGGATTCCCGGAACCAGACCAGCGCGAATCTGTCCTCGGCACTCATCCTGCTGGATTTCGCGAACATCCTGATTGACCTTCCCATCTGGACTGCCATAACCGGCGGCTCTAAAGCTGCCGCGCCGACGGGCGCCGACGCGGCGCTGTACAACAGCCTCGACCCCGGACTTCGGGCGGCGCTGGTCAACGCCAAGCAGTTTGAAGGGCAGTTGGAAACTGCCGGACTCACAGACCCGCCCCTACCCGCGGATTACACGCCGTATTCGCTCGCGACCGACGCAACCGATCCCTGTACACTGGTTGCGCCTTTCAGTGCTGCATTGCCGCCCCAGCCGCCTCCCGGCCCGGGCTCCATATCGCCGCCGGTGCCGCAGAAGCCGGCCAACGCTCAGGGCGATTTCTACTTCATTGTGCGGTGCGCGTATCTGCGGCCACAGTGCGGGAGCGCCGTGTTGAGTCCTCCCAGCCAGCCATTTCAACTGGCCTCGTTCTTCGATGCGGATGCACCGGCGCGCCGCATCCAAGTGGCTCTGCCGGTAGACACTTCGCCCGCGGCACTGCGCAAGTACGACAAGGGCGTGGCGTTCCTCATCTCCGATGAGCTGAAAAAGCAGATGGCGCGCGTGGCCAGTCTCAAGGATCTGTCGGAAGGCAATATCGGCCCGCCGTCGCCGGGAGTAGATTTCGGGATGATCTGTTCGTTCTCGATCCCGATCATCACCATCTGCGCGCTGATTCTTCTGTTGGTGATTGTCATTGCGCTGAACCTGGTCTTCTTCTGGATTCCGTTCTTCAAAATCTGTCTCCCGGTTCCGACGCTGAAAGGAAAATGAGCATGGCGATCGACGAAGGCCAGATATACGGACGCGGAGTGGCCTTTCCCCCGCGCCTCGATTCGACCGGCCAGTGGGCCACCTCCGTCGCCGGCCAGAACGTGCGCGAATCGATCCAGATTCTTCTGCTGACGCGGTTTGGAGAGCGGCTCATGTACCCGAACTACGGCTCGGCACTGCGCACCTATCTGTTCGCGCCGAATAACGCCGCCACGCGGAAATCCGTGCAGGACGAGATCACGCGGGCGCTACAGATTTGGGAGCCCCGGATCATCGTGGACTCCATCCTGGTCGATCCCGACCCTTCGGACGGCCAGGCGGCCATCGCCACCATTCAATATCGCCTGGTGGCGAATCAGCTTCCCAACCAGGTGACGCTGACACTGCAATTGCAAGGTTGATCGATGTTACTCACCGCGCCCCCCATTCAATCGCAGGCATTCGACCAGATCCTCAGCGAGGCGCTCGTTCGGATTCCGGTTCACAACCCGGAGTACACGAACTATCAGAACAACACCGATCCCGGCGTAACCATCCTGCAGTTGTTCGCCTTCATGGCGGACAACCTGTCCTTCATCGCCAACCAGGTACCCGACCAGAACCGCATCAAATTCCTTAACCTCCTGGGTATTCCGATGCTGCCTCCGGCCGCGGCTTCCGCAATGGTGACATTCAGCAACGATCGCGGACCGCTGCAGACGGTGACCTTGCCGGGCGGCCTGCCGGTTTTCGCCGGAGCCACTGGGTTTGCCAGCAGCGATGGTCTGGACGTTCTCCCGGTCGAAGCTCGAATCTACATCCGCGCGGCGTTATCCCCGTCGGACGTGGCTCAGGCACAGCAGACCTATACGCAGCTATACGCCGCGTTTGCGGGACCCGCAACGGCCCTGCAGTTTTACCAGACGCAGACCTTCGATCCGCCGGCATCCGCGGCGAATCTTCCGGTGGCGAACTTGAGCGATGGAAGCATCGTCGATCGCGCCCTGTGGATCGCGATTCTCACCCGTGCAGTAGATGCGGGGGCCAACAGCGCGGTGCTCGATGAAATCGCCGGCAAGACGCTGACCCTCGGAATCGTTCCCGCATCCGACGTTAACGAGCTGGTGCTGCCGCCAGCCGCGCCGGGAGGGACACAGCCGCCTTCCTCACTGGTGTACGAGATCGCTACCGGGAAGCTGAATGGCACCGCGCCAATCTATCAGCGCCTCGACAACATTCCCGACGGCGACCCGCTCACCCTACCGACCCTGGTGCAATTGACCCTGCCCGCCCGCGATTCCATCGGGAACTGGTCGCTCGGACCGCTGGAAGAAGGTGTGGGAGATTTTCCGCCAGCCCTTCAGGACCAAAACGTCGAGAGCCGACTGGTCACCTGGCTTCGCGTACGATTGCCCCTTCCCTCGGATTCTCAGGCGACCGCCGCCGCGGTCGCCAGTTTCAATTGGGTCGGCATCAATAGCACCAAGGTGACTCAGGAAATTCCGGTTCCCGTGGAACTCGTCGGCACAGGAACGGGCGAGCCGGATCAATCCTTCACCTTACGGAATACGCCGGTGCTCACGTCTACGCTCCAGATTACGATCGACGGAGTCCTGTGGCAGCAGACCGACGATCTCTTTGCCGCACCCTCGGAAGTCACGGGAGGCGCCGCGTCGCGCGTCTACATCGCCGACAGCGCATCCGGTACCGTGACCTTCGGGACGGGCGTGCATGGCGCGAGGCCGGCCGCACAATCCAAGATTTTCGCCGCATATTCCTATGGCGGCGGTGTTGGCGGCAACGTGGGAATCGGCGCCATCAATTCCAGTCCGCAGCTTCCGGCCGGCTTCAAGGTCTCTAATCCCCTGCCTGCGTCCGGCGGCACGGCTGGTGAATCGCTCGACGATGCCGAGCTTCGCATCCCGCAGTTTCTGCAAAATGCCGGCCGCGCGGTTTCGGCTGACGACTTCAAGGACATCGTCGCGAGCACGCCTGGCATCGACCTGGGTCGTGTCGAGATTGTTCCGCTGTATCAGCCCGACACCGGGGTATCGATCCCGGGCGTCGTGACCGTGATGGTGATTCCCAACGACCCGTCCACACCGCAGGGGCCGGTGCCGGACCGTCAGTTTCTGCAGAGCGTGTGCTCCTATCTGGATCCGCGGCGGCTGGTGACCACGGAGGTTCACGTAATTGGCCCCGACTATCAGGATTTGAGCGTTTCGGTAGGTTTCGATCTCGTACCCGGCAAAGACGTGGCCGTGGTCCGCGAGGCGATCAAGGGTGCGATCCGCAGCTTTCTTTCGCCCCTGGCGGGCGGAGCGGCCGGAACGGGATGGCCGCTGCAAAAGCCGGTAGTCGATCGCGAGCTGCTTGCGCAGGCGGCCCGGGTAGATGGCGTCTCGGACATTCGCAACGTGTCGATGTGGGACAAGAGCGGCGCTGCGATCACGACGCTGTCCATCACCAACCTTCAACTACCACGGCTCGTTCAGGTGGGAGCCAACCTGGGCGATCCAGAAGACATTACGCAGGCCGGAACGCCGCCCGCGGGCGGCCCGTCGCTGGTGCCGGTGCCGGTGCTGCCAGTGGGCTGTTAAGGAGAACGGATGGACGCCAACCAAACCCGATTCCATCTGGTCTACGGCAAAGAGGACTGGCTGGGCGATGAGGCCGGCGGCTCACCGCCGCTCGCGCCACTGGAGTTCCGCGACTCGGACGCCACAGTGGCGCTGCCCCGCAGAGTCTTCGTGTTCGCGATAGCGAAAGATGCGGCATTGTCGGCCGCGGATCGCCGTGGCGCGGCGCAGGACCTCTACGGCAACTATTACTGGATCGCGCCGGGTGAGGACGAAATACTGTTCGCGGGCCCCGCCACGCAGCAGGCACAGCATTTCTGGTCCGCCGCTGATCTCAGCGCCGCGTGCGCCAACGCGCCCTCGGGCGGGTTCTCGCCGGTCAACCCAAAGGCTCCCGCCGTTTTCCAAATGGGAGGACTCGCGGTCACCACGGACCACTACCTCGTTGTGGGCCTGGTCGATCCCGCGGGCCTGTTGGTCTTCGATCTGTACACTCAAGGCCCCCCGCTTCAATATCGCTGGCCCGCGGGCGTGGCGTTCGTTCCGTTCGACCTGGCGGCTGCTGCCGGTGGAGGCGTATGGATTCTGGATCGCGCCAACCGCCGGTATTGGGGCCTTGACCCGTTGTTCCGTGTGATCGCTCCCTCGGGCGGAGTGGGACGGCCGCCCGTGCCGGAGGACTTTCAGCCGGTAGGCAGCCCGACCGTGTATCGCACGGCTTGTGACACGGCGGAGGCAATCTCGGGCGCTCAAGCAATGCCTGTTGCAGCTTCGGAGCCCATCGGCATCGAAGCTCTCCCAGATGGCACTGTCCTGATCCTCGATAGCCAGCGCACGCTCGGCTACTCGCAAATCTACCGATACCAGTTGGCGAACCTGACTGCGCCTCCGGTGGCCTTGAACCAGGTGGACGTCGGAGAAGACTCGCCGTACCAGTTACTCGGGCAGGATCTGGCGTTTGCCGCCGGGGTCCTGTATATCGCGGACGCCAAGGGCGCGCAGACGTTCGCTTTCGACTACAGCACAACGGACGCATCCTGGGCGCTCGAACCGGAACCGGAGTTTCTGCCCATGCTGCGCTTCGGCGGCAACGCGCTGGTCACGGGGCAGGCCCCGTCCACCGGGCAAACCGGTGTGAGCTATGACTTCGACCAGCGCTGGGCGGCGCTGGTGGCGCAGCCGCGAAACCGGTTCGAAACCAGCGCGGTGTGGATGCTGCCCCGGCGCGACGCCACGCTCGAGACCGACCCGCTGCGCCGCGCGTTCGACGGGAAGCAGCCGGGGTGCGTCTGGCACCGGCTGTTCCTGGATGGCACCATTCCCCCGGGCACGCAGGTCAGCATTGCCAGCCGGGCGGCCGATTCCGTGGATCTGCTAAACGCAACGGATTGGAACGCGGAGCCGCAACCCTACCTGCGCTCCACCGGCGCAGAACTCCCGTATTACCAGCCCGGCTTGAGCTGCTCGGGCGGGCGCACGGGTACGTGGGAATTGCTCTTCCAGGCCGCGAAAGGGCGCTACCTCCAGCTCCAGCTCACGCTCACGGGTAATGGCCGCGGCACGCCGCGCCTCCAGGCGGTACGGGTTTATTACCCGCGGTTCTCCTATTTGAAACAATATCTGCCCGCCGTGTATCAGGACAACGCCGCGTCCGCCAGTTTCCTGGAGCGCTACCTGGCGAACCCGGAAGGCTTCTTTACCGTGCTGGAGGGGCGCATCCAGCAGGTGCAGGAACTGTTCGACCCGCGGACCGCTCCGGCCGAGTACCTGTCGTGGCTGGCGGGTTGGCTCGGCATCAGCTTCGATTTCACGTGGAGCGAGACCGTGAGGCGCTTCTTTCTCGCGAACGCGGAGCGCTTCTTCCAATCGCGCGGCACCAGGGACGGAATTGTTCGTATGATTCGCCTGGCGCTCGACCAGTGTGCCAATTCGAGCCTCTTCGACCCCGCGGACCTCCAGCATTTTTCCGTGCGGATTGTCGAAAACTACGAGTTGCGCACTGCGCCCGCCGTGGCCTTAGGCGATCCCACGGCCGTGCAGTCGCCAGGGACGGTCACGCAAGCGGGCGGATGGAGTCCGAGCCAGGGCGCGGCCGCGCTCAACCAGCAGTTCCTCAACTTTCTGAGCACGAAGTACGGAACCATCGCCGCTTTGAACGCCGCGTGGAATACCCGCTACTCCGGCTTCGACGATCCCAGGCTTCTCTTACCGGCGATTCAGCCGGCCCAATCGGCACAGGCGTCCGACTGGCAGACTTTTCT
>DATJYW010000029.1:0-5395 GCA_035499435.1 Candidatus Acidiferrales bacterium | reverse complement strand
ATGATTCAGACGTTCTGGAAGCTACAGCACCGGAAGTGGGGGTTCGAGCCGGGGCACCTGCTCACGGTGCGGAATTCGCTGCGCGGGGAAGCTTACGCGGCGCCGGCGGCGCGGCGCAATCACTTCACGGCGGCAGCGGCGCGGCTGGGCGAGATTGCCGGGGTGGAATCGGTGAGCGCGGTCAGCTTTCCGCCGCCGCTGGTGCCGATCGCGCCGGCGCGCTTCGTTCCCGGGGGAGGCGCGGCGGAGCCGGGACGCGACTGCGCCGCGTTCACGTTGAGCATCCTGCCGCGGTACTTCGAAACGCTGCGAACACCGATTTTGAGCGGCCGCGCAATCACCGAAGCCGACACGGCGGATGCGGCGCGGGTGGTGGTGATCTCGCAGGCGCTGGCCCGCCGCTACTTCGCCGACGCGCCGGCGATCGGGCAGAACCTGGCGATGGTCGATCGGTTTCCCGGCGAGTGGCGCATCGTGGGCATTGCCGCCGACGTGCGGGGCGCGGGGATCGCCGACGAGGCTCAGCCGGTGATTTATTTTCCGCATGCGCAGGCGCCCGAACCGACGATGAGCTTTGTGCTGCGCACGCGCGGCGAGCCGATGGCGGCGGCGCCGGCCACGGAGCGCACGCTCTGGCAAATGGGCCGGCTGATGAACGTCTACGCCACGTTTTCGATGGAGCAGCGGCTGGCCGACAGTTTTTGGGAGAGCCGTTTCACGATGGCGCTGCTGACGATCTTCGCCGGGCTGGCGCTGTCGCTGGCGACGGGCGGGGTGTACGCCGTGATGAGCCTGCTGGCGGCGCAGCGGACGCGGGAGATCGGGATTCGCATGGCGGTGGGAGCTTCGTCGATGGACGTGGTGCGCACGGTGGTGGTCGATGGAGCGCGGGCGGCGGCGATCGGCATCGCCTGCGGGGTGGCCGGTTCGCTGGCGCTGGGACGGGTGATTGCCACGCGGCTCTACGGGGTGTCAGCGTCGGACCCGGCGACGCTGGCCACGGCGTCGGGGATCCTGATGCTGGTGGCGCTGGGGGCCTGCATGGCGCCGGCAATGCGGGCGGCGCGGATCGATCCGCTGCGGGCGCTGCGGGAGGGGTAGGGCGAGATCCCGGTTGGGCCGGACGACGCCGATGAAGCTCCTCACATGGAACATCCGCCACGGCGGCGGAACACGCCTCCCGCGCATCATCGAGGAGATCGCCGCTTACGATGCCGACGTAATCGCTCTGACCGAGTATCGCGCCGGGCCCGGCAAAGAACTCCGCGCCGCACTGTTTGAGCGAGGATGGCGGCACGTAGAAACGACGGGTCCAACTGAAAATGAGAACGGCATCGCGGTCTTCTCGCGCACGCCGCTGTTGCGGAGGAGCGTCTGCCCGGCTGCGCCAGAGTATCGCGTCCGGTGGCTGGACATCGACCTGCCGGAGTACGGCTTCGGGATCGGCGTCCTGCACATCATGGCAGCCGGTTCCAATAAGACGCACCCACTGAACATCGCCAAGGTCCTCTTTTGGGAAGCTGTGCTGAGCGCGGCTCAAGCCCGGCTGCACGAGCCGTTTCTTCTGACAGGCGACTGGAATACCGGCGCGCACCGGGTGGATGAGAAGGGTAAGACGTACGTCTGCGCCGAGCACTTCGGCAAGCTCTCGGCATCGGGTTGGACCGACATGTGGCGTCACCACAATCCCGGCATGACAGAGTGGACGTGGTATTCGACGCTGAGGGGCGGCGTGCGCGGGAACGGCTTCCGGCTCGATCACTGCTTCGCGACGCCGAGCCTGGTGCCGCGCGTTACGTCGTGCCGGTATTCGCACGCGGAGCGGGAGGCAGGGATCTCGGATCACTCCAGCCTCATCGTGGATGTGGAATAATCGCTGGGCGTGGGATAGTATTGACAGCGTAGGTATTGAACGTTTAGAATGTACTAAACGATGATCTTAGATGAAATACGCCGGGGCTTCATTGAAAACCTTAGCCGCATAAGCGAGTTCTGGGGCTACCCGCGGGCTATGGGCGCTTTGTACGGCGCCTTGTATCTGTCCCAAAACCCTCTTTCGCTTGATGACCTCATACCAATCGTTGGGGTGACAAAAGGGGCTATCAGCACGAACATTCGCGCCCTTGAGCAACTGGGTATGGTGCACAAGCAAGTGCGTTCGGGCGATCGAAAAGATTACTACCTGGCGGACACGGATTTCTGGAAGATCACAAAGACCATATTGGAACGGCGGCAAAAGCCGGAATTCGACAAGGCCCTGAATGATGTCAGCGTGGCACTTCAGAACGTCCGGTCGCGGTCGCATGCGGGAGCCGACGCTGGCCTAGGCAAGTTCTACGAAGAACGGCTCTTGGCGATGGAGAGTTTCTTTCATACGGTAGACAGCGTTGTCGTGGTACTGCTCCAAATTGAGCGATTGCGGGTCGAAGGATTTCGCAACCTCCTGCGCATTGCGTCAAAACGGAAATCGAGAAAGAGGGAGCCATGAATGCCGTCACAGGGGCTTTTGGATATACGGGGAAATACATTGCACGCCACCTGTTAAGGCTTGGCGAGCCCGTCATTACACTGACCGGACACCCAGACCGGCCGAACGAGTTTGCGACTTCAGTGAGGGCATTTCCATTTCGATTCGATGATCCCAATGCAATGGCGGAATCGTTAGCCGGCGTGCGCGTGCTCTATAACACGTACTGGATAAGATTCGATCGCGGCACGAAGACGCACGAGATGGCGGTTGCCAACACTCGCGCGCTCATCCGAGCTGCCGAGATTGCCGGCGTGGAGCGCATGATCCACATCAGCATAACCAATCCTGATTCCGCCTCGCCACTACCCTATTTTCGAGGCAAGGCGCTCCTGGAAGAGGAAATCCGGAAAGCACGCTTCAGCTACGCCATCGTGCGCCCGACGGTGCTGTTCAGCGTGGAAGACATCCTGATCAACAATATCGCCTTCTTACTCCGGAAGCTTCCGCTGTTCATCATCCCTGGTGGGGGTCAATACCGGCTTCAGCCGATCTGTGTCGAAGATCTCGCGAAGATTGCAGTGGAGGCTGCACACTCCTCGCACAACATTGTAATCGACGCAGTTGGTCCGGAGATCTTCTCCTTTGAGGAACTGGTGCGTCTGCTGGCTAAGGCCGTAAGGAGCCGGGCCATCGTCCTGCACGCATCGCCTGGCTTGGCCCTAGCTGCCACGCGTGTCCTTGGAGCAGTCTTCCGCGACGTGGTGCTGACCAGGGACGAACTCGACGGTCTAATGGCCGATTCACTGATTTCCAGATCCGCTCCAACCGGATCGACATGTTTGAGCCGTTGGCTCGTGGATAATGCTGGCATTCTAGGAACTCGATACGCTTCGGAACTGGACCGGCATTACTCTCGTGATTCGGGGGCGCACGCTTGTGCAGGCTTTTCGCAAGCAGTTACCCAGCGCCCCTCTTAGGCAGAATACTCTTAGGCAAAAATACCGCGCCGCCCCATAAAGAAGGGGCGAGCCTCAGAGGCGTATGCCGAGAGCGCTCAAATTCGTCGAAATAACTCACACCTTCTGCCCCAGGATTTTAGCGGCAGCCGCGGTGGTGCGCGCGAAGAGATCCGGCGCTTCCATGGCGTCGCAGCGGGCCTGAAAGCCCGGCCGCGCTCCCTGCCAGCGAAGCTCGTCCACCGACTCGAAAACGGGCACGTCAAGCCTCAGCGTGGCGAGCGTGCGGAAGAGCAGGGCATCGTCCCAGGAGGCAAAAAGAGATTCGGCCAGCCGGCGCGCACTGCCAATGGACGGATGCCATTCGCGCCAATTCCGCGGGATGTCCTCCAGATGGCGATAGCGAGCCAGGACGGTTGACGCGGATTTTTCACCCCAACCGGCTACGCCCGGAAAGCCATCAGCGGAATCGCCAACCACGGCCAGATAGTCGGGAATGGATTCCGGTTGGACGCCGAATTTGGCTTCCACTCCAGCCTGGTCGCGAAGGATGCCGCGACGACGGTCGAGCTGAACGATTCGCCTGCCACTGACGGACTGCGCGAGGTCCTTGTCGGGCGTGCAGATCACCACCTGCTCGACGCGTTCGTCGCAGGCGGCCTTGACGGCGGAGGATGCGAGGGCATCGTCGGCTTCGTACTCGACCATGGGCCAGACCACCACGCCCATGTCGGCCAGAGCTTCCTCGAGTATCGGAAACTGCGAGAGCAGCGGCTCCGGGACGCCTTCGGCGGTCTTGTATCCGGCATACAGGTTGTTGCGGAACGACTCGACCACGTGGTCGGTGGCCACACCGAGATGAGTGGCACCCTGCTCGATCATGGACAGGACCGATCGCAGCACGCCGCGGACGGCGCCGATCTCGCGGCCGTTCGCGTCGTTGGCGGCGGGTACGGCAAAGAAGTGGCGGAAGAGCTCATATGTGCCGTCGATCAGGTGGACGTTCATCTGGTTCGAGTATACGGGATGGCGAAATCGGCGATGAGCGAACGCAGCGTTCTATTCGAGGCCCGGCCGCTTGCGGAACAGGTAGCCTTTGGGGCCATTCCACGACTGGCGGCGCTCGACGATCCAGCGTTGGAGTTCCGCCCCGCGGACGCGATAGATCCGGCTGCCGGCGACGACTTCGAAAATGGTGGCGAGGGTAGGTTTGGGGAGCCCTACGGCCCGCTTCTGCCGGGCTTCGACTACGAAGAGATGGGCTGCGTCGTAGCTGGAATCGGCCAACACATCAAGGCTGTGGCGACGTCCGTCCGGATCGGTGACGGTCACGGTACACCATTTGCTCACGACAGGGGCAGTATAGCACATAGGCGAACAAAAGGCGAAATACAAAGGGAGGTTCCACCGTGCCTCCGAATTGTGTAACTAATGAATTAGAAGGCCGTCTTGTGAAAAGGAGTTGGCATGTGTAAAGAAATCTTCGCCGCGGCAGCGATCGCATTCACCGCGTTTGGGCAGACGGGGGCACCGCAGCAATCGATGACGTTCGAAGTGGCATCGGTCAAGCCGGCGCAACCGCCGACGCCCGACGGTCAGGGCCGCATCTTCATGCGCGGGCCGAGCGGAGGACCGGGGACGAAAGATCCCGGGCGCATCACCTACCCGTACATGACGCTGAAGAACATCCTGATGACGGCCTACAACGTGAAGAACTACCAGATCAACGGCCCGAGCTGGCTGGATTCCGAACGCTTCGATGTTACGGCCACGATGCCTCCGGAGACCACCAAAGAGCAGCTCCAAGTCATGCTGCAGAACCTGCTGATCGAGCGGTTCAAGATGTCGATTCACCGCGAGAAGAAGGAGCTGCCGATGTACTCGCTGGTGGTGACGAAGGCCGGGAAGCTGAAAGAGTCCGCGGCCACGACGCCTGCTCCGGATGCCGACGGTCCTCCCCCGCCACCTC
>DATJYW010000028.1:0-4621 GCA_035499435.1 Candidatus Acidiferrales bacterium | reverse complement strand
CTGTTGGATTTGCAGGCCCAGCATAAACACATCCGCGAGGAGGTCCTGGCGGAGATCGTGCGGGTGGTCGATTCGCAGAAGTTCATTCTGGGCGAGGACGTCAAGAAGCTCGAGGGCGAGATTGCCTCGTATTGTCAGGCCAAATATGCCATCGGCTGTGCGTCCGGTTCGGACGCGCTGATTCTGGCCCTGATGGCGCTCGATATCCGTACCGGAGACGAGGTGCTGACGACGCCTTACACGTTCTTCGCAACTGCCGGCGCCATTTCCCGTGTGGGCGCGACGCCGGTTTTTGTCGACGTGGACGAAGAGACGTTCAATCTGAACGTGGAACTCACAAAGAAGACGCTTGCCACTCACACGAAAGTGCGGGCGATGATCCCGGTGCATCTGTTTGGCGGCTGCGCGGACATGGACTCGATCCTGGAGATGGCCGCCGAGCGCGGGATTCCGGTGATTGAAGATGCAGCGCAGTCGATTGGCTCCGAGTACAAGGGACGGCGCGCGGGGACCATGGGGCAGATCGGGACCTTCAGCTTTTTCCCGAGCAAGAATCTGGGCTGCTATGGCGACGGTGGAATCATCACGACCGGCGATGCCGCCCTGGCGGAGCGCCTGGCTGCGCTGCGAGTTCACGGCGGAAAGAAGAAGTATTACCACGAGTGGATCGGCATGAATTCGCGGCTGGATGCGCTGCAGGCCGCGGTGCTGCGAGTCAAGCTGCGCTACCTGGACGGGTGGTCGGAAGGGCGGCAGAAGAACGCGGAGCTGTATCGCACGCACCTGGCGAAGATGGCGGTTCCGGTGAAGGCGTTGCAGCCGGCGGCATACCAGACACGCCACATCTACAACCAGTTCGTGATTCAGGGCGAACGGCGGGATGCGCTGCAGGCGCATCTGAAAGGGCAGGGAATTGGGACCGAGGTCTACTACCCGATTCCGCTGCACCTTCAGCCGTGCTACGCGTTCCTCGGCCACAAGAAGGGCGATTTCCCGGTGAGCGAGAGGCTGGCCGAACAGTCGCTGGCACTGCCGGTGCATTCGGAGCTGCCGGCGGAAGACATCGAATACGTCTGCGAGACCATCCGCGCTTTCTACGCCTCCTAAGGCATGCGGATTGTCTCGATCGTCGGGGCCCGGCCGCAGTTTGTGAAGCTGGCGGTGATTTGCCGGGCGGTACAGGAACGCGCGGGCTGGACCCACTCGATCATTCATACCGGACAGCATTACGATCCGGGCTTGAGCTCGGTGTTTTTCGAGGAGCTCGACATTCCACGACCCGATCACGATCTGGGTGTGGGATCGGGTTGGCACGGCGAGCAGACGGGCGAGATGCTGAAGAGACTGGAGCCGCTGCTCGCGGCCGGAAAGCCGGATTGGGTTTTGTTGTACGGGGACACTAATTCGACGCTCGCCGGAGCGGTGGTGGCGTCCAAGCTGGCGCAGCGAACGGCGCACATCGAGGCGGGGTTGAGAAGCTACCGGCGCGGGATGCCGGAAGAGATCAACCGGGTGGTGGCGGATCATTTGAGCGATCTGCTGCTCTGTCCGACCACGCTGGCGATGGAGAACCTGCGCAAGGAAGGGCTGGCGGAGCGCGCAGTCCTGACGGGCGACGTGATGTACGATGCGGCGATCGCCTACCGCCAGACGGCTGAGCGCCGCGGCGGCCTGCTGGCCGAACGATGGCGAGCCGGCGAATTTGTGCTGGCGACGGTGCATCGGGCGGAGAATACGGACGATCCGGCGCGGCTGCGGGCGATCGTGAGCGCCCTGGAGACAATCGCCCGGACGATCTGCCCGGTGGTGTGGCCGGTACATCCGCGAACCAAAAAGAAGCTGGCGGAGACGGGTAGCGTACTGGAGGCGGTAGCGGCGATCGAGCCGGTTTCCTATTTCGAAATGCTGCTGCTCGAAGGCCGGGCGCGTTTCATCCTGACGGATTCAGGCGGGGTACAGAAAGAGGCGTATTTCTTTCGGGTTCCGTGCATCACCCTGCGGGATGAGACGGAGTGGGTGGAGACGCTGGCGAAGAATTGCAACGTGCTCGCCGGGGCTGGCGAAGAGAGGATCGTGGAAGCCGCGCGCATTGCAGATCAGGCCGGGCCGTGGACGGCGGCGTACGGCAGTGGCGACGCGGCCGGCCGGATTCTGACCGCGCTCGAGGCTTACAGCGCGAACCCGGATTTCACGGCGTCGTCATAGAACATCTTCACGGTGTCCAGCGAGTAATCGTGCAGGTTCTTTCCGACCAGGGAGAGCTTCTTCAGAATATCCGGCGTGGCGGTGATGATGTGGCAGCCGATCGAGTCGGCCTGGAAGATGTTCAGCAGCTCACGCGGGCTGGCCCAGATCAATTCCATATTCGGGTAGGAGCTGACGATCTCTACTGCGGCCGCCATGAGGGGCACCGGATCGCGGCCGGTGTCGGCAATGCGTCCTGCAAAGACGGAAACACAGGAGGGGGCGCCTCCGCCGAGCGCGTCGCTTACCTGCCGTACCTGGTCGAGCGTAAGCAAAGCCGTCACGTTGAGCTTGACCCCCGAGTGCGCCAACCTGCAGATCAGGTCCAGCGACGGCTCGCGCCGGGTATTTGTGACGGGAATTTTGACATACACGTTGTCTCCCCAGGCGGTGATTTTGCGGGCCTGGCGCTCCATCTCCGGGAATTCATCGGCGAAGACCTCGAGCGAGATCGGGCGGTCGGGAATGGCTGCGAGCATATCGCGCGCGAAGGCCTCATAATCGGTGATGCCGGCCTTGCGCATGAGCGTCGGATTGGTGGTGAAGCCCTGGATCAGCGGGTTGGCGTAGAGCTCGAGCATTGCGGCCTTGTCGGCGCCATCGGCGAAAAGCTTCACGCTCAGATCCAAATTCGATTTCATGTTGTTATGCTCCTCTCACGATCGGGTCACCACGGTGGTGCCCTGAAAATCGAAACGCACGCCTACCTCGCGTAAACCAACCTCGTACATGGCGCGCCGCAGCCGGGTTTTGTCTTCGGTGTACAGCATCAGGAAACCGCCGCCTCCGGCGCCGATCAGCTTGCCGCCCAGTGCTCCGTTTTTGCGCGCGAGATCGTAGTAGGCATCGATGCACGAATTCGTCATGCCGGCGGTGCGGCGCTTCTTGCGCTCCCAATGCTGGTGCATGAGCTCGGCGAAGCAGCGAAGATTGCCGGCCGCGAACGCGCGCTGCGTTTCGAAGCCGATCTCTTTGACGAAGTGCAGATTCTCGAGCATTTCCTTATCGCTCTGCCGGCTGCGGGTGTCCTGATCCCGCAGGATGTCCGACGCGGAACGGGTAAATCCGGTAAAAAACAGCATCAGGTTGTCTTCAAGATTGTGCAGTGTTTCGGGATCCAGCTTAAGCGGCACTACTTCGACGCTGTCGTCCGGCCGGAAATGAAAGCTGGCGATGCCGCCGAAGGAAGCGATGTACTGATCCTGTTTACCGATCGGTTCGCCCAACAGGTCAATCTCGATATGGCAGGCCTGCTCGGCCAGCTCCTGCGGCGCAACGAAGTTGCGGTTCATGGTGTGCAAGGCGCGCAACAGGGCGGTGGTGAAGCTGCCGGAAGATCCCAGTCCGGTTCCAGCCGGGATATCCGACATGCTGATCACTTCCAGGTGAGGCGCTGCCACGGGTACCAGGGTGAGGGCTTCGCGAATGATCGGGTGGCGGATCTCGGCGACGGACTGCACGTGCTCGCTCTTGGAATATTTGATGATGAATTCCTGCTCGAAGGTATCGTGCAGGGTTATATACACGTACTTGTCGATGGCGGCGGAGATGACAAAACCGGAGTATTCCCGGTAGTAGGACGGAAGATCGGTGCCCCCTCCTCCGAGCGAGATGCGCATGGGGCTGCGAGTGATGATCATAAATAGTCTTGGCGAACGGGGCCCGAACGGAGCAGGGCCGATTTATCAAGGCAAGTGCCATGCCAAATCTCGCGGCGGAATGACTATCCGGCGCCGGTGAGCCGGAACAGGCGAAATTATCGGGTGGTTTTCCAAATTTGGCGATCGCTGTTTGGTACGTTCGATTGAGGCGGGAGAGGTCGCGCGTTGACATACATCCAACCATTCACATTTCTGTTTTTGTCAATCATTGCCGCGGGCCTGTACGGTCTCCGTAAGTGCTGGAAAACGGTTTCCTGGCGGGTGACTCTCTGCGGGTTTCTGGGGCTGGTGGCGCTAACGTGGCCGCCCGTGTCCGCGATTCTGGCGTGGCCCCTGGTGGGGCGGTACGCTAGAGAGATTCGTCCGGCAGGCGATGCGGAAGCCATCGTGGTGCTTGCCGGCGCTGTGAATTATCCAACTCCAAACCGGCCCTACGCGCTCGTGGGCCGCGACACGTACCGGCGGATCATGCACGCGGCATGGCTGTATCAAAACTGGAAACAGATACCAGTGCTGGCCAGCGGAGGGCCGGAAGCGAAGGGCGCCGAGGCGGCATCCATGGTCATGCGGCGGATGTTGGAGAAAGAGGGGGTGCCCGCCTCGAAAATCTGGACCGAGGAGCAATCGCGATCGACGTACGAGAACGCGTTGTACAGCGCCCGGCTGCTTCGCCGGCAGGGCATTCACCAGATCGCCCTGGTTGTGGAGGCGGACAG
>DATJYW010000027.1:0-3637 GCA_035499435.1 Candidatus Acidiferrales bacterium | reverse complement strand
GGGGCGATCAGCGTGCTCGGCAGCACCTGCAGCACCACCGCCAGCCCGACGGACTGCGCGCGGCTGCCCGTCAGTTCCAGAAGCAGATTGTAAACCGCAAGGATGTAAAACCAGTCGCCCAGCTCGCTGACAATCTGCGCCAGCCACAGCCGTCGGAAATTGTCGTTGCCCCGAAGCAGGCTGAGGTAGGCGCGCATCATTGGTTCAGGGTAGGCATACCCTACAATAACGTGTAGTTGGTTCGTCCTCTCGCGGGTCTTAGGAGTGAGGCCGCGTAATGCGACTCGTTCTGCTTCTGTGCTTCTCTGCGCCGGCGTTGCCCGGGGCGTATTCCAACCTGATCGCCACCGCGGATGGTACCGCCGTCTATTTCGAAGTCCGCACCGGCCCCGCGGCCACGTCCTGGTACATGGCGCGCGGCCCTGCAGTTACCGCTGTCAGCGGCCGGCTCGCAGATATCGACGCGTCAGCCACGGTGCAAGCCTTCGCTCAAACGCTCGACCGCTCCTGCGGATTTGCCGGCAGCAGTTGCTGGCTGGCCGACTATTGCCAGGCAACGTTCGAGTTGCAGGGGCCGGGGTTCCAGTTCTCCAACAACTTCCGTACACTGGTACGCCTGTCCCGTTCCGGTGAGTTCGTTTGGATCGACCAGTCGGACTGCAAGGCCCTAGGCCGTACTCCGCCTCCCCAATTCAACGGCCTCTACCTGTCGACCTCGTTGAAACTCGTCGCCGCCCAGGGCTCCACGTCCCTCGGCAACCAACGCTACGGCCGGCGGGCCGCCACGGATCGGGGACAGGCTCTCACTTTGACCGGTCCCCAACTCCAATGGCTCGACGCCGCAGGCGTTCATCCCATCCGCAACATCAACGGGGCGTTCGAAGCCGTTGCCGACGCGCAAGGCGCCAACATCGTCTACATAGAGGCCGAGTTCGGCAAACTCCACTGGGTCACCGGCCCGGATTGGCTTGCCGCCGGCGATCTCGACCTTGGCCTGAGCGGATCCGCGCCCGCACTCACCGACGACGGCGCTACGCTGTTCTTTCTCGCGGCGGACGGATCGCTGCAATCCTACAGCCGGGCCGCCGGTGCCGTCCGACGCGTCGGTCCCGACCGTTATTCGACTTTCACCCTCGGCGGCAGCGCAGCGTTCGCCGTCACGCTCGACGGGCGCCTGGTCCGCATCGATCCGGCGGGCGGCACGTCTTCCGACTGGCTTGCGCCATTTCCCGAGATCACCTCGGTCGGCGCGCCCCTCGTCCCGCCCGGCCAGTGCCCCTATATCTGCTACGGAGATACCGACTACGGCAGAGTAGTCACGCCCGGCATGATCGTCAGCCTCGACGGGACAGCTCTCGGCGGAGCCGGCTGGCGCGTACGGACCGGGGGCTTCGAGGTGCCGCTTCATTCGCTCTCCGACACCGAAGCCTGGTTCCAGATCCCCAGCGCACTTCCGGCCGGAGGCGACCTTCAAACGCTCGAGCTCTCGAATCCGAACCTTCCCATCGTATACAGCATGAAGATCTCCGTTCAGGACCGGCTCGCCGTCTGCTTCGGAACCGCACACCAGGATTTCTCGCGTCTTGTCTCACCCGAGGACCCAGCCGCCATCGGTGAGATCGTCCACGTTTTCCTTACGGGACTTCGTGGCACCGAGCCGGTGCCCGACGGGGTCGCGAACCCTACCGACCACCTGATTCCCATCGCCAATCCTCCGGCACTGGCCGGTCCATCCGCGCTTCAGCAGTTGTTCTTCGGCTTGGCGCCTGGCCTGATCGGCATGCAGCAGCTCGATCTCCGTGTGCTGGCCGCCCCAGCCACGACCACGCTGTTCGAATACCCCACCATGAACTGCGAATCCCCGCCGGTCGCGAGCCGCTAACTTTCCCCTTGCACTTCGACAAGAGTTCCTGTATTCTCCCCTGTAGAAGCAAACAGGGAGCCCATGCCCCGCATCGATCTGCCTCAAGGCACCCTCGACCTCCTCATCCTGCGCACGCTTGCACTCGAGCCTCAGCACGGCTGGGGCATCTCGGAACGCGTCCAGCAGATGTCCAGCGACGTCCTGCAAATCCAGCAGGGCTCGCTCTATCCGGCCCTTCATCGCTTGGAACGCCGCGGCTGGATCAAGGCACGCTGGGGCATATCGGACAACAACCGCCGCGCCAAGTACTACGAACTCACCAAAACCGGCCGCCTTCAGCTCGCCGCCGAACAGGACACCTGGCTCAGGCTGACCGCTGCCGTGGCCCAGGTTCTCGGCACATCGTAGGAGACCCGCCGATGCTCTCTGACCTGCTCTTCCGTCTCCGCTCGCTCCTTCGCCGGCGCGCTGTGGAGGCCGACCTCGACGACGAGCTGCGCTTCCACCGCGAGCGGCAGCTCGAAAAATATCTGCGTTCCGGCCTTACCCGCGACGAGGCCATCCGTCGCGTCCGCCTCGATTTCGGCGGGCTCGAGCAGGTGAAGGAAGAATGCCGCGATGCCCGCGGCGTCCGCCCGTTAGAAGTCCTGGTCCAGGATATGAGATACGCCGTCCGCACTCTGCGCAAATCGCCGGGCTTTACCGCGGTGGCCCTCTTCACCCTGGCCCTCGGCATCGGCGCCAACACGGCGATCTTCTCCGTGGTCTACGGCGTGCTGCTCCACCCGCTGCCGTTCCGCGACCCGTCGAGCCTGATCGTGCTCAACGAAACCACGCCGCGCGTGGGCACGGTCAGCGTTTCCTACCCCAATTTCCTCGACTGGCGCGCTCAGAGCCGCATTATCCCGGAAATGGCTGCCGTGTATGGTCTGAGCTTCAATCTCGCCGGCACCAGCCGGCCGGAGAACATCCACGGACTGGCGGTCTCCCCGAGTTTCTTCTCCGTGACTGGCGCGCGTCCGGTCCTCGGGCGCATCTTCAACGCCTCGGAGGAGAAGGCCGGCACGGCGCCGGTGCTGCTCCTCAGCTACCGCCTTTGGCAATCGCACTTCGGCGCGGATCCTAACATGCTCGGCCGCGTCGTGACTCTCGACACCCGGGCCTTCACCGTGGTCGGCGTCCTGCCCTCTGATTTCCGCTGGACCGAACAGGCCGATGTCATCGAGCCTGTCGGCGTCTGGGCCACCGGCAATTCCAGCGCCGCTGAACGCAGCGAGCGCGGCGATATGGTCGTGCTTGGCCGGCTCGCTCCTGGGGCCACGCTTGGTCAGGCCCGCGCCGAGATGGAAGGCATCGCCGCGCGCCTCTCGCGTGCTTACCCCGCGGATAACGATCAGTTCGGCGTGACGCTTCAGACTCTTCGGGACGCGTTCGCCGGTGACATCAGGCCCGCCATCCTGGTGCTGCTCGGCGCTGTCATCTTCGTTCTGCTGGTTGCCTGTGCGAACGTGTCCAACCTCTTCCTGATGCGCGGCACCGGCCGGACGAAGGAGACGGCCCTGCGGATCGCGATCGGCGCCGGCCGCGGGCGCATCATCGTCCAACTTCTCGCCGAGAGCTTCGTAGTGGCATTCTTCGGTGCGCTCGGCGGCCTGGCGCTCGCTGCCGCCGGCATCAACGCGATTACTCGCCTCATGCCCATGGACTCGCTGGGCGGTGCAGAGGTCAGCCTCAACCCGGCGGTCCTTCTTTTCTCGGCCGCCACGATGGTGG
>DATJYW010000026.1:0-7537 GCA_035499435.1 Candidatus Acidiferrales bacterium | reverse complement strand
AACGGTCGGGCCGATCACGGCAACCATTTGCCGGGTGCGGTCCTCCTGCGGGGTGAAGAAGCGGCCTTCGTCGACGCCGATGTCGCGAATGGTGGACATGTCGGAGGACACGCCGGCGATGGCGGTGTCCTCGCAGATCTGGTTTTCGCGCTTCACGTCCGACATGTGGTTGCGGTACGGGCTGTACAGGACCTTGTCGGCGTTGACGTCCTCCAGGTAGCGCGCGTCGGCGTTGCGGATCGGCTTGTTGCGCTTGAGCTTGTCGAAGATCTCGCGGCGGGTCATGCGTCCGGTGGAGGCAATCTGCGCCACCACGAACGATTCCGAGCCGAACGCCTTGGCGGTGCTCTGCTCCGCGTAGACACCGAGACCTTCGATGGCGGCGCCGACGAGGATCACGCTGGCGACGCCGATGATCACACCGAGGAGCGTGAGAAAGCTGCGCAGCTTGTGGGCGCGGATCGAGTCCATCGCCAGCCGGAATGCGTTTTGGAATTGATACCGGGAACGCAGGAACCCAGGAGTGCTCTCGGGCATCGTGCTACTTCCAGGATAACGTAAGATGAAAGTTCCGATGCCCCTGCTCCGCTTGGCATACTCGGCGCTGTTCCTGGTCGCCTTGATCGCGGTCTATGTGGCCTGGAGCCAGGTTGGCGGCCAGTCCCACCTCGACCTGCTCCCGTGGTGGCTGAAGCTCGGGCTGGGCATGGGGATCGCGTTCGCCATCGTACGTGCCACGATTGCCGCGGTGGCCGGCGAGCGCGGCTGGAACGGGCATAGCCTGCGCTGGTTGGGGCTGGTGCTGGTGATGGCGGTGATCTGCGGCCTGGCAAGTTATTACGCGCACATGTACCTGGAAGACCAGGGCGACGAGTCCGATGAAGAAGCGGACGCAACCGTGTCGCGGCTGGTAGCGCCGCGCGCGCCTGAATTCACCGCCGGGACGCCGGGACGCTGAGGATACGCAGAAAAGGCGGAGAATGACGTCGCAGTTGGCATGGGGCGCGGCGATGCGAATTGCCTGGCGGGAGATGCGGGCCTCGCGGGCGCGGTTTCTGTTCGTGGTGCTGGCGGTCGCGGTGGGGGTCGGGTCGCTCACCGGTGTGCGCGGATTCAGCGGATCTTTCCGTCACATGCTGCTCGCGCAGGCGCGCACCCTGATGGCGGCCGACATGACTGCCAGGGTTTTCGCCCTGCCTGACCCCCGGCAGCAGGCCGCACTCGACCGGCTGCAGGCGCGCGGGGTGCGGCGGACGTGGATCACGGAGACGGTCACCATGGCATCGTCGGCCTCCACGCCCAACCCGCTGCTGATTTCGGTGAAGGCGGTCGATCCGCGGGTGTATCCCTTCTATGGGACGGTAACTCTGAACCCGCCGCAGGCCCTGCGGGATGCGCTCACCCCATCGACCGTGGTGGTCTCCGACGATCTGCTGGTCCGGCTCAACGTGGCCGCTGGCGATACGCTGCGCATCGGTGGGCAGGATTTCCGGATCGCAGGCACGGTGGTCTCCGAGCCCGACCGCATGACCGGCAGTCTCAACGTGGGTCCGCGGGTGATGATCACGCGCGAGGGACTCGACCGGACCGGGCTCATCGGCGTGGGCAGCCGGGCTTCGGAGCGCTACCTCTTCGCGCTGCCGGCGGGCGGCAAACCGGACGTCTCCCAGGTCAGGCGGGTTCTCAAGCTGGCCTTTCCGGAGGCCACGCTGGCCGACTATCGCGAGACGCATCCCATCATCACGCGCGGGCTGGACCGCTCCACCACTTTTCTGAGCCTGATCGGGCTGATCGCTCTGGTCATCGGAGCCATGGGAGTGGCCAGCGCGATGCACGGCCACCTGCAACAGAAGCTGGATTCGATCGCGGTGATGAAGTGCATCGGGGCGCGCTCGGGGCAGATTATCCGCATCTACACCGCCCAAACCCTCATGCTGGGGCTGGGCGGCGGTGTGATCGGCGTGGCGTTCGGGGTGGCAGTGGCGGCGGTGTTTCCGGGTTTCCTGGCAAAGTACTTCCAGATCGGCACGGCGGCATACTGGAATGCCTGGCCGGCGGCGCAGGGGATCGCGGTGGCCTGCCTGGTGACACTGCTTTTCACGCTCCCCCCGCTGCTCAGTATCCGCGCCATCCGGCCGGCGCTGGTCTTCCGGCGCGATGTCGAGGCGGCGCCGAGGGCTGGGCGGCGCGCGGCGGTCCTGACCCGGGCGGCCATCCTGCTGGGCACGGGCGCGGTGGCGCTGACGTTGACGGAAGGCGATTGGCGCGACCGGGTGATCACGGCGGCATATTTTACGGGCGGGCTGGCGGCTGGGGTTGGGCTTCTCTGGCTGGCGGGATGGCTCGTGCTGCGCGGCTGCCGCCTGGCATTGCGGTACGCGGGTCCGCGAATGCCGGCCACGATGCGCCATGGCATCGCGAACCTGTATCGCCCGGGCAACCAGGCGCAATCTGCCGTGGTCGCGTTGGGCGTAGGGGTGATGTTCACCCTCACGGTGTTTCTGGTGCAGACGGCGCTCGTAGAGCAGATCCGCGGCAGCGCGCCGCCGGGGATGCCGAACGTATTCCTCCTGGATATCCCGGCCAACCAGCGCGCCGCGGTCAGCGATCTGATCCGCCAACAGCCGGGCGTGAAAGAGGCGCCCGAGGTGGCGTTCGCCGTGGCCGCCCGCATCGCCACGGTCGACGGAAAGGCGCTGGAGGACAAGCCGCGCGTCCGGCGATTCCTGCGCACGCGGTCCGTCACCACAGTGGATGCCATGCCGCCGGACGCCATGGTGCTGGAGGGCGCGTGGTGGAAACCGGGCGACCGGGATCCGCAGGTCTGCGTGCAGGAGGAGGCGGCGCGAATTCTCAACCTGAAGCCCGGAGCGACCATCGATTGGAGCATCTGGAACCGCACCATCCGCACCCGGGTGGCCTGCATCGAGCGGACGGAATCGATCCGGATGACCGGGCGCTTCGAATTCCTGTTCAATCCAGGTCCGCTGGACGGCCTGCCGGCAGTCTACTATGGGAGCGCGCGCGTGCGGCCGGCCGATGTCGCGGCGCTGCAGCGCGTGGTCTACGAGAAATTCCCTACTGTGACCGTGGTGAACGTGGCGGACGTGATGCAGATCATCGACGACGTGGTCCAGCGCATCGCGGCCGTGATCCGGTTCATCTCGGCATTCACGATCCTCGCGGGCGCGGTGATGGTGGCGTCGAGCGTGGCGGGGACCCGGTTCCGCCGGATGCGCGAAGTGGTGACGCTGAAGACACTTGGCGCGACGCGGCGGCGGATTGCCTGGGTCTTCTCCATCGAGTTTCTGGCGCTGGGCGCGGTGGCCGGCATAATGGGCACGGCCTTGGCTTCGGGCTTTGCGGCATTGGTGCTGGACCGCCTGCTGGAGATTCACTTCCGCCCCGACGCACTCACGAACGGGTTAGCGGTTCTCGTCTCGGCGGTGACGGCCACGGCGGCTGGATGGCTGGCGAGTTTCCGCGTGCTCGGCAGGAAGCCGCTGGAAATTCTGCGCGAGGAGTGAAGCTCCAAAGAAGCGCATGGCGGCCGGGTTGGCAGAAACCCACAGATTGAGCTAGAGTATTCGGGCGGGGTGCGCCATGTACAAATTAATCTGCGCGTTCGTGCTTTCTGCGGCTATTGCGGTCGGGGCGGACGTCTCCGGCACGTGGCAACTGAGCGTGGAGACAAGCCAGGGTTCGGGCTCGCCGATGTTGGAATTGCGGCAGAACGGTGAACAGCTCACCGGGACGTTTCACAGCCAGATATTCGGGGACGCTAAACTGACAGGGTCGGTGAAAGGCAACACCATCGAGTTCGGTTTCGAAGGCAACGCCGGCGACCAGACCATCAAAGTCGCCTACAAAGGCACAATCGAGAGTGCGACGTCGATGAAAGGCACCGCTGTGTACGCGGGCTTCGACGACCGGGCTACCTGGACGGCGACGAAGAAGTAAATCCGGCGCGCCCACCCGAGCATCGAAGCCACAGCGCCGCCGGTAACGGGCGCGCCGCGGGTGAAGTATGCGCGAATGGCTTGGATTCTTGCCGCTGGTACTGATGATCAGCATCAGCGCGCAGGTATTTGCCATCGGAGCGGCCTGCACCTGGCGCGACGCGACTTATCTCTTCCGTCATCCTGCCCTGCTGTGGCGCTCGATTGCCGCGAGAAACGTGGTCGCGCCCATCGCCGCGGTCCTGCTGATCAAGACGTTTTCGCTGCAACCGGCGGTCGCGCTCACGCTCGCGGTATTGTCGATGACCCCCGTGCCGCCTCTGCTGTTGCGCATCCACCTGAGCAGAGGCGCATCCATGGAATACGCCCTGGGCCTGCTGGTTTCACAGGCCGTTCTGGCGGTCCCGCTGGTGCCGATTACTCTCCAATTCATGGATTGGGCGTTCCATCGGCAGGCCAGCTACGGTGCCGACGACGTGGCGCTCCTGGTAGTCCGGTCCATTCTGACTCCGCTCGCCGCTGGGATGCTCGCCGCCCGGTACCTGCCGGTCCTGGGGAAAATCGTGCGAATCCTGCTGATGGTCGGGGCCATCGTGATGCTGGCCGGCGTCATCCCGCTGCTGGCGCTGGAGTGGCGGACCATCCTTTCACTCGCGGGAGCGCGAACCATCGCCGCGTTCGCGATTTTCATGGTTGTGGGAACGGCAGCGGGCCACTTCCTGGGCGGTCCCGCGGACCCCAACCGGACCACTCTGGCACTGGCAACTTCGTCGCGGCATTCCGCGCTGGCCATCGCGGTTGCCATCGCGAACTTCCCGGATTCGCGAAGACCAGTTGTGGCCGCAATCGCCATCTACCTGGTGCTAAGGGCCATCCTGAACATTCCCTACCTGCGCTGGCGAGGGCCGATGCAATTGCAGCCCGAATACGCGGGGCCGGCGCCGGGGGTTGGGGCCGTGTCGGGCGCGGCCACGGGGATGTCACAGGGCGCTCAGCGCCAATAGCCGCGGTGGAAATGCCACCCGCCGTGCTCCTGCCGCCACGCGGGAGCAACCCACACGGCATGCGCATGCGGAGGACGCATCCAACGCCCCTCCCGCCAAGCCCACTGGCCGCCGCTGCGGTCCCAGAAGCCGCCGGTCCAGACGTATCCGGCTCCGGGAGCGACTCCGACGAAGCCATAGCGCGGAGGCGGTGGCGGACCGTATGCGACATATCCGCTGCCGGCGCATCCGCTCAGAACGGCGCCCAGCGCCATCGTGCTCATCAATACCAGTCTCTTCATTTCGCTACCCTCTCTACCTTGAGCAACGCGCCGCGGCGCGACGGCGTTGCCGGGCTGAATAGTTGTTAACGTTACGCCGCATTAATCCAAATCCGCCCCCGCCATGGGACACTGGACTACCGAAGGGAGCACCGGAATGAAGGTGTTGACGACTCTTTTTTTGGCACTCGCGCTTACCGCCTCGGCGGCCGACGTCGCGGGCAGTTGGAAGGCATCGCTCGAGACGCCCAACGGGACGATCGAAAATACGTTCGTCTTCAAAGTGGATGCGGGGAAACTCACCGGTACCGTAACTGGACAGATGGGCGAAGCACCTATCTCGGACGGGAAGGTGGATGGCGACAACGTTTCGTTCACCGTGAAGCGCGATACGCCGAACGGTGAGTTCGTGTTGAATTACAAGGGCGCCGTGAGCGGGGACGAGATCAAGATGACGGTCTCGATTCCGGCGATGGACCGGTCGTTCGATTTCACCGCGAAGAGGGTGAAGTAGCGGCCGGACAGTCGGCATCCTGCCCTGCGGAGTAAGATTGGTGCATGGCCAGAGTCACCGAACTCCATGTGAACGGCTCCATGCACCGGATCGATGCCGATCCGGATCGCACGTTGTTGAGTGTCCTGCGTGACGATCTCGACCTCACGGGCTCGAAATTCGGCTGCGGTGAGGGGCAGTGCGCGGCCTGCACGGTCCTCATCGACGGCGTCGCCACCAAGAGTTGCCTGACCAAGGTCGCTGCCGTCGGGACAAAGAAAATCGTCACCATCGAAGGGCTGGCGCCCGAAGGCAGGCTGCATCCGATGCAGGAGGCCTTCCTCGAGGCCGATGCGCTGCAATGCGGGTATTGCACCCCGGGAATGATCCTGGGTGCGGTATCGCTCCTGCGGCGCAATCCCAACCCCACCGAGGCCGAAATCGTGACCGGCATGAACGGCCACATCTGCCGTTGCGGGACGTACCCGCGGGTGGTGCGCGCGATTCGCGCCGCCGTCGCGAAAGGAGGCCGCGCATGAAACGCCGCGACTTCTTCGCTGTATTGGGCGGCGGCATCCTGGTCCTGATTACCGCCGATGAAGATCCGATCTATGCGCAGGAGACCGGCGGACAGCTCCGCGCCGGCGCCATGCCTGCTGACGTCAGCGCGTGGCTGCACATCGCGGAAAGCGGTGCCATCACGGTCTACACCGGCAAGGTCGAGGTCGGTCAGAACGCGCGCACGTCTCTCACCCAGGCCGCCGCGGAAGAGCTGCGAGTGCCGCCTGCCTCCATCAGGCTGGTGATGGGCGACACCGCCCTCACGCCGTTCGACCAGGGAACCGTGGGCAGCCAGACCACTCCGCGCATGTGGCCCCAGATCCGCCGCGCCGCGGCATCGGCGCGCGAAATGCTCCTCGACCTGGCCGCGCAGAAGTGGAGCGTCGATCGGAGTGCGCTGGGTTGCGGTGACGGTAAGGTGACCGCCGGCGCACGGTCGGCCACATTCGGAGAGTTGACGAAGGGCGAGAAGCTGGCGCGCGCGATTCCCTCGAGCGTGACGCTGGCTCCCCCGGCGGACTGGAAGATCGCGGGCACGAGCCTGGCAAAGGTGAACGGCCGCGAGATCGTTACCGGAGCGCACAAATACACCTACGACATGAAGCGGCCTGGGATGATGTGGGCGAAGGTCCTGTACCCGCCGCAGTTCGGGGCCTCGCTGGTGTCGCTGGACTCGTCCGCTGCGGAGAAGCTGCCGGGTGTCAAAGTCGTACGGGAAGGCAATTTCGTCGGCGTGGCCGCGCCGGCGCCCGACGTCGCGCAGCAGGCCCTGGCCGCCCTAAAGGCGGAATGGAAGCCGGTGACGGCCGAGACCGATAGCCAGCACGTATTCGAGTACTTCAAGCAGAACGCGGGCGGTGGCGCTCCGAGTCCGGGATTGACGCCGTACACCGTCGCCTACATCGCGCACGTGCCCCTGGAGCCGCGCGCCGCGGTCGCCGAGTGGGAAGGCGACAAGCTCACCGTCTGGACCGGGACGCAGCGGCCCTTCGGCGTGCGCACCGAGCTGGCGCAGCAGCTCGCGACCTCCCCGGAGAACGTGCACGTGATCATGCCGGACACGGGCTCGGGCTACGGCGGCAAGCACAATGGCGACGCGGCCATCGAAGCCGCCCGCATCGCCAAGGCCGTGGGCCGGCCGGTGAAGCGCAACTGGACGCGCGACGAAGAGTTGACTTGGGCGTACTTCCGCCCCGGCGGGTTGATCGAGGTCGGCGGCAAAGTGGCGCCGGACGGCACCATCACCGAGTGGGAGTTCCA
>DATJYW010000025.1:0-2231 GCA_035499435.1 Candidatus Acidiferrales bacterium | reverse complement strand
CAGCTTGTCGGTAGAGAGCGGCTTCTCCAGAAAATCCACCGCTCCCAGGCGGGTGGCGCGCACCGCCATCTCGATATTGGCCTGTCCGCTGATCATCACCACGGGCAGAGCGATTCCCAGGCCGCGCAGGTCTTCGAGCAGCGAGAGGCCGTCCTTGCCGGGCATCACGACGTCGGAAAGCATAACGTCGAAGGGCTGCGTCTTCACCAGCTCGAGGGCGCGCGTCGCGTTGTCGCACACCGTAGCCTCGTGCCCGGCCAGCCGGAAGGCGCGCGCCAGCGACGCCAGCGTGTTCTGGTCATCATCGACAATCAGCAAGTGTGCCATGGGTCAGTTCTCCGTCTTCAACTCGATGCGAAACGTCGCGCCCTTGCCCTTCTCGCTCTCCACCGAGACTCTGCCGCCATGATCGCTCACCACCGACTGGACAATGGCCAGTCCGAGCCCGGTGCCGTGCGTCTTGGTGGTGTAGTAAGGCGTAAACAGGCGGTCGCACTCCTCCGGCGTGAGCCCCTGGCCGGTGTCCGAGACCTCCAGCATCGCGGCGCCCGGCAGGACGAACGTGCGCAGGGTGAGCGTTCCGCCCCGCGGCATGGCGTCGATGGCGTTCAAGACCAGGTTGCGCAGGGCGCGCGCGAGCTGCTCGGGGTCGGCCGGCAGCGGCCGCAGCGAGGAATCGAGCGCCGTGACCGCCTGAATCCCGGCCTGCGCCAGTTGCGCCTCGAAGAACTTCACGGTTTCGCGTACCAGTCCGTTCAGATCCACGGGCTGCATTTCGGGCGTGGGCATCTTGGCGAAATCGCTGAACCGGCCGACGATCTGCTTCAACTGCGTCAGCTCGGCCAGCAAGGTGGCCGAACCTTCGCGGAACACCTCGTCGAACTGTTCCGGGTAGCGCTCGCGGGCCCGCTGCATGTTCTCCACGGTGATCTGGAGGGGAAAGAGCGGATTTTTCAGCTCGTGCGCCAGGCGGCGCGCCAGCTCGCGCCACGCAGCCACCCGTTCCGCCTGCACGAGCCGCTCGCGCTGGGCCGCCAGCTCTCCCGTCATGCGATTAAACGCCCGCGCCAGTTGGCCGATTTCGTCGCCGGAGGAGATATCGACCGTGGCATTCCAATCGCCGGCGGCGACTTTGCCCGCGCTCGCCACCAGCCGGTTCACGGGCCGGGTGATGCGCGCGGTGGCCCACCAGCTCAGCGCGATGCCGAACAGGATTCCGGCCGCGGCCACCGCAATCCCGTTCAGCAGGAGGGAGGTCTCTAGCATCGCCAGTTCGCGCCGGGAGCTGCCGATCAGCAGCACGCCGAGAACCTGGTTTTCGAAATCCGTAAGCGGCACCGCGTGAAATGTCTCCGCATCGGCGCCCACGCCCACTGTTCGGATGACTTCGCGGCGCGAGCTCCGCACTTCTTCGATTACCGGCCGCAGGCGTTCGGCCCCGGGAACAGGGCCGGTGGCATCGATCAGCTCGCGCGGGGAAAAAGCCGCGTCCAGGCTGCGATAGAGCAGGACGCGCATGCCCTCGGGCAAGACCAGGGTCGAAAGGAAGTCGCGGTCCAGTTGTTCCCCCCCGACCACGTACAGCCTGCGGTCGCCGGCCACCGTGGTTCCCACCGCAACCAGCGCGAGCGCTGTGCCGTCGCGCAGTTCCTCGCGGCGGAGAAATGCGCCGCGCCGCTTCCAATCGCCCTCCGCGCTCAGCCAGTCTTCCTTGTATCCGAAGCGCGCGGGCCATTCGGCGCTGCTGATGATGCTGCCATCGCCCGCCACCAGCTCCAGAAGGTCCAGCCCGTGCGTCGCGGCAAGCTGCGCCGCCTCGCTGTACCAGGAGGCCGGGTCGGGAGAGACCGCCATGTTGATGGCTCGCTCGGAGCCGGCGATGGCGTTGACCGCGCGCACCATCTCGGAGCTGCGGCGTTCGAATTCCTTGCGGAACTGCCGCGTGAGCACGTCGGCGCGCTGGGCCTCCATCCGTTCGAAGGTCTGGCGGGTGTTCCCTGCCACCAGCAGTTCGACCAGGCCGACCGCGCCCACCACCGCCAGAGTGAAGACCAGGAGCAGCCGGGTGCGAAACGTCATGGCCGCCCGCTTTCCAGCCAGAGGTTTTCGAACCGCCACTCGCCCAGCGGCGTGATGCCCTGCCCCCCGTGCACGCGCGGACCCACGCCGTACACGTCGGGCAGATGGATGAGGGGGATCACGCGATATCCCTCCAGCAGCGCGCGCTCGGC